>JANODF010000039.1:0-3179 GCA_031412555.1 Archangium sp. | reverse complement strand
CTGACGAAACCTATTCCTGCATGGCCGGACGCTTCGTCACTTCTAGGAGCAACCAGTGGGAACCAGCAAAAGATACGCCGCGCACTACGACCATGAGGCACAACCGGATACTCGACGTCGCCATGCGTGGCACCTACCGTTCGGACTCGTGGCTCACCGAGCTGAAATGCAGGGTCTTATCGACGCGATCAGTGGGCGGGTGAAGGCTGGCGGCGACCGCTAGACCTTCGCTGTGTTCTTGCACTTTGGAAACTCCGAGCATCCGTGGAACGCACCGAACTTGCCCCGGCGCAGCAGCATTGTGCCGCGCTTGCATGCCGCGCACGGGACGACCGGATCGGCGACGCCCGACAGGCGCTCTAGTCGAATGCCATGCTCTTGAGCCAGCTCGACAAGGAATGGTGACACCCGATCCTCGATTGTGAAGAGTGCGACAGCTCGGCGGGCGCGGGTGAGCGCGACGTAGCACAGTCGTCGCTCCTCAGCGAACCGGAACTCTTCGCGGGCAGGCATCGCGAGTAAGAGCACTGGATCGTCCATGCTCTTGCTCGGGAATCCGTACGAGCCCTTCACTACTCGGGGCATCACGATGTAGTCCGCCTCGAGACCCTTCGAACCATGGATGGTGTGAAAGGTAACCGTGAGGTGCGACCAAGGGCGCGGCGGAAGGTACTTCGAATCCTGCTTGTAGCGACCGAGCACGAAGACGGACACCTTGCCATCGCGCCCAGCTTCGACGGAACCGGTGCGCACGCCTTCGTTCAGGCGGGCCAGGTGCTCGATCACGGCACCCCCGAGCTTGTCCTCCGAGCGCGCCGCGAACCCGCTGATAGACGGCGCGAACTCGGGACTTGCCGAGGTGACTCTCTTCTGGAGCTGCGCTGGGTTCTTCTGCACGAAGCGACTTGAGACGTCGCAGATCGATTGCGGCGCGCGGAACGTGCGCTCGAGTCGCAGCGTCTCCCCTGCACCGAACCACGCGTGGAAGTCGGTCATCACCGACAGATCTGCGCCGGCGAACCGGTTGATCGACTGCCAGTCGTCGCCGACACCGAAGAGGTAACGGCCCGGTGCATTGACCAACGCCCGGACGAGCCGCGCCCGCGCTGGGCTCGCATCCTGCAGCTCATCAACCATCACCAGCTCGTACGGGCTGATCCACGTCTGCTTCTCCAGGTGATCGGCGGCGAAGTTGAGCATGTCCTCGAAGTCGATATGGTCGGCGTCGACGAGCTTGCGCTCCCATTCAAACCGGATGGCGGCGAACAGCATCAAGAAGATTGAGTGGCGGAAGCGGAATCGGTCGGACGGCGACTCGGCAAGCCGGGCCTGGAGAGCGGCGTCATCCAGTCGGTTACTCTTCGCATGTGTGAGGAAGCTGCGGAACGTGCGCACCAACTGGTCGTTGTCGATGGCGCGATACCCGGCAACCGGGCGATCGGGATTCGGGTCGAGCACGATGCCACGGCTCTCAAGCATCGCGGCGAGCTGCGCGAAGGCTGATCCGTTCCAAATCTGCGCCATGGTCGTCTCGATCAGCGAGGTGCCGTACCGAGCGTGGGTGGCACGCTTCCAGAGCACGCCCTCGGCGTAACCCTCAAACTCGGCCGGCGGTTGCCCGTTCGCGTCCAGTGCAAAGTGCTCGTGATAGACGCCAATGTCTGGGTAGTAGAAGTCGGGCCGATACTGCGAGTGCGTCTCATCGGCGACCGGATGCTGGTAGCTCGGCTCGTACTCGTAGCTGACCCCGTTGAAGTACAGCCAGTCCGCGATGAGACGCTCGCCCTGGCTGCGTACCAGCTCGCCGCGAAGCGTTCGGAATCCTCTGGCCCTGGTTGCCGCATCCCAATGTTCCGGGTCGTTCTCCTCCTCACCGAACTCAGGGAGGTCGCGGTTGAGCACCACCCGGAAGAGATCCCATGACGATCGGAATGCCGCGCTGGAGTCACGCAACTCGTCGACGATGCGCATAACCTGATCGACGTCCTGGCCCCGATCAAGCCACGGCGCGAGCGCCGGCTTGACGCCGGTTGCCCGACCAATGACCTCGAGACCGAAAGCGTGAAAGGTCTGGGCGGCCACTCGATCGGCGGGCAGACCCAGTGGGAGCAGGCGGTCGCGGATGCGGGTCTTCAGCTCGGCAGCCGCGTCGGCGTTGAATGCCAGCAGCAGGATCTTCTCGGGCGCAACGAGTTGGTGGCGGAGGGCGTAGCCGGCCTTCGCCACCATCGTGGAGGTCTTTCCCGATCCGGCTGCCGCGATCACCTGTACGCGGTTGTCGAAGCACACGACGGCTCTCGCCTGCTCATCGGTCAGAGGCTGCTTTTCGACGCGTTGGAAGAAGTCGTGGTGTTCCTGCAGTTCGGACTCGAGATACTTTTCGTTCCACTGGGAGACGTAGGTCAGGAGGTCACTCGACCACAGGTCGATCGCCTCCAGAACTGTGCCTCGCTGAGAGTCGATGTGCTCTTGGAGCGCAGGTTCGTTCAGCAGTTCGCCGAACTCTGGGCAGGGTTTCCACGCCTGCCACTGCAGCGTGAGCTCTCGAGTAAGCCAGCCCTTGGCGGACTGATGGTCCTTCGACGCTCGGAAGAACTCGCGGGCCCACGCGGTTACTTCGCGCGCCTCGACGGCGAAGCGAGCGATGAGCACGGCGATGCGAACCTGTTCGGCGTGCCGGGCGATCTCGCGCTCGAGGACAGTCTTGAGCGATCGCGCCGAGCGATGACTCATGCCGCGGAGGGCAATCGGCTGCCGGTCTTTGAAGAGTTCGATTGCGGACCACAAGATACCGCGCTTGATGGCGACCCTGCGGAGCTCGCTCACCCGCAGCTCGGTCTGAACGCCGTCGATGACAAGTCGCAATTGCTCGCCATCAACCCGCGCGTTCCACTCGGGCGCCTTTGACGCCTTACGACCGAGCGCCGTCGGAGTCCAGGTCAGCGGCAAGTCAGTCACCTGACTGACGCTATTGGGTCTGCCCGCTTCCGCCTACGCCCCCAAGCGAGTCAAACGGAGCGCGAGGAGCTTCCTCATGGCGGTCGCGCGATTGCCTCGGATCGTTCCAGTTTGAACGAGGCGGAGTTGTCTGCCGAGCCAGCGGGCGAGTGTGAACTGGCGACGATCGGCCGAGTCCAGCTTCGGAAAGGAGCCGGTCCGCTCGACGTGAGCCAGGCATG
>JANODF010000038.1:0-1541 GCA_031412555.1 Archangium sp. | reverse complement strand
GGTGATCGATCGCTCCGGCTCGATGTCGGGGTTCAAGCTCAACCAGGCCAAGCAGGCGGCGCGGCAGCTCATCAGCCAGCTCTCGCCCACCGACCGGCTGGCCATCGTGCACTACGGCAGCGACGTGAAGTCGCTCGATGGAATGCTGGCCACCACCGGCAACAAAGAGAAGATGTTCGCCTACGTCGACGGCATCTGGGACGACGGCGGCACCAACATCGGCGCGGGTCTGACCACCGGCCGCGACGTGCTGCTCGCCGCGCGCAACGAGTTCAAGGTCAACCGCCTCATCCTCATCTCTGATGGGCAGCCCACCGAAGGGCTCATCGAGTTCGAGGGTCTGACCGCGATCGTCAAGGACATCCGGAGCTACGGCGTGTCGGTCAGCAGCGTGGGTGTGGGCGACGACTTCAACGAGCAGCTGATGTCGGGCTTCGCCGAAGTGGGCGCCGGTGCCTATGCGTACCTGCAAGATGCCTCCCAGCTCGCCGCCATCTTCCAGAAGGATCTGAACGCGGCCGGCACGCAGGTCGCTCGCGGCGTCAGCCTCACCTTCCGGGTGCCCAGGGGCGCGCAGCTTCAGCGCGTGCTGGGCTACTCGCAGGTCACCCGGCGCATGGAGGGCGACTCCGAGCTGGTGACCGTCGCCCTGCCCGACTTCGCCGCCGCCCAGCAGGAGCGCGTGGTGGCCCACTTCACCGTCGACGCGGTGACCGCGGGTGACACCGTCGACGTGAGCGCGCTCGACCTTTCGTACCTCGACGTGCTGGCGGACGGCGCGGTGCATGGTGAAGCGCGGCTGTCGGCGATGACCACCGACCAGGTGAAGGTGGTGATGGACAACCGCGACAAGGACGCCATCGTCTTCGCGGCGCGCGCCCGGGCGGCCGACAACACGGCGAAAGCAGCGGAGTCGATCGAGCAGGGTGACCGCGATGGTGCGCGCAAGTGGCTGCAGGCCAACGAGGTGTTGTTCGACGAGGCCGGTTCGGTCGCCGGCGCGCCCGCGATGGAAGAAGATCGTCAGAACCAGAAGAAGCTGGAGGTCGGCATCGACCAGGCGAGCACGCTGGAAGAAGGCAAGATTCTCCAGAAGCAGATTCGCACTCAGGCCCGTCGCGACTACGGCTTGATGGGCTCCACGTACTGAAGGGTCAGGGTCCCCAACGCCATGTCAAACACGGCCGTCATCCAGTTGCAGCATCGTGAAGCCTTCGAGCGAAACGTCACCCGGGCCTTGGCGGCCGGAGCGGGCGCCGGCGTGCTCGCCTTCGTCGCCCAGCGGCTGCAGCTGCAGGTGCCGCTGTCATTCCTCGCGTTGGTGGCCACGTCGTTGGCCTGCGTGCGCGGCGACAAGTTCGACCGGATGCTGCTGATGGCGTTGTCGGTGATTCTGCCGGCGGTGCCCTGGTTGTTCGGGTTCTCGGCTGGGTGGACGGTGGCGCTGGCGGGGGCCGCGGCCGGTGCGCTGATGGTGAAGGCGCGGCTCGCAGAGCGTGGTGAAGAAGGCAGCGTCGGGGCCGATCGTCCCGGGGCGCTGC
>JANODF010000037.1:0-3053 GCA_031412555.1 Archangium sp. | reverse complement strand
GAGAGAACAGAGGACAACGAGCGCCCACTACGGACGGTCGAGTTCGAGCGCATTGTCAGCGCGCCTGACGAGCAGCCCGGAAATGAGCCCGACGCTGGCTGCCAATTTGCTGCTTTTCGCATACCCCGTACGCGCATCGATCTGCCCCACGGGGTTCGTGGACTGATCGTGATTCCCGAAATGCGCGAGATTCGCGTCCAAGTTAGTTTCAGCCGGCTCGATTCCATCAGCAGCAACCTGCAGGGCGAATTCGACTTCGAGCGTGTGAAGCACAAGCCAGCTGCACTGATGCTCCCGAACGGGAATCAGAAGTGGCTGCCGGCGGCAGAAGTGCGCGGCGAAGGCATCTTCCTCGAACTTGACGAAGAAGCAGTTCAGGCATGGGAGCTGCGGCCTGCTGTTGTCGAACGCACAAAACTCCTGATGGAGGCCTACGCCGCTGAAGGGCGCGGAGAGTTTCCAGGCGCGCGCTTCTATCTGCTCCACACGCTCTCGCATCTGTTGCTGACTGCCATCAGCCTCGAGTGCGGCTACGCCGCCAGCGCTATTCGCGAGCGAATCTATTCTCAGGCTGGAGGGCCCACAGGGGAGCCTGCGATGGCCGCGGTGCTTCTCGGGACAGGAACGACCGGCAGCGAGGGAACTCTCGGCGGCCTCGTCGAAGAGGGCCGGCAGATTCGCCACCACCTACGAGAAGCGTGGGACCTCGGTCGTCTATGTTCGAATGACCCGGTGTGTGCAGCGCATGAGCCCTGGCATCCTTCGAGCGATCGAAGAAGCGAAGGTGCCGCGTGCCACGGATGCCTCTACATCGCGGAATGCTCCTGCGAGTGGCAGAACCGATTCTTGGACCGGGCGCTGCTGGTGCCCACGATCGGCAACGACCCGGAGCTTGCGTTCTTCAAGGTACGGCCGTGACTGGCCAGCGTGCCGACCTTTCGGAGGTCGCAACCTCCACGCTCGAGCGCCTTCGCAACGCAATGGCCGCGGGGCGGTTCAGACTCCCTGTCACGCGGGCCGGACTGCTGGATCATGGCGTCCGCAACCAGCTCGAAGCCCTCGAGGCGGCGCTAGCTGGGCATACGGAACTCGCGTGCCTCAGCGTGCTCGACGTCTCCCTCTCGGAGCGGCGCAAAGGCGCGCGTCCCGCGCCCGAGCTCGTCTGGACCGGGCCCGAACGAGCCAACGCAACCGCCCGTGACACCGCGGTGGTTTTGCGTGCCCTCTTCGAAAGGGCTCAACGACAAGTCATTGTCGCCGGCTACGACTTCACCAGGGGCAGCTCGCTGCTCGAGCCCCTTTGGATCGCCATGCGCGACCGCGGCGTCGATGCTCGCTTCTTCGTTCACATCGAACAACCCACTGAGCACATCCTCGACCCTGAGGCCTATGGGAGCAATTCGGCCCACGAAGTCATGGACAAAGTTTGGCCGTTCGGAAACCCACGGCCGCGCGTCTACTACGACGCCCGGGCATTGGCCTCGCATCCGCGTTTCAATATGCACGCCAAGTGCGTCATTGTTGATGGGGAATGTGCCCTCATCACCAGCGCCAACTTCACTCAAGCGGCCCACGCGAAGAACCTCGAATGCGGCGTCCTCCTCGAAGATCCGACGTTCGCGCTCCACCTCGGACGGCAGTGGATGGGGTTGATTGATGCAGGATTGGTCTTGGAGAGCCGTGTCTGAACAGCGAGGGCCCTGACGGTGCCCGCCACTGAAAGCGCCGGCAGGCGGCGAGCGTCGAGATCAAGCGCGCGGTGGCGGGTGTGCTGCGCGTACCTGAGGGCTCGCTGAAGCGCCTGCGCGGCCCGACCGCGCGACTGGTGCTCGCCGAGAAGCAGGTGCCGTCGCTGGTCGAGATCCATGAAGGCCGCCAGCGGCAGTTGGTCTCCATCGCGCCACCGGTGCCGACGAAGGGGGCTGGCTGTTGGATCCCTTGTCGGCTACGCCATCAACGAGCGGAAGAGCGCCGGGATGGAGGCTCGAGCTGGTTGGCGGTGACCGATTGGCCGTTTGTCCGCGCGCACTCACGAAGTGCGATGGTTCGATCCCCGAAAAATCCCTCGGTCTGAACCTGCTCGTCACACCCGCATGGTCATCTTGTGGATGATGACGGTCCACACGGACTTGGAAGCTTGGTCCCGCACGCCTTCGCGACGCGAGAACTCCCGTGGTCTCCGTACGAAGTCGCGCGCTGGGTGAGTGAAGAAGACGCCCCCGACTTCCAGGTGGGTGGGGCACGGGGCAAAGCCCTCAGTGTCGCACTTCGCGGTGCAGGCGGGCCGGGGCGGCGTCAACATGGACAACGAGAAAGGGCGAAGCGCCGGTGAGGGATGGTTCGTCACCGCGGCTCAGCTCACCGCTGCCGTGGCGCGCGCCGCAGAGCCTACGCTGATGCTCGTGGTCGCGACCGAGTTCTATCGACGACCACTGAACTGAATAGCCTGGCTGTCTCTGGTCCGGACCAGCTCTTCGATTTCGAACACCTCCGACTTGACCGTCCGATTGCCCTGACGTCGGTAGATGCAGACATCCCCCTTCTTGTCCTTGAGGTAGCAGAGGTCGCGCCGACGAGCGGTGCGAACCCTGGCGACGGCCCCTTCGGCAGCGGCACAGAAGGAAATGTCAATGTAGTCGTTCACCTGTTGCCCAGAGTGAAAGGACGTCGAGATTTTGTCGCGCAGGAAGAGTTCCCACGAATCCAAGTCTGGCTTCTTTAGAAATGGGAAGTCGTCGTCGACCCCGCAGATGGAGCCGTCATCTCGGACGCCAACTAGGAGGGTACCGCTGCCTGAATTGAGGAAGGCCGCAAGGGTCTTGAGAACCGAGAAGACCAAGTCATCGTTGCGGTACTCCTTCGGTGCAAGACCTGGAGTTGCGGCCGATTTTTTGTGGTCGAACATCAACGACGACTTGAATTCTCGATCATACGCTTCGCCCTCTTGCAGCTCAGCAGGGGCATCGAAGCCTGAAGTGCCGGTTGTTGTCTTGAACCGCAGCACCCTTCTCGATTCCAAGTCTCCAAACTCCTGGATATCGGGATGCAACTGG
>JANODF010000036.1:0-2622 GCA_031412555.1 Archangium sp. | reverse complement strand
TCGATGAGCGAGAGCTCGTAGACCGACTGCGCGTTGTCCGTCACCGGACCGTAGCTGTCGACCGCGATGGTGACCGGGCCCATGCCGAGGAAGCCGAAGGCCACCAGGCCGAAGGCGAACACGGGCGAGGGGTCGATGCTGCCGGCGATGGGGAACAGGTGCGCCAGGCCCAGGCCCGACACCCAGTAAGCGATGCCCATCAGGAAGACGAGGGTGACGCCCAGCCAGTAGGCCGAGAAGTTACCGGCCACGAGGCCGGAGATGACGTTGAGCGACGCGCCGCCTTCTTTGGAGGCCGTGACGACTTCACGCACGTGCCGCGACTCGGTCGAGGTGAACACCTTCACCAGCTCGGGGATGATCGCGCCCGCCGCGGTGCCGCAGGTGATGATCGCCGACAGCTTCCACCACATCGTGGTGTCGCCGCTGATGGTGGGAATGAGCAGGTACGAGGCGCCGAAGGTCACCAGCACGGACAGGATCGAGGTCAGCACCACCAGCTGCGTGAGCGGCTGCTCGAAGTTCATGTGCGTCGCGGTGGCGTAGCGGGCCTTCGCGATGAAATCGTTGATGGTGTACGAGAAGAAGCTGGTGATGACCATCATCACGCGCATCACGAAGATCCACACCAGCAGCTGCACCTGCACCGCCTGGTTGTTCGACGCGTCGCCCGCCAGGAGGATGAACACGATGAGCGCCACGCCGGTCACGCCGTAGGTCTCGAAGCCGTCAGCCGAGGGGCCGACCGAGTCGCCCGCGTTGTCGCCCACGCAGTCGGCGATCACGCCGGGGTTGCGCGCGTCGTCTTCCTTGATCTTGAAGACGATCTTCATCAGGTCGGAGCCGATGTCGGCGATCTTGGTGAAGATACCGCCGGCGATGCGGAGCACCGAGGCGCCCAGCGACTCACCGACCGCGAAGCCGATGAAGCAGGAACCCGCCAGCTCACCGGGCACGAAGCAGAGGATGCCCAGCATGAGCAGCAGCTCGGTGCTGATGAGCATCATGCCGATCGACATGCCGGCCTTGAGCGGGATCGCGTAGGTGCCGAAGGGCTTGCCCGTCAGCGAGCTGAACGCGGCGCGCGAGTTGGCGAAGGTGTTGACGCGAATGCCGTACCACGCCACGCCGTAGCTGCCGGCGATGCCGACCAGCGAGAAGAACAGGATGATGGCGACGCGCACCGGGGTGGACCACTCGGCGGCCTTGCCGTCGACGTGCGCCATCGAGAAGTACACCGCGATCACGGCGCCGATGAACACCCAGAGCACCATGATGAACTTGCCCTGCGTGATCAGGTACTGCTTGCAGGTTTCGAAGATGAGCTCGGAGATCTCGAGCATCGCCTTGTGCACCGGCAGCGCCCGCAGCTGCATGTACTGCACGAGGCCGAAGGCCAGACCCAGCACGGAGACCGCGATGCCCGACATCAGAAGCGCGCGGCCGTTGATGCCCATGAACATCTGGGACGAGAGATCCGGCAGCACCAGGTTCGCCTCGTTGGCGAAGGCGAGGAGCGGCGTCAGCAGTGTTGCGACGCCCGCAAGTCTTGAAAGTTTCATCGGGTGTTCCCCCAGCGAGAGAAATGAAGCCAGAGAGACTTCATTGACAGCGCGCGGCGCATAGCACAGGCGCCCTCAATCGCAACGGTTTCCCCCGGCGGGCGCGGCCCTGTGGATCAGCCCGCGCCCCTCTATCTGGGGATCAGAAACGGCGCTCCAGCCTGCTGCATGGCAAGCTCGACCGAGACGAATGGGCACTGAAGCACGCGTACTGATCATCGATGCCGATACCGCGCCGGCGCAGAAGATGGGCCTGGCCCTCGACAGCGCCGGTTTCCCGGTGACCTGGTGCAGCTTCGCGCCCGCAGACGTCAGCGAAAGTCTGCGCGACTTCCGCCCCTCGGTGCTGCTGGTGCACTCCGAGCTCGCTTCGCCCCCGCTGGCCGCCTTGTTGGCGCGGCTGGAGGCCACCCCGGTGCCCGTCGCCTTGTTGTGCCGCGATGTGGCCGACGAACGGTTCGTGCGCCAGCTGCGCACCGGCGTGGTGGAGCTGCTCCAGGAGCCGTTCAGCGCGCGCCTGCACGTCAACCGGCTGCGGCTGTTGATGGCCGAGCTGCCCGATCGCACCGGGGAACTGGCTGGCCGCGGCGGAGGCCGGGAGGTGAGCGAGCTGGTGCTCCACCTCATGCGCACCCGGCGCACCGGTGGGCTGGCGGTGGGCGAAAATGGCCGCGCGTTCTTCGTGCGGGGCGTGCTCAAGGCGGCCCGTTTTCGCGAGGCGACCATGGAGCCCGCCCTGGCGGCGATGACCCGGTCGAGCGACGCGTGGACGTACACCGAAGGCGCCGACGGGGCTTCGGGGCTGGTGGACTTCATGGGCGAAGAAGAGCCCTTCGTGGTCACCTACCGCGAGTTTGGACAGGCGCGGGTGCAGCCCACCCCCGCCCCGCTGGTAGCTCGTTTCCTGAACGTCGTGTTGGGGATCGGGACCCTTGCCGTTCTCCCGATCGCGGGGCCCGCGGGGTTGTATGGATTCCTCCTATGCGGGCGCGCGGTGGATGCATTCCACCGCGACGACGTCGCGTTGCTCGAAGAGTTGTCGCGGCGCGGCGGGGTCGGC
>JANODF010000035.1:0-2131 GCA_031412555.1 Archangium sp. | reverse complement strand
CGCGTCGGCGTGCCCGTGCAGATCTATGCGCGGTACCAGTCGGGCGATCTCCTCCCCGGCGCGTACACCCGGCCCGCGAACGTGTTCTCCGCGGGCGTGCGGCTCGTCGCGAAGTTCTGGTGAACTGAAGGCGGAAGGGCTCTTCACTGGCTATCTTGCGCGCATGACGCAGCAGATGAAGAGAGTGGTGATCATCGGTGGTGGTTTTGGCGGGCTGTACGCTGCCAAGCGGCTCTCGCGCGGCCCTGTTGAAGTGACGCTCGTGGATCGGCAGAACTACCACCTGTTTCAGCCGCTGCTCTACCAGGTGGCCACCGCGGGCCTTTCGCCCGGCGACATCGCCACGCCCATCCGCTCGTTGCTGGCCAAGCAGTCCAACGTCGAAGTGCGCATGGCCGAGGTGGCGGGCATCGAGTTGGCCGCCAAGAAGGTGAAGCTCTCCGACGGTGAGGTGCTCGACTACGACTTCCTCATTCTTGCCACCGGCGTGAGCCACACCTACTTCGGCCACGACGAGTGGGAGCGTTTCGCCCCCGGTCTCAAGACTCTCGACGACGCGTTGGAGATGCGTCGGCGCGTGCTCACTGCCTTCGAAGAGGCCGAGAAGGAAGACGACGAGAAGGCGCGTGAGCGGTTCCTCACCTTCGTGGTGGTCGGCGCAGGCCCCACGGGTGTCGAGCTGGCCGGCGCGATCGCTGAGCTGTCGCGCTTCACGGTGGCGCGCGACTACCGGCGCTTCGATCCGAAGAAGTCGCGGGTGCTGCTCATCGAGGCTGGCCCGCGTGTGCTCGCTGCGTTCGACGAGAAGCTCAGCGACAAGGCCCTCGCATCGTTGCGCCGGCTGGGCGTCGAGGTGCGGCTCAACACCAAGGTCACCAACATCGATCCCCACGGTGTGTCGCTCGATGGTGAACGCATCATTGCAGCCACCGTGCTCTGGGGGGCCGGCGTGCAGGCGTCGCCGCTCTCGCGCACGCTCGGTGTGGAACTCGATCGTTCTGGCCGGGTGAAGGTGACCAACGACCTCACCATTCCGGGTCACCCGTCGGCGTACGTGGTGGGCGATCTCGCTTCGTTCACCCAGAAAGACGGCACGCTGGTGCCCGGCCTCGCGCCCGCTGCGATTCAGCAGGGTGAACACGCGGCCGACAACATCCTCGCGGCTGCAGTGGGCAACCCCACCGAGCCCTTCGAGTACCTCGACAAGGGCATCATGGCGACCGTCGGGCGCGCCTCGGGTATCGCGCAGTCGGGGCCGCTGCGGCTCTCCGGTTTCCTCGGCTGGTGCGCGTGGCTCTTCATTCACATCCTGTACCTGATCGGTTTCCGCAACCGGGTCATCGTGATGTTCCAGTGGGCGTGGGCCTGGTTCACCTTCGGGCGCAGCGCGCGGTTGATCACCGGCACCAGCACCTCTGCGCGGCGTGAGCCGGAGAAGCTGGAGCTCACTGCCGAGGCCGCGCGCCGATGAGCGCCTGCCCCTGCGGCGGTGCTGACTTCGAGGCGTGCTGCGGCCCGCGCCTCTCCGGCGTGAAGCCCGCCGAGACCGCAGAGGCCTTGATGCGCAGCCGCTACACGGCGTTTTCACGCGGTGACGCGAACTACCTGCGGGCCAGCCAACTGAAGCCGACGCGGGATCAGAGCTGGGAAGAAACGGAGCGCTGGGCGAAGTCAGTGGCCTGGCTCTCGTTGCAGATCGTCTCCAAAGAAGCGGGCACTGAGGCCGATGAGAAGGGCATGGTGGAGTTCATCGCCCGCTATCTCGAAGGCGCGGCAGTGCACGCGCTGCATGAACGCAGCACCTTCTCTCGGGAGGGTGGGCAGTGGCGTTACGACAGCGGTGCGCCCGAGGTCACCCTCACCAAGGTCGAGCGCAACGAGCCCTGCCCCTGCGGCAGTGGTCGCAAGTTCAAGGCCTGTCACGCGTGACCTGAACTCCTGAACTCCCTCTCCCTTTGGGAGAGGGTCGGGGTGAGGGAGCCCGTGCCGAGATGGGGTGCGAGGCGAGCTTGAGATTCTTGCTCGAGGCCCTCACCCCAACCCTGTCCTGAAGGGAGAGGGAGCGCAGCTACTTTGCGGCAGTCAGGCGTTTGAGCGCGTCGCGCGCTTCGGTGTGATCGAGCGCTGAGGC
>JANODF010000034.1:0-15884 GCA_031412555.1 Archangium sp. | reverse complement strand
GCCCGCATGCAGACCGTCGAGCACCACCTGGCCCATGGCCATGAGGGTGATGGGGCGGGTGAGCTCCAGGTTGACGGTGTAGCGCCCCGCCGGGACCTTCAGAGTGTCGTTGGGCTTCGCGTCGCGAACGGCCTGAGCGAGATCCATCGGTGCTTACTGGCCGATGTCGACGCCCTGGTACAGCTTGGCGAAGTCATCGAGCTTCATCTTGAAGATGCCGTCGTTCTTGTTATCGCTGCCCGGCTCGGTGCTGCCCCAGGGGTTGCGCAGCTGAACGTACTTCTGACCGCCTTCATCGACCGCGCCGAGCACCGTGTAGACGTGCCACGCGTAGACGCCCGTGCCGTTGTAGTCGACGCCTGATTCTTTGCCGTGGGTCGGTGCGGTCATCGGCTTCAGGTTCGTCGCGCCGCGCTGGATGTTGGTGAAGAGCGTGTTGGCGTCGGTGTACTTGCTCGAGGTGTACGAGGTCGACTTGCCGGTGAGCGCGGTGATCACCTCGCCGGGGTAGCCGCCGTTACCGATGGTCTCGTAGCCGCCCTTCCACTGCGCGTAGGCCTTCTCGAGTACGCCGACCCACAGCTCGCTGCTCTCGCGGGCCTTGCCGTAGCGGGCGCTGCCCATGCTGCTCTGGGGGAGATCGCCATCGACGGTGACCTCGACCGGCTTCATCGCGCCGCTGGAGCTCTTCTCGAAGAAGCGAACGGTGTATGTGCCGTCGCCGTTCTCCTTGATGGCGTTCTTGATCGCGTCGGGGTTCGCCTGCGCGACGGCCGAGAAGGCGCCGACCATGTAGCAATTGGCGATCGAGCCCTGCACCACGTCATCGAAGTTCACGCCGTCGACGAACAGCTTGCCGCCCTGCACCGGCTTCCACGTGGTGTCGGTGGTGTGCTTGGTGAGCACGGTGGGATCGGCGATCGCGCGCGGCGTGGCGGGCACGGGAGGCGCAGCAGGCTGGGTGATGTTCGCGCTGCCCAGAAAGGTGCGGAGATCGCGCGTGGCGGTCACCCCGAACTTGTCGGCGTGCTGCGTGAGGAGCGTCTGCAGTTCAGCCTTCGTCTCGGCGGTGAGCGGCTGCGACTTCGCCTGAGTGATGAGCGACTTCACTTCGGTGATGGAGACGCGGTTGTCGCGGAGAGCGCGGGCGATCGAGTCGTCGATCTTCGTGGGCATGGTGCAGGGCTCCTGGGTGGCGGGGCGCGGAAACTAGCAGACGAGACGTTGAACACATTGTCGTACCTTGCCCCCGGTGAGTTGCGTAGGGATGCGGATACACTCGCGAAACCCCATGCGACGCGCCGTTCTGTTGAGTGTTTTCGGACTGTTGTGCGCCTGCCCTGGGCCGCTGGTGAATCCTCCCGCTGACAAGTGCGCGGGCGTGCGGTGCACCGGCTCGGATCTGTGCAATTCGCAAACGGGTCAGTGCGCGGCGGCCCCGGTCGATGGCGGTCGGGATGCGGGCCTCGATGCGGGCGCGTCTGATGCGGGCAGGGATGCAGGGGTGGACGCCGGGTTCGACGCGGGCGTGGACGCTGGGTTCGATGCGGGCTTCGACGCGGGGACGGATGCGGGCCTCGATGCGGGCCAGGATGCCGGAGAAATCGACGCGGGCTGCGCTTCCGACCAGGAATGTTTCGGCGTGCAGCACTGCGAGCCCACCACGCGCACCTGCGTCGACTGCTTCCTCGACGCGCACTGCCCGTCTTCGGCGGTGCCCGTCTGCGACATTCGAACGAATGGGTGCGTCGGCTGCGTGTCGACCGCTGACTGTCTCAACCCCACGCCGATCTGCGATGCGCAGCAGTGCCTGCCGTGCAGCACCAGCGCGGAGTGTGGGCCGGGCCGGGAATGCAACCTGGGTTCAGGCGAGTGCAACGCGCTCAACGACACCTGTGCTTCGGCGCGCGTGATTCTCCCTTCAGGCACGGGAACCAGCTCGATCTCCTCTGAGCCGGGGCAGGGTATCGACGACACCGCGGGCACCTGCAACGCCGCGGGGGCCGAGCTCGTCTACACCTTCACCACCACCACGGTTCAGTCGCTCACGGTCTCGGTGGCGCCGTCGTCCGGCAGCCTCGCCCGGCCCGTGGTCTTCCTGCGCTCGGGTTGCACCGGAACGCAGCTCGGTTGTGATGCGCCGGCGAGCGGGTCTGCCGGGCTCTCGATTGCCTCGTTGCCGGTCGGCATTTACTTCCTGTTCGTAGAGTCGGCCAACGGGGCCCCCGGCCGGGTTTCGTTGACCGTGTCGCTGCAGCCGCCGTCGAGCAGCTCTTCGAATGACACCTGCGCCAGCGCCACCGCGCTCGCGGTGAACGGCAGCAGCGTGACGCGCTCGGTGGTGGTGGGGAACACGCTCATCGCCACCAACGACAACACCACCGAGCCTTCGTGCAGCGCCACGGCGCGACTGGCGGGCCCCGATCTCGTCTACAGCTACACGCTGAACGCGCGCAGCAACGTGACGGTGGTGGCGCGGCCGATCTCGGGTTCTGCGCTTCATCCCGTGGTGTCGATTCGCACGCCCTGTCTGGCTCCGAACGTCGAGAGCGCGTGTCAGGCGGGCTCGGCGGCGGTGGCGGTACAGGCCAGCGTGCCGGGGCAGCTGCCGGGTACGTACTTCGTGACGGTCGATTCAGCGGACGGCACCACCGGCGCCTTTCAGCTCGAGATCGACGCTCACCCCACGGTCGACAACGATGTCTGTACGGCGCCCACCCTACTCACCTTCAGCGGCCCGTCGGCGACGGGGCTGGGCGATACGACCTGGGCGACGAATGGGAACGTGCTGGGTGATTTGACGCCGAGTTGCAGTGACTCCGCGCGGGGCACCGGGCGCGACGTGGTGTTCAGCTACACCCTCACCGCGGCGCAGGACGTGACGATCTCGGTGACTCCGACCGGGGCGAGCCCGACCCTCAATCCCGTCGTCTCGGTGCGCGCTGCGACCTGCAGCGACGCGAGCCGGGCAGGGGAGCGCGGCTGCGTCTCTCCGCTGGCGCCCACCGAAGGCCGGGTCGCGCTCATCAATCAGCCCGCGGGCACGTACTTCGTGTGGGTCGATTCGGCGGCCGACACCAGCGGGCCGTTTCAGCTCGAGGTGGTCACCGCGCCGCCCACGCCGCCACCCGCGAACGACGGCTGTGCCGCGCCTGAGTTGCTGGTGTTCACCGGTGACGTGGCCACGGTGAGTGGCTCCACGTTGCAGGCCGCCAACGACAATTATGCGGGCGACGTCTCGCCGACCTGCAGTCCCAGCGCGAAGCAGAGCGGCCGCGACGTGGTGTACCAATTCACGCTCACCCAGCCGCAAGACGTCGGCTTCAGCCTGACCCCAGCCTCCGGCTCGCCGCTCATTCCTGCGCTCTATGTGCGCCGCAGCAACTGCGGCAGTCAGCTGCTCTCCGACGAGGTGGTGTGTCTCAACCAGGTCGGCGGCGTGGCGACGCAGCAGACCAACCTGGCCGCGGGCACCTACTTCGTGTTCGTCGACTCGTCCGGGGGCACCTCGGGTGCTTTCAACCTGAGCGTGACGCGCAGCGCGCCGACCACCGCACCTGCGAACGATGATTGTGCGGGTGCACAATCGTTGAGCTTCACCAACAACGTGGCGACCGTCACGGGCAGCACATTCGGGGCGAGCAACTCAAACGCGCCCACCCACAACGCGCCGGCGTGCGGCACCGACTTCATTCCCCGGCGCTTCGGCCGCGACCTCGTCTACTCGTACACGTTGAGCGGCGCGCAAGACGTCGACGTCACCGTGACCCCGGCTGCGGGCAGTGGCCTGGTTCCCACGCTCTACGTGCGCTCGCCGAACATGTGCACCAGCTTCAGTGCGGGCTCGGAGCTGGCGTGCGTGGCGGAGTCCACCTCGCGGCCGCTGCGCATCTACCTCCCCAATCAAGTCGCGGGCACGTACTTCCTGTTCGTCGACTCGAACTCCTACGCCACGGGCGCGTTCACGCTCACCGTGACGAAGCGCACCGCGACGTTGCCGCCCGCCAATGACACCTGCGCTGCACCCGTGGCGGTGTTGGCCGGTCCGACGGGGGTGACCGGAGACACTTCCGGCGCGACCGACACCTACTCCGCGCTGACCTACTCAGCCGCGTGCCGCCGTTCGTTCTTCGACGCGCGCGATCTCGTCTACCAATACACCGCGACGGCCACCGGCACGGTGACTGCGACTGTGTCTCCCGAAGCGACGTTCGATGCAGCGTTGCTGCTCCTGCAACCGACCTGTGGTGCAGCGCAGTGTGTTCGTTTCGCAGATGCGGCAGGGGCGGGCGTGCCTGAGTCGTTCGCGTTCTCCGTCACGCAGGGGCAGACGTACTTCCTCGTGGTCGACGGCTGGAACCGCGAGATGCCCAACACCTTCGGCCGCTTCACGCTGACGGTGCAGCCGTGAGAATGCTCTGGCTGCTGATGCTCAGCGCGTGCGGGATGGATGCGACGCTCACCGTCGACCAGGCCAGCTACCAACCGGGCGACTCGGTCACGTTGACGTTGCGAAACAGGTCGCTGGCCCGGCTTGGCTACAACTTGTGCAGGGTCGACCTTCGAGCGGCCGACGGAAGCCAGGTCGACGATCAGGCCGAAGGTGCGTGCCCCGCCATTCTGGTGTTCCTCGAGAGCGGGGCCTCGACGACGGGGCGAGGCCGACTGCCGGCTGTGCTGCCCGAGGGCGGCTACCTCTACCGCACGTCCGTCGAAGGCTCCGATGGGCAGAACGAAACGCTCGACTCGCCGGCCTTCCGAGTCGCCGCTCAGTAGTGCGGCGGCCGCTCGTTGATGCTGGCGTCCACCAGGCCGGGGTCCACGCTCAACTTGTCCTTGATGCCGCGGTAGGCATCTTTGAGCGCATCGAGCTCTTTCTGCTGGCGCCACATCACTTCGGACAGGTCCGCCAGCATCTTTTCGAGGTGCGCGCACTTCACTTCCAGATCTGCGAGCCGGGTCTCGGACATGACAACGCCTATATGACAGGTCCAGCCGGTTCAGGACCCAGTCGGTGCGTGCAGGCACGGTCAACGCGTGTTAATGCCACCCTTTCCGTTCCCGTTTCCCAAGAGCGCCCATCAGTGACCGACTCAGCTGTGACGATGCTGCCCCCCGACGATGGATCCTGGCTGAAGACTCTCAAGGCAGAGGTTCAGCCGCTGACCTTCAAGAAGGGCAGGCAGTACGCCGAGGCGCGCCGCGTCTCTGGCCTGGCGCGTACCGACGTGGGCATCGCTGCCACCGTGACGGGCAGTGAAGGCCAGAAATACACCGTGCAGCTGGCCCCCAACGAGGGCGCCATCGAGTCGATGTGCAATTGCGCTGCGTGGAACAAAGACGGAGCGCACTGCCAGCACGTGGTGGCCGCCGGCCTGGTCTACCTGGCCCGTGTTCGCGCGAAGGCCGAGATCGAAGGTGTGCCCGCGCCGGCCGATGGCGCTCCTGCCGCCACCCCCACCGAAGAAGAGCCGGCCACTGACGATGTGGCGGCCGAACCTTCGCCTGACGCGCCTCCCGGGCTGGCCAAGCTGGAGAACTGGCTTGGTCTTTCCGCCCAGTCGGATCTCGAATTCCACTACCGGCTGACCCCCACGCCTTCCACCACCGGTGGTCGCGTGTGGATCATCGACGTGCGCCGCGCCGACCAGGCGGCCAAGGGCCCGGTGCAGGTCAAACGCATCCTCACCGCGGGCACGCGCATCGCGCCGGCCGACGAGCGGGTGCTGGCGAAGCTGGCGGAGCACGAGGTCCGTTACGACTCCAAGGTGGTGCTCAACGACGAGGAGCTGGCTGACCTCTTCGACGTGATGCGCTCGCGCCGGGTGATCTACCGCGGCACCGCGCTCAACTTCCCCACCGAGCCGGCGCGCCCGATTATCCGCCTGCAGAACTCGCCCGAAGGCGCCGTCGCCCGCATCGAAATCGCGATGCCCGATGACTCCTCGGTACCGCTCAAAGACACGGTGATCCTCTGCGGTCAACGCACCTGGGCGCTGCTGGGCCAGAACGCGTGGGTGCTCGACCCCGACTTCCCTGCGCGCCTGCTGCGCAAGTGGTTGCTCGAGCCGACGATGTCGTTCCCGCCGGCGCAGCTCGATCGCGTGCTCTCCTTCTTCGCCGCGCACCTGCCGCGTTTCCGCCTGTCGTTGCAGGCCGACGGCATCGAAGTCGACGACACCACCGAGCCGAGCTTCCTGCTCACCGTCGAGGGCCGCCCTGACTACGTGAAGGCGCAGCTGGCCGCGCGGTATGGAAAAGCCGTCACCGTGCCCGTCTCGTCGAGCGCGCAGCACCTCGGCTACGCCAGCGGCCTGACCGAAGAAGGCCGCAAGCTCTTCCTTCGCAACGAAGTGCTGGAGCGCGCCGCGGGCCGTCAGCTGGTCGAGCGTCGGTTCCGCTTCGACGAAGCGAGCATGAGCTTCGAGGCGCACGGCGATGCGGCGATCGACTTCTGGGCGCGTGGCCGCAGCGAGCTGCCCAAGTCGTGGGAAGTGTTCGCGGCATCACCGCCCAGGGTGATGATGCGCGCGAAGCTCAAGCCGAAGATCCGCGTCAACATGACGGCGGTGAACTGGTTCGATCTCGACGCTGAGTTCACCAGCGAAGATCAGAGCGTCGATCTCGGCGCGGTGCGCATGTTCCTCGACTCGGGCCGCAAGTTCATCCCGCTCAAGGACGGCAGCTTCGCGGAGGCCGACGTCGAAGAGCTCAAGCGCGTCGCCACGCTGCTCGAAGAAGCGGGCGCCATGCCCGGCAAGACGCGCACGCGCCTTCCGCTCTTCCACGCCACCGCCCTCGACCTGCTCGCCACCCTCAGCGACGTGGAGATCGAAGGCAAAGCCAAGCGCGCCATGGCCGAGCTGCGCGAGATCGACGGCATTCCCCCGGTGAAGGCGCCCGAGGGTCTGAACGCCGAGCTGCGCCACTACCAGGAGGCCGGCCTCTCCTGGCTCTGGTTCATCTTCCGCCACGGGTTGTCAGGCGTGCTCGCCGACGACATGGGTCTGGGCAAGACCGTGCAGGCGCTCTCCCTGATGCTCAAGATCAGGAAAGAGCAGGGCCAGGCGCCCAGCCTGGTGGTCGCCCCCACCTCCGTGCTCCCCAACTGGGAGCGGGAGATCGAACGGTTCACGCCCGAGCTGACCTACGTCACCTGGCATGGCGCGGATCGCCGCGACAACATCGAGAAGCTGCAGAACGTCGACATGGTGCTGACGAGCTACGCGCTCATCCGCCGCGATCTCGAGGAACTCAAGAAGCTCAACTTCCGCACCGTCATTCTCGACGAAGCGCAGAACATCAAGAACGCCGATTCGGCGACGGCCCAGGCCTGCAAGGCGGTCGGTGGAGAACACCGCATCGCGCTGACCGGTACGCCGCTCGAGAACCGCCTCACCGAGCTGTGGAGCCTCTTCGACTTCCTCATGCCCGGCTTTCTGGGCAACGCGGAGAGCTTCCACGAACGCTACGAGCACCCCATCACGGTGCAGGGCGACACCGAGACGCGTGACCGCCTCAAGAAGAAGATCCACCCGTTCATCATGCGGCGCCTCAAGAGCGAGGTGGCCAAAGACCTGCCGCCCAAGACCGAAGTGGTCACCTGGGTCGACATGGATACGGGCCAGCAGGCGCTGTACCGAGAGGTGTTGGAGGAGAGCAAGCGCAAGGTCTACGACTCGATCGACAAGCTCGGCTTCAACAAGTCGCGCATCTCGATCCTCTCCGCGCTGATGAAGCTGCGTCAGGTCTGCTGCGATCCCCGGTTGCTCAAGCTGCCCCCGGGTACCGCGCTGCCTCCTTCCGCCAAGCTCGAGCGGTTCTCCGAGCTGGTCGACGAGCTGGTGCGCGAAGGCCACCGCGCGCTCATCTTCAGCCAGTTCACCGAGATGCTGGAGATCCTCACCACGCAGGCCGACGAGAAGCAGCTCAAGTACCTCTATCTCGACGGCCGCACCAAAGACCGCATGGCCAAGGTCGACGCGTTCAACGACCCGGCCGGCCCGCCCGTGTTCTTCATCTCGCTCAAGGCGGGTGGCACGGGCCTCAACCTCACCGCCGCCGACTACGTCATCCACTACGATCCGTGGTGGAACCCGGCCGTGGAAGATCAGGCCACCGATCGAACCCACCGCATCGGTCAGACGCGCGCGGTGTTCTCCTACAAGCTCATCACCCGCGGCACGGTCGAGGAGAAGATCCTCGGGCTGCAGCAGCGCAAACGTGAGCTGGCGGCAGGCGTGCTCGGCACCGACGCCGACGTGGGCAAGGCGCTCACCGAACGCGACGTGGAAGACCTCTTCAAGTTCGAGCACTGAAGCCAGTGCGCTGAGATTTCAGGGTTTTCAGCGCCCGTTCCTTCACTTGTCGGTGGGTACTGATAGGGTGTTCAGTATCTCCGATGGAGGGCAACGGGATGCTGATCACACTGAGACTGAAGAACTTTGCGGTGGTTGAGGAGGCTGAGGTGGGCTTCGGCCCGGGCCTCACCGTGTTGACCGGTGAGACCGGCGCGGGAAAGTCGATCCTCATTGATGCGTTGGGTTTGCTGGTGGGCGGCCGGGCTGAACCCGACGTCATCCGCAGCGGGGCCGACGAGGCGGTGATCGAAGGGTTGTTCGAACGCTCCGAGGTCCTGGCCTCGCGCTTGAGCGAACTGGGCCTGCCCGATGACGGGCCTGAAGTGAGCGTGCGGCGCGCCTTCGGGCGGCAGGGGCGGGGCCGGGTGCACGTCAACGGGGCGCTGGTCACCGTGGGCGTGCTGCAACGGTTGATGAAGGCGCAGATCGACATCGCCGGTCAGCACGAACACATGGCCCTGCTCGATGCGGGGCAGCATCTGGGGCTCGTCGACCGATTCGGTGAGCTGCTGGAAGCCGAAGTGACGACGGCGTACCGCTCGGCCTGGGAGCGGCTGCGCGACGCGAACGCCCGGTTGCAGGGTCTGGGCGGCGACGAGAGCCAGGTGGCCGGCCGCATCGACTTCCTCACCTTTCAATTGGAGGAGATCGAACGGGTCGCGCCCAAACCGGGCGAAGACCTGCTGCTCGAGGTGGAGCGCAAACGCCTCGCCTCGTCGGAAAAGCTGCGGCACGGGGCGGGCAGCGCCGAAGAGCTGATCGCCACCCGAGATGGTTCGGCCACCGAGTTGTTGGGGCGCGCCTTCCAGCTGGTGGGCGAAGCCGAGAAGCTCGACCCCTCTCTCTCTGCGGTGCGCGAGGCGCTCTGGCGCACCCGGGCCGAGTTGGAAGAGGCCTCGCACTCCTTGTCGCGCTACCTGAGCGGCCTCGACTCGGATCCCAAACGGCTGGAGGAGGTCGACGATCGCCTCGATGCCATTCGCCGGTTGTGCCGCAAACACGGGGCGACGCTCGATGGCGTGCTGAACAAACGCACGGCGCTCACCGCCGAGCTCGACGAGCTGGTGCACCGCACCGAGCGCCGGGCCGAAGTCGAAGTGGAGCGGCTCGAGGCAGAAGCGGAAGCCACCGCAGCCGCCTTGAAGCTGACTGCGGCGCGCACGTCGGCCGCGGGCAAACTGACCACCACCGTGATGGAAGGGCTGGAGCGTCTGGCCATGGGCCGGGCCCGCTTCGAGGTGCAGTTCGAGGCGGCGCCGCTGAGCGGGGCAGGGGCCGACGCCGCGCAGTTCCTCTTCAGCGCCAACCCCGGCGAAGCAGTGCGCCCCCTGGCGAAGGTCGCTTCGGGTGGTGAAGCCTCGCGGGTGATGCTGGCCATGAAGGCGGCGCTCGCGGGCAGCGATGCGTGCGTCTGTTCGGTCTTCGACGAAGCCGACGCGGGCATCGGTGGGGCGGTGGCCGACGTGGTGGGCCGGCTGATCAAGGACATCTCGGGTCACCGGCAGGTGCTCTGCATCACCCATCTTCCCCAGGTGGCCGCCCACGCTGACGCGCACCTGCGCATCGAGAAGGGTGAAGTGAAGGGGCGAACCCGCTCGGTGGTGCAGGCCCTGGATGCGGGTGATGACCGCACCCGCGAGCTGGCGCGCATGCTTTCAGGGGTCGAAATCACCCGGGAAGCCCTGGGCGCGGCCGAAGCCCTGCTCCGATCCGCCCTGCGCCACGTGAAGCCAAAGCGCAACCGGAAGAAGCAGGTCGAGGTTCACCGACGCAGCGCGTGAAGACGCGTGAAAGAGGTTTGTTGCCGGGTGCCGCTGGTGCGCCTAACCTCCGCGCCGTGTCGAAGACGGCTGGCGCGCGACTGAAAGCGGTTTCGGCGGGGCTCACCGACGTAGGTCGGAAGCGCAACCACAATGAAGACAGCTACCTCATTGACGAGGAGCTGCAGCTCTATGTGGTCGCCGACGGTATGGGTGGGCACGCAGGCGGCGGTACCGCCTCGCGCATTGCGGTCGAGACGATCGATCAGCAAATGCGTGGGGCGAAGAAAGCGCCTGAGGATCCCTTCGGACCCGAAACCCCACTGCAGGATTCACCCCTGCCTGAGTTCCTCCGCGGTGCGGTGGAACGGGCCTGTGCGGAGATTTTCAAAGCCGCCCAGGAAGACCCACGCCTCGCCGGCATGGGTACCACCGTCATCACGTTGTGCATCAAGGGTGAGAACGCCCTCTTTGCGCACGTCGGTGACAGCCGGGCGTATCTGGTGCGCGGCGATCTGATTCAGCAGGTCAGCGAAGATCATTCGCTGGTCAATGAGCAGATCAAAGCGGGGATGATCACCCCCGAAGAGGCCAAACACTCCCGCTACAAGAACATCATCACCCGCTCCGTCGGCTTCGAAGAAGAAGTTCAGGTGGACGTGATGGGCTTGATCGCGCGGCCGGGCGACTTCTTCATCCTGTGCTCTGACGGCCTGGCCAACCTGGTCGAGGACAAAGAGATCCAACAGGTCGTCTCTTCGAACCCGCTCAAAGACGCCCCGCGGAAGTTGGTGGAGCTCGCCAACGAGCGCGGCGGCGACGACAACATCACGGTCATCGTGGTGACCATGGTCGAAGCGTAAGTACGAAGAAAAACGCGTTTTCAGTTGCGCCAGACCGACCTGATCGACGAGGGTCGCGCGGTTTTGACGCCCCCGTTTCTGGGGGTATGGCCAGCTTAAGGGGAATGATTGTCCTCGAACGAGAGCTTCACCCTCATCGTCGTTCCGGATCGCCATGCGGAGGTGAAGCGTTTTCACCTGCGCAAGCTCTGGATTTACCAATTGCTCGGTGCCGTCGCAGTCCTGATTCTCATCGGGCTCGGATTTACGGGCCACTATTTCAGCGTCGTTTCTGAAGCGCGCGAGAACCCTTCGCTGCGTGACGAGAACCTCAAGCTCAAGAGCGAACTGGCGGTCATCCGCGAGCAGCTGGCCCACGTCGGCCAGACCCTCGACCGGGTCGAGCGTTTCGATCAGAAGCTGCGCGCCATCACCTTGTTGAGCGACCCTCAGCGCAACCTCGCCATGGGCCCCACCGAGCAGCAGCCGCTGGCCGCCGCAGGTGAGAATCAGTTCGTGCGCAGCAAGGACAACGAAGGCCCGCAGGTGCTGGCCCAGAAGCTCGACAAGTTGTCGGCCGAAGCGACCCGCCAGGAGCAGAGCCTCCAGGAGCTGCAGGCCTACTTTCAGGATCAGAAATCGCTGCTCGCTTCCGTGCCTTCCGTCTGGCCCGCGCGCGGTTGGGTGACCTCGGACTTCGGTTCGCGGCTCGACCCGTACACCTCGGAGCGGGTGATGCACGCCGGCCTCGACATCGCCGGCCCCCACGGGAAAGAGATCGTCTCGCCTTCTGACGGCACGGTGGTCTTCGCCGGTCTCGAAGGTGGGTACGGCAACGTGGTGGTGCTCGACCACGGCTACGGCATCAAGACCCGCTACGGCCACCTCTCCTTCATCAAGGTGAAGTCGGGCGAGCGCGTGAAGCGCGGCGACATCATCGCGGCCATGGGCAACACCGGCCGCTCGACGGGCCCGCATCTTCATTACGAAGTGCGCGTGAATGGCATCGCGCAGAACCCGCGCAAGTTCATCCTCGACGAGTGGTGATGACCTGAAGTGGCGCCCTCACCCCGACCCTCTCCCAGAGGGAGAGGGAGTGCGGTCGTTCATGCTACGGCTGCACGCATGAAGATGGTCGATGTCGGCGACAAAGAGAAAACCCAGCGGGTGGCCATCGCCACCGGCCGGGTGCGCATGAGCCCGGCTGCGCTCAAGAAAATCCGCTCGAACACCGTGGAAAAAGGCGACGTGATCGGCGCCGCGCGCATCGCAGGCATCATGGCCTCCAAGCGCACGCCCGATCTGATTCCCCTCTGCCACCCGATCAGCCTGTCGGGGGTGGAAGTCGAAGTGAAGCCCAGCAAAGGCGCCGTCGAAATTCGGGCCACCGTGAAGACTGTGGACCGTACCGGCGTCGAGATGGAGGCGCTCACCGCCGTCTCCGCCGCGGCCCTCACCGTCTACGACATGCTCAAATCCACCGACCGCGGCATGGTGATCGAAGCCATCGGGCTCGAGCACAAGAGTGGTGGCCGCTCGGGCCTCTGGTCGCGCGGCAAGGAGAACAACCGATGATCGCCCTGGCTCTCGTCCTCACCCTCGGCGCTTTCGAGCCCGAAGCGCTGCTCCCTGGAACGCCGTGGGCCCTCCGAGGCCACACCGACGGCATCGTGGCCATCGCCTTCAGCCCCGACGGGACCACGTTGGCGAGCGCCAGCCGCGACAAGACGGTGAAGCTCTGGAACCTGAAGACCGGCGAGGCCGTGCGCACCATCACCGGCGCTCAGGGGCAGCTCTCTTCGGTGGCCTTCTCCGCCGACGGGAAGCGGCTGGCGATCGGCGACGTGGCGCTGTTCGTGCGGGTGGTCGAGGTGGCCACCGGCGAGCAGCTCAAGGCCATCGCCCACCCCGACGCGGTGGGTGAGCTCTCCTTCAGCCCCGACGGCACCACCCTGGCGGTCGCCGGCCTGGGCGACAACGGGGCGGTCTACGAGTTGGCCAAAGACAGCAAGAAGTTCGAGTTCCGCGGGCGCACGGCGCGCTTCACCGCGGACGGCAAGACGTTGCTCGTCTCCAGCGCAAACGGCTCGTTCTCGCTGCTCGACGCCAGAACAGGCAAGGCGCGGAAGACGGTGAAGACGCCCAACGAGCTGCCCCTGACCACGATGACGGCATCGGGCGCCACCATCGCCTCGTGGACCGCCAACGGCATCGACGTGAGGGTGTGGAACGACGCGGGCAAGCAGGTCACCGTGCTCAAGGGCCCGGTCGCCGACCTCGATCGCCGGAAGAGCCGGGTGACCAGCGCCGGCCTGCTGCCCGACGGCAAGCGGGCGATCGTGGGCGGGGGCGATGGCCTGGTGCGCTTGTGGAACATCGAGAAGGCGGCGGTCGAGCACACCTGGCCTTCCGAAAACACCACGCTGGCGGTCTCAGCCGACGGTGTGTGGCTCGCGGTCGCCGATTCAGCGGTGGTGAAGTTGTGGAAGGTGCCCTGACCTCATGGTTTCCACACGTCGTAGAGCAGCGCCGCGAGCACCAGCGCGTGGGTGATCTGCCCTTCGCGCACCAGCCGCGGCAGCTCGCTGCGAGGCACCAGCACCACTTGAATGTCTTCGCTCCCGTCCTGTTTTCCGGCGTGCACCTTGAGGCAGTCTTCCGCGAGGAAGCTGTGCAGCCGGTTCACCAGGATGGCGGGGTTGGGGTGCGAGACACCCAGCGCCGTGACGCGTGCCGGCCGGAAGCCGGTCTCTTCTTCGAGCTCGCGGGTGGCCGCGGTGAGCGCGTCTTCACCCGGGTCGAGCATGCCCCCGGGGATCTCGAGGGTGTTGCTCCAGGTCCCGAAGCGGAACTGGCGCACCAGCACCACTTCGCCTTCGGCCGTGACGGGGATGACGTTGACCCAGTCGGGCGCGTCGATCACCGTGCGGATGTACGGGTTGCCGTTGCGCGGATCGGTCACGTCGAGGGTGCGGGTCCTGAAGATCCGGTAGTCCCTCTCGGAACGCACCGCGACCTGTGTCCACGGGCGGGGAGCTTCGTCGGCCATGGGTTGCTTGTAGCGCGCAGCCCGCTGCCGTGGAGTATGAACAGGTCATGACGCCGCTCGAAGCCGCAGCGTCCGTCGTGCTCCTCGAGTTCCAGCAGTCGTACGGGCTGGGGTTCGTGGCGCCGAACGGTCGAATCGTCACGTGCTTCCACGTGGTGGCCGATGAACCTGAGATCGTGGCGCACCTGGCCGACGGGCGGGTGCTCCCGGTGCAGTCGGTCTGTGCGCTCGACAGCCGGCGCGATTTGGCGGTGCTCGACGTGGGCCTGCTCGACGCCACGCCCGTGAAAGCGGCCGGGGCCAAACTCGCGGAAGAGGGCCAGCCCGTCTACGTGTTCGGCATGGTCACCGGAGAAGGCCGCGCGCGCTGGGTCGACGCGCAGCTCACCGCGGTGCAGGTGGTGGGCGCTTCGCTCACCGTCTATTCGCTCACGGGAGAAGTGCCGCCCGATGCGTCGGGTGGGCCGCTGGTGGGCGCTGATGGCACCGCGCTGGGCGTGGTGACCGTGGCCGAGACCGATGAAGGCGTGGTGACGCTGGGCGTGCCGTGGAAATACCTCGAGCCGTTGCTGCGCCAGAATCAGGAGCTCCCGCTCAGCGTGCTCTCGGCTGACAACCGCAAGCCTCCGAAGCGAAACGTGCCCGAACACCCGCTCTCGCTGCTCGAAGGATCCGCGGCCGCGGGCCTCGAGGCGACGACCGACACCATCGCCGAGGCCATTCGCCTGGGCGCGCCCGCGTACAACGAGGGCGACGTCGCGCGCTGCTTTGCGATCTACGCAGAGACGGCGAAGAAGCTGATCGACACGCGTGACGACTGTGCCGGGGTGCAGACCGCGCTGCGCGCCGGGTTGGCCCGCGCTTCGGCGCTCCAGGACATCGACCACCAGGCGTGGGCGATGCGCGACGCCTTCGATGGCCTGTTGTTGGTGATCGAGAAGTACCTGCGCACGAACCTGACGCCCCCACGGAAGGCGGGGAAACCCCCGTTGATGAATTGAGAAACGCCGTCTTGTTCGTGGTGCTGGCGGGGTGTGTGGCGCCTCAGCCGAACCTGCTCCCTCCGGCGGGTGACGACATCACGGTCTTCGTGCACGGCTACAAAGGCGGGTTCCTCGAGACCGAGAGCGGTGAGCGGGCGTGGCTCTCGGTGGGGGCCGCGCTGAGCGAGGGCGAACGCTCCCTCGCGCTGCCTTTTTCGGGTCAACGCGAGGGGCCTCGTTTCGGGCCGCTCCAACCGACGGGGCCGATGACCCGGCTGACGGTGATCCCCTTCATCTTCGAAGAAGAGATCTACGCGAGCTGGATGAACTGGGCGAAGGGCGCGCTGCCCGGGTTCATCACCTGGGCCTACGACTGGCGGCTCGACATTCGCGAGAGCGGGGCGGGGTTGTGCGCGTTCATCGAGGGCCTGGGTCCGCAGAAGCGGGTTCGGGTGGTGGCGCATTCGATGGGCGGGCTGGTGACGCTGCAGTGCCTGCGACGCGGGCCCGAGGCGGTGAAGGCGGCGGTCACGAAGGTGGTGTTCGTGGGCACTCCGTTTCGGGGTGGGCCGGGGCAGTGGGACGACCTGCAGCTCGGCACGAAGACCTCGGCGAACACGAAGCTGCTCGCGGCGGAGGCGCTGCTCACCATGCCGGCGGCGTGGCAGCTGTTGCCGGCGGCGCCTGAGTACTTCTTCGACGCGCAGGGGGCGCGCAGGGATCTGCCGGCCTACGACGCGGCCACCTGGTTGGAGGGGAAGTGGGGCGTGTTCCAGGACCCGTCGCTGGCGAACGATGCCGCGTACCGGCGGCAGCTGGAGGAGCGCTTCGAGGCGCATCGGGCTTTGTGGGTGAGCCTGGCTGATGAGGAAAAACCTACTCCCACATAA
>JANODF010000033.1:0-3972 GCA_031412555.1 Archangium sp. | reverse complement strand
GTTCTAGAGGGCGCAGTCCCACAGCCGCTGCAACGCGGCCTGGTCGCCGGGGGAGGGGAGCACGGTGAGGTTGCCCGGGTTCATCACCGAGGCGCGCTCCTCCCTCGCCACATGTGGCAGTCCGAGCGCGTGGCCCAGCTCATGGGCCACCGTGATGTCGCGCTCGGCGCCGTCCAGCTCGCGGTTGATGAAGACGATGCCCGACGAGGGCTCGTAGACCCCATGAAAGACCGCGGCCGCATCCGCGAAGCGCACCGGCACGCTCACGCCTTCGCTGGTGGACAGCGTGATGAGCCCGACGTCACGCCACAACGCGATCGCCGCTGAGACGCTCCCGTGTTCGGCCTCGGTGGTTCCGGCTTCGGGCTGCACCAGCACCTGATCGCAGGGCGAGTAGAGGATGCCAGCGGTCTCCGGGATCGAAGGCGCCCCACACGCACACAAGGCGATCACACTGCTCAACAGGACTCGATTCATGAGCGGCGCAGGGTACCTGAGCACCGGAGTTCGCGTGCCGTGAGCCCTGCCCATCTGGTCGAAGGTCAAACCAAAGTGGCCCACGAGGGCGTTCCGCGCGAACCTGCGGCCCAACGTGCGGTCCTTGTTCCTCCTCGTACTCGTTGCTGCTTCGTCCTGCACCTGCAGGCCGGGCACGGCCGTGGACGCGGGGCCTTCGGCTGACTGGCTCGCGGGCCGGGTGGTCGACGTGGGCGGAGCTCCGCAGGAGGGCGGCGCGCTCACCGTTCGCCTTCCGCTCGAGCCCGTCGGTCTGACCCGGCTGCACGATCGCTTCAACGAAGGCACCCTGACGCGCATCACCGTGGGGCCGATCTACGAGACGCTCGCGCGCGTGCGAGAGGGTCAGCTGCACCCGCTGCTCGCGAAGTCGTGGAGCGAGAGCGACGATCACCTCTCGTTGTCGATCAGGTTGCGCGGCGGCGTCACGTTTCACGACGGAAAGCCGCTCAGCTCGGCTGACGTGAAGGCCACGCTCGACGCGGTCTTCGAGCCGAAGAACGCCACCACCGCCTTTCGCGGACATCTGGAGACGCTCGAGCGGGTGGAGACGCCCGACGCCGAGACGGTGATCATCCACTGGAAGCGGCCTTACTTCCTCGCCACGTGGACGCTGCTGGGGGCGCTCCCGGTGCTGCCGGCCCACGCGCTCGTGGGCGCGTTCGACACACTGCCGCTGCACCGCGCGCCCATCGGCACCGGGCCGTTTCGTTTCGTGAAGTGGGATGCGGGCACCTCGCTCACCTACGCACGCAACGACGCGTACTGGGGCCAGGCCGCGCATCTGGCGCAGGTGATCTTTCGTTTCGTGAAAGACGACACCGCGGCGATCGCTGCCTGGGAGCGCGGCGAGTTCGACCTGATGACCCGCATCTCACCCGCGGCCTGGCGCGCCTCGGAGTCGAACCCGAAACTCCAGGCCGACTACCAACGCGTGTTCTTCGCGGAGAACACCTATGTGTGGCTCGGCTTCAACCAACGAAAGCCGCTCTTCGCTGATGTTCGCGTCAGGAAGGCGCTGGGCCTGCTCTTCCCCCTGGAGTTGGTGGCGCGCTCGGTCGATCTCGGTCTCGAACCGCGCACCACGTGCCCGTACTTCCCGGAGTCGAAGAGCTGCGATCCCGAAGTGAAGCCGTTGCCCTTCGACCCCCCCGCGGCGAAGCAGCTGCTCGCTGAAGCCGGGTGGGCTGACAACGATGCAGACGGCGTGGTGGATCGGGAAGGCGTGAAGCTGTCGGTCGCGTTTCTGGCCGCGGCGCAGTCACCGAAGATGGCGAAGCTGCTGCCGCTGTATCTCGACACGCTCAAACAGGCAGGCATCGACGCGCGCATCGAGACGGTCGACGTGTCGGGGTACATGAGCCGGGTGCGGGCTCACGACTTCGACGCGATGGCGTTGAGCTGGTCGTCTGCCGACTCGGTTCAGGACAACTTTCAGATCTTCCACTCCTCGCAGGCGGCCGAAGGGTCCAACTACGTCGGCTACACCAACCCGCAGGTCGACACGCTGCTCACCGCCATCCGCGCGGAGTTCGACCTTGAGAAGCGCAACGCGCTCGAGCGCCAGGTGCACCGGCTCGTCTACGAAGATCAGGCGTACCTCTTCATGGGGCGCAGGCCCACGCTCGACGCCTTCAAGCGCAAGGTCAGAGGGCTGAAGCCGTCGTTGGGCTGGTACGATCTGAGCGCCGTGTGGATCGCGGACTGACATGCGCCGCTACGTGTTCCGAAGACTGCTGCTGATGATCCCCACGTTCCTGGGCATCACGCTGCTCACCTTCGTGATCGCCCAGCTGGCGCCCGGAGATCCCTTTCAGCTCGACCTCGAGGTGGTGGGCCCCGGCCAGGCCGTGATCGACGTGCAGCGCACCAGCAAGGGCCTCGATGCGCCGTTGCCCCTTCAGTTCGGGCGCTGGCTCTCGCGGGTGGTGCGCTTCGATTTCGGGCGCTCGTTCATCGATCAACGCCCGGTGACCGAGAAGCTCGGTGAAGCGGCGCCCCGGACGGCGTTGGTGGCCGGGCTCGCCTTGGTGCTGGGCTTCGGGCTGGCCGTGCCACTCGGGGTGCTGCTCGCGACCCGGGCGCGTCGGTGGTGGGCGAAGGGGCTCAGCGTGCTGCTCGTCGCCGCGTGGAGCGTGCCCACGTTCTGGATCGCGGTGATCCTCCTCATGCTCTTCGCAGGGCCGCGCTACTTCGACTGGTTCCCCGTGCAGGGCCTCGCCGAGGGCGGCTTCGTCTTGCCGGTGATCTGCCTGACCTGGCCCACGCTGGTGGTGGCCACCCGGCAGGTGCGCAGCGCCATGGAAGACGCCCTGGCGCAGGACTACGTGAAGGCGGCGCGCGCCCGCGGCATCCCCGAGCGCCGGGTGGTGTGGCGCCATGCGCTGCGAAATTCGCTGCTGCCGGTGGTGACCATGCTCGGCCTGCACTTGCCGCATCTGGTCGGGGGCAGCGTGGTGATCGAGCGCATCTTCGGGATCCCCGGCATGGGCCTGCTCGCCTTCGACGCGATCGGCACGCGCGACTACCCGACGGTGATGGGCGTGGCGACGGTGATGGCCCTCGTCACCATGCTCTCCATGCTGCTGGTGGATCTCGCCTACGGCTTCATCGATCCTCGCATTCGTCTGGAGCGCTCGGCGTGAAGCGGCTCTGGCGCGATCGTGGTGGCAGGTGGGCGTTGCTCGCGCTCCTCTTCATGAGCCTGACCGCGCTCTTCGCCGACGTGCTCGCTTCCGATCTTCCGCTCGCCGTGCGCGTCGACGGCACCACCTGGTGGCTGCCGTGCGTGACGAAGCCGGCGGCGCTTCGGGGCCAAAGTCAGCTGAGCCTCGCCTCGAGCGCGGAGTGGATGTGGCGCACGCCGATTCATTTTGGGCCGCTGCAGACCCTCGCGGTCACGGGCGAAGATCGGGCCACGCCGCCGCCGTGGGCTCCCGATGAGACGCACTGGCTGGGCACCGATGAGCTCGGTCGCGACGTGGCCGCGCGGTTGGTGCATGGCGCGCGGGTGAGCCTGCTGGTGGGCCTGCTCACCATGATCATCGCGGTAGGGGTGGGCCTGCTCATCGGCGGAATCAGCGGCTACGCGGGTGGGCTGACCGACGTGGTGCTCTCGCGGGTGCTCGAGGTGATGCAGACCTTCCCCCTGGTGTTCTTCCTCATCGCGTTGCTCTCGGTGCTGCGCACGCAGTCGTTGTGGCCCCTGGTCATCGCCCTGGGGCTGACCCGGTGGACTGAAGTGGCGCGGCTGGTGCGTGCCGAAGTGCTCTCCCTCGAGTCGCGCGAGTTCGTGCTGGCTGCCCGGGCGTTGGGGGCCTCGCCCGCCCGCATCATCGCGCGGCACCTGATTCCCAATGCCCTGGGGCCCGTGCTGGTAGTGGCCACCTTCGGGGTGGGGTCGGCCATTCTGCTCGAGACGGCCCTCTCGTTTCTGGGCATTGGCGTCGCGCCGCC
>JANODF010000032.1:0-4354 GCA_031412555.1 Archangium sp. | reverse complement strand
GGGGGTTTGTTTGCCCCCTCACCCCCCCCCACCCCCCACACCCCCCCCCACCCCCCCCCCCCCCGCGGGGGGGGGGGGGGGGGGGGCCCCCCCCAACTGCACGCGCTGCGCCCCTCACCCGGCGCTGCGCGCCGACCTCTCCCCGCTCGCAGGGAGAGGTAACTGCCGGTTCTTCGCGTATCGTCGTGGGGAGATGCTGCGGCTGTCCCAGAAGCTGCTGTTGTTCGTGCTCGCGGCCGCGGTGATCCCGCTCGCCTTCGCGGGCTTCTGGCTGCTGCGTGAAGCCGAACGTGAGCTCGCCTCCCGCCTCGAGCGTGAACAACGGGCCCTGGCCGCCGCGGCTGCCGAAGCGACTGGCACCCAACTGGCCGTCTCCCTCGAATCGCTCGCCCAATCCGCGCTGCTGATCGACTGGCCGAACGTCACCGCCGAAGAAGCCGCGGGCGGGCTGCGCCTGCTCTCCAGCCAATCCTCCGTCGTGGTGGCAGCCACGCTGGTCGACCCCGCGCGCCCCGACTTCGCCCCCCACGTCGACGGCCTCGAAGGCCGCCCTCAGATCAAAGTCACCCGCGATGAGCTCGCGAAGCTGCTGCCTCTCGTGACGCTGGCCACCTTCGGTGAACCCGGCCAGATGGCGCTGGGCTCCGCGCAAGACAGCGGCGGTGGCCCCTGGATGCCCGCCGCCATCCAGGTCGGGCCGCGCGGCGCTCAATCCCCCATGGTGGTGCTCGCGCTCACGCTGACGGTCCTCGATCGGTGGCTGGTCGAACACGCCCCCAGCGTCACCACGCTGGAGATCGTCGACGCCGACGGCCGCGTGGTGGCCAGCAGCCAGTGGCACCAGAAGGTCTCCTCCCTCGATCCCGAACGCATGGCCGCCGTGCGCGCCGGTCTCGAGCTCGCCACCTCTTCCACCGAGCAGCTCTCGCTCGCCAGGGTGCCCGGCAAACTCGGGCTCACCGCGGTGACCTCGATTCCCCTCGAGGCCGCGCGGAAGCCCATCCGCTCGCTGAGGCAGAGCGTGCTGGGCGGCATGGGCGGCACGGTGCTGCTCCTGGTGATCGTCTCGATCTTCTTCACCCGCTGGCTGGCCTCCCGTCTCGAGCAACTCGGCGCGTTGGCCGACGCCTTCGCCAAAGGGGATCTCTCGAAACGCGCCGAGCTCACCGGTGGCGACGAGCTCACCGCGCTGGGCAGGACCTTCAACGCCATGGGCGCCGAGCTGGAGATCTCCCGCGCGCGGCTTCAGCAGTGGAACGACGAGCTCAAGCGCAAGGTCGACGAAGCCACCGCCGATCTGCGCGCGGCCCAGGCGTACCTGCTCGAGGCGCAGAAGCTCGCCGCCATCGGTCAGCTCGGCGCGGGCGTCGCGCACGAGATCAACAACCCGCTGGTGGGCATCCTGGGCAACGCGCAGCTGCTCCTGATGGACACCAAGGAGACCGACGACAACTTCGCGCTGCTCAAGCAGATCGAAGACAGCGCGCACCGGTGCCGGGAGATCACCCTGCAGCTGCTCCGGTTCTCGCAGAAGCGGGGCGAGGTCGCGCTGGCGCCGATGGATCTGGCGGCGGTGGTGAAGAAGACCCTGGCTCTCGAGAAGGAGCGCTCCCCCGGCGTCACGCTCGACGTGGTGTTGCCCGCGAGCCCGGTGATGATCGACGGCGACTCGGAGCAACTGGAGCAGGTGATCGCTCAGCTCTGCACCAACGCACGCACCGCGATGACCACCACGCTCAGCAAACACCTGACGGTGACCGTGGAGCCCACCACCGAAGGCGCGACGTTGATCATCGCTGACACCGGCAAGGGCATCGCTCCTGAGAACCTCACCCGCATCTTCGAGCCGTTCTTCACCACCAAAGACGTGTGGACCAACATCGGCCTCGGCCTCGCGGTGGCGTACCGGGTGGTGCAGGAACACCAGGGGCGCCTCGAGGTGCAGAGCGAGCCGGGTCAAGGCGCGCGCTTCTCGTTGTTCTTGAAGGCGGTCGGCAGCACCCGCAAGCAGGCAGGTGCGGCGGTGATCGATGTGGGCGGGCAGGGCAAGGGCATCACCGGCTGAATCGAGTAAGGAGCAGCACAGATGTCCCCCCGTGTCCGGTTCGCACTCATCCTGATCGCCATCGTGGCCATGGTGCCTCTGGCGTGGTGGTTGTTCCTGGCCGAGCCGTCTTCGCAGCCCGTGCAGGTCGTGGTGCCGCCGGTGACCGTCGTCGATGCCGGCCCTCGCCCCGTGGAGATCCGCCTGGGCGAGCTGACCGGCACCGTGCAGATCCGCCGCGGCCTCGATGGCGGCTGGCAAGACGCGAAGCCCGGTGACGCGCTGCTACCCAGCGATGGCGTGCGCACCACCGACGGCAGCTACGCCGTGCTCGTCGGCGGCGAGACCTGGGAAGTGAAGATGGAGCCCGGCACCGAGGTCGGCATCGGCGACTTGAAGGAGAGCATCACCAGGCTGCTCCTCGAATCAGGCATGGCGAAGGCCACCGTCAAAGGCCAGGGCCGGCACACGTTCGAGGTGCGCGCGACGGGCAGCGATGCTTCGGCCACCTCTGATGGCGGCGTGTTCACGATCGCCAGCAACGGCCTGGGCACGGTCGCGGTGGGCACGGAGAGTGGTGAGGTCTCGTTCTCGGGCGCGGGCCGGGTGGTGATCGTTCGTGCGGGGCAGCAGTCGATCGTGAAGCCGGGTCAGGCGCCGAGTGCGCCGATCACCATTCCGTCGTCGTTGTTGCTCAAGGTCTCGATGCCCACGAAGAAGACCATCAACACTCCGAAGCTGGTGCTCAAGGGCGATGTGCAGCCGGGTGCGCTGGTCGAGGTGCAGGGGAAGATCGTCAGCGTCGATGAACGCGGGCACTTCGAGGTGCCGGTCTCGCTCAAGGAGGGGAAGAACGCATTGAGCGTTCAGGCCAGAAGTGTCGGTGGCACTCAGGCGAAGTCTTCGGCCGCGGTCGAGTTGGATACGACCGTGAAGGCGCCCACGATCGATCCGGGGTTGTGGAAGGAGAAGTAGACCCCTCACCCCAACCCTCTCCCCGACGGGGAGAGGGAGTTCAGGAGCGGCGCGCTTCGAGCGCCTTGAACTGGCCTGGATCCATTCCCACCGATCCGAAGTGACGATCCGGCGCGACCTTCTCACCATGAAAGTCGCTGCCCGCGGTGCAGATGAGGCCCAGCTCCTTCGCCCACTTCGCAAACAACTCACGCTGGCTGGGCGGGTGATCCTTGTGAATCACTTCAATCCCGTCGAGCCCGGCCTTCGCCATGGTCTCGACCTCCAGCCGATTGACCCGCGAGCTGCCCGGGTGGGCGATGGTCGCCGTACCGCCTGCGCCGTGAATCAAGGTGATCGCCGCATCCACCGGGAGCTCGAACCGCTGCACCCAGGCCGACTTGCCGTCGCCCAGGAATCGATCGAACGCCTCTTTCATCGAGGAGCACACCCGCAGCTCCACCAACACGCGCGCCAGATGCGGCCGGGTGAGGGTGGCGTCGCCGGCCAGCGCGCGCACCTGCTCCATGGTGACGGGCACGCCCTGGGCGACCAGCCGCTTCACCATCAGCTCCATGCGCTTGCCGCGTTCATCGACCAGCTGCAGCGCGTACGCCGCCAGCTTCGGGGCCACCGGGTCGATGAAGTGCCCCAGAATGTGCACCTCGCGCCGGTGGTGGATGCAGGAGATCTCGATGCCCGGCACCAACCGCATGTTCTTCGCCTTCGCGGCCGCCTCGCAGGCAGGCAACGCGGCGACGGTGTCGTGATCGGTCACCGCGAGCACCGTGACGCCTGCCTTGGCGGCCAGCGCGACCTGCTCGTGGGGCGGGTACTGCCCATCGGAAGCGGTCGTGTGCGAGTGGAGGTCGATCATGCTAAGCGGTCTGTTACTCCGCTATGCAGCACGCCTTCCAGATCTCCCGGAAGATTGAATACGGCACTCGGGCGATGCTCTTCCTCGCCTCCTTGCCGGACGGGATCACCACGTCTTTTCGGGAGATCGCGCGGCAGATGGACATTCCCGAGGAGTTCCTCGCGAAGATCCTGAAGACCCTGGTGAAGTCCAAGCTGGTGAAATCAGTGCGCGGGTCGCACGGCGGGTATTCGCTGGCGGTGCCTGCCTCGCAGGTCAGCTTCCTCGACGTGATCCAGGCGGTCGAAGGCCCCATCTCGGTCAACGTGTGCACCGAGAAGGATCACGGCGGCTGCCACTTCACCTCGACGTGCACCATGTTCTCGGTCTGGTCACTCGGGCAGGAGCGCATGCTCGAGGTCTACCGGAACACCCGCCTCGACAAGCTGGCCATGCGTTCGTTGACGCACCGCTCGCCGCTGCTGCGCGCCTGACGCACT
>JANODF010000031.1:0-3877 GCA_031412555.1 Archangium sp. | reverse complement strand
AAGTCGCGGGGCACGTTCATCAACGCGCGCCCGTACCTCGACGTGCTCGATCCGAACTACCTGCGGTTCTACTACGCGTCGCTGCTCGGGCCGGGCCCCGAGGATCTCGACTTCAGCCTGCTGGAGTTCCGGCAGCGCGTCAACGCGGAGCTGGTGAACAACCTGGGCAACCTCGCCAACCGCACGCTGTCGCTGCTGGCGAAGGAGAAGACCCTGGCGCCGGTGAACGAGGCGGTCGGTGGTCAGCTCGTGCGCGACGCGCTCGCGAAGGTGAAGGACATCGCCGCGGCATTCGGCGGGTTCGATCACCGCCAGGCGATCAAGCTCATCCTGGAGATCGGCTACTCGGCCAACCAGTTCCTCGCGAAGGCGGAGCCGTGGAAGACGGTGAAGACGGATCCGGCCGGCGCGAAGTCGGTGCTCAGCGAGGCGGCGGAGATCGTCTACCTGCTCACCGCGCTGCTCGACCCGGTCGTGCCGCAACTCGCGCAGAAGCTGGCGGAACAGCTGAATCGCCCGAGGCTCACGTTCAAGGAACTGCAGACCGCGCAATACCCGCTGTTGGAACGCACCGCTCCGCTGGGTGAGCCCTCGCCGATCATCAATCGCATCGAGGAGGCAGTGGTCGCCACGCTGGTCGTCGTGCCTCCGCCCGCTGAGCCGAAGAAGCAGGAAGCCGCTCCGGCGGGTCCTCCGGCGGCGGAGATCGAGTTCGGCGATTTCGTGAAGGTCTCACTGCGCGCCGGCAAGGTGCTCAGCGCGGTGAAGGTGCCCAAGGCAGACAAGCTGCTTCAGCTGAGCATCGACCTGGGCGAAGGCACTCCGCGCACGATCGTCTCGGGTATCGCCGAGGCGTATCAGGCCGAGCAGCTGGTCGGTCGTAACGTGGTGGTGGTCGCGAACTTGAAGCCGCGCGCACTCAAGGGCATCGAATCGCGCGGCATGGTGCTGACGTCTGGCCCCGGTGGGAAAGATCTCGTGCTGCTCGACCCGGGTGATGTGGCGCCCGGTACCGAGGTCAAGTGAGTCCCCTCGTTTCCCTCTCCCTGCGAACGCGGCGAGAGGGTCAGGGTGAGGGGCCCACTTCGAAGAGCGCCCCTCACCCGGCGCTGCGCGCCGACCTCTCCCCGCGCGCAGGGAGAGGTTTTTCATGAGCGATCTCCGAGCCAACCGCGATCTCGCGTTGATGACGCTCGAGCGTGAAGTGCGCGCCGACATCCGCGCCGAGGCCGCCGATGCCTTGTGCGAGCTCGCGTTCGACGCGCCGAAAGAACTTCGAGCCGAGTTCGAGCCGGCGGTGGTGCGCCTGCTCGCAGACAAACAAGACGAAGTGCGCTGCGCCGGGCTCGCCCTGGCCTCCGAAGTCATCGCGCCGGACGAAGCCAAAGAAATCCTCATTCGCCACCTGACTGACAAGGTCAATCGGGTGCGCGTGGAAGCCGCTGGTCGCCTCGCCGATCTCGCGCTGCCTGACACGCGAGGCGCGCTCGCCGCGGCGCTCCAGGACCCCGAGCTCACCGTTCGTTTTGAAGCCGCTCGCGGCATGGTCGCGCTCGAACACGCCGCGGGTCTCGAAGTCCTGCTCGAGGCGCTGGAAGACACCGACCTCCGCTTCCGCGCGGCGTCGGCGCTCGCGCAGCTGGGCAACAAGCAAGCCATTCCCGCCCTCAAGCGCGCCTTCTCCAGCTGGTTCGTGCCCGCCTTCGACAAGACGCAGCTCGCCGGTGCCCTCGCTGCACTCGGTGAAGCCGAAGGCATCGCGCACCTCTTCAAACGCGCCGGCCGGAAGTGGACGATGGACCGCCCGATGGCCGTCGAGTTGCTCGGTGCGGTGAAAGCGCCCGGCGCCTTGCCCCGCCTTCTGGAAATCTTGAACGACGCGGCTGACCCCGCCCGCGGCACGGCGGCGCGTTCACTGGGCCGCCTTGGTGACCCCGCCGCGGAAGCGCCGCTCGGTGGGTTGCTCGCCTCCAGCGCCTCCGACGATCTCAAGCTGGATGGCGCGGAAGGCCTGCTGCTCCTGGGGACTGCCTCGGCCCGCGCGCGGGTTGAGTCGTTGAAGCTGCAGGATCAAGAGGCAGTCGAGGAACTCGCAGCGCTCCTCGTGGACTACGGAGCCCGGCCATGAAGCTGATCGATTCACACTGCCATCTCGAGACGAAGGACTTCCCCGTCGCAGGCGAAGTGATCGAACGCGCGAAGCTCGCCGGCGTGGTGCACGCGGTCGTGGTGGGGTTGCTCCAGAAGCCGGGCGACTTCGGGCACGCACTCGCGGCGGCCAAAGAGCACCCTGACTTCCTCACGCCGACCATCGGCGTGCACCCTCACGATGCTGCCCAGGCGACCCAGGAAGATTGGGACACGCTGGCCAGGCTCGCCGCGCTGCCTGAGGTGAAGGCGGTCGGTGAGACCGGGCTCGATTATTATTACGACCACTCACCGCGCGACGTGCAAGCGGCGATGTTCCGGCGGCAGTGCCAGCTCGCCAAGCAGGTCGGCAAGCCCATCGTGATTCATGTTCGTGATGCGCATGAAGAGTGCGCGTCGATCCTCGAGAGCGAGGGTGTTCGTGACGGCATGATTCATTGCTTCACCGGGGACACCGCGGCGGCCCGGAAGTATCTGGACCTCGGGTTCTTCCTCAGCATCTCGGGCGTGGTGACCTACAAGAAGACCGAGCCGCTCCAGGAGGCCGTGAAGTTCGCTCCGTTGGATCGGTTGATGGTCGAGACCGACAGCCCGTATCTCTCGCCCATGCCGTACCGCGGCAAGTGGCCCAATGAGCCAAGCCGGGTGGCGGAGACCGCGAAGAAGGTCGCTGAGCTGCACGGCCGCGATGCGGAAGAGGTGGCTTTGATCTGTGCCCGGAATACCGCTCGGCTTTTGCGGATTTCGATCTCGTTGTGAGCGCCCTCACCCTGACCCTCTCCCAGAGGGAGAGGGGACCTCTTCGACTAGCCGGCGAGTTGGCGCGCGACGATGTCGAAGTCTTTCTCGACGTTCGGGTTGTCGGTCAGCAGCGCTTCCGGATCGAAGGAGAAGTCTGCCTGCGGCAACGTGAGCAACGGCTGAATCGCCGCCTCGCCCTTCTTGTCCGCGAACAGCGCGAAGATGATGCAGCCGCGCTCGAACTGGAGGTACCCCTCCTGCGGCCCGTTTCGCACCGTCAGCCGGCCCGACTTCCGCGCTGCGCCGAGCACCTTCGCCAACTCGAGTGACGCGAGCTCGTCGAAGCTGCCGCGCACCACGTGCCCCAGCCCGCCGTGCTCCAAGCGATCGAGGTACGCCGTGCGAATCGTCTGCGCCGCTTCATCAGGCACCAGCGGCAACGGAATGAACCCGGTCACGCCGGCCTGCACCAGCCGCTCGCGGCTCGCGGGATCGGTGGGGTCGCCCAGCAACAACACCGGCAACGCCGCGCTCTCCGGCCGCGCGCGAACGAACTGCACCAGCGCCACGATGTCGCCCACGCCGTAACCCAGGCCCACCACCAGCGTGTCGGCCTCGTTGGCCAGCACCGCGTCGATGAGGCCGTCGAGCTTGATCACCGACTGCACCACCAGCCCATCCTTGGCCAGCGAGTCCATCAGGTCGGTGCGCACCGCTTCATCGGGGTCGGCCACGAAGACCTGCCGGCCGTCCTGCTCCACCCGCTGCTTCAAGATGTCGCCGCTCTGCAACACGTCGAGCGTGTCGACCACCACCGGATCGAACAGCGTGCCGGCCTGCTCGCGCATCGAGGCGATCGCCTCGGCCTTGGTCATCACGCGGCCATGCAGGTTGAACGGGTTGCGGGTCAGCTCGAAGAACGCGTCGACGGCCGCGATGATGCGCGCCCCGGCGCTGATGTCATCGCCCTTCGCGCCGTGCGGCACAC
>JANODF010000030.1:0-8420 GCA_031412555.1 Archangium sp. | reverse complement strand
GCCCGCCGGCACGTGCCGCCGCGGCCAGGTACCCAACCGGGTGATCGTGCATCACGTGGCGGGCTCGGTGCCGGACTCGCGGGCGTGGTTGGCCTGGTACGACCGCGAAGTGCGGGTCAACCGCGGCTGGTGCGATTTGATGTACCACTTCGGGATCGACGAGCAGGGCATCGTCTACGAGATGGTGGCCACCGGGGTGGAAGGCGCGCACGCGAGCGACGCCAACTCACGCACGGTCGCGATCGTGTTGATGGGCGACTACACCGCGCGGGCTCCGTCGGCGGCACAGGTCGCGTCGTTGCAAAAGATGATGGTGGCGGTCGCCGCCGAGTACCGCTTCCCCGTCAATCGCCAGACGGTGGTTGGTCACCGCCAGGTGGGCCAGACCTCGTGCCCCGGCAACACTGCGTACCCGAAGCTGGATGCCTGGGTGGCCGCGGCTGGCGCGACGCCTCCGGCTGCTCCCACGGGTGCGGTGGCGGTGCCTGCCCAGCTGCCTGCCTTCAGCGTGAGCGCGAGTGGGCTGCGGCTGACCAGCGTGGGCGCCGAGCGGCTGCTCGACACGCGCAACTCCGGAGTGCTCAGCGGGAACGAGGTCTACGAGGCGTTCACCGCGGCTGACCTGGGTGGTGCGAGTGCGGTGGCGCTGGGCGTGGCGCTCGTTCAGCCCGAAGCCGACACCTTCTTGTCCCTCTTCGGTGGCCGGACCCCCGCGCCCACCTCCACCGTCAACGCGCTCAAAGGCACGGTGCGCGCGAACCAGACGATCGTCTCATTGAGCTCCGGCGTGGTGTCGATGGTCTCGCCGCAGCGCACGCACGTGGTGGTCGATGAGCAGGGGCGTTTCGGCAGCAGCGGCGCCGGCTTCACCGCGCTGGGCCCCACGCGCGCGCTCGACACCCGGGCAGGTGCGGCCCTGGGCGGCGGCGAAGTGCGTACGGTCTCGCTCCTGCCGTTCGGCGTGCCGGCCTCGGCGATGGCGGCGCAGCTGGGCATCGCGGCCATCTCGCGTGGCCAGCCGGGCTTCGTCTCGGTGGTTCCGTGTGGCGCTCCGGTGAAGACCTCGGCGGTGAACTTCGGCACCGAGGGCGTGGCCTCGAGCGCGGCGTTGGCGGCGGTGAGCGGAGGCAACGTGTGTCTGGTCTCCAACGTTCCGGTCGACGTGGTGATCGACGTCGCCGGCTACTACGGCGCGGGTGGTGCGAGCCTCACTCTGGTCTCTCCCGCCCGCGTGCTCGATACGCGCAACGGCGAAGGCGGCTGGTTGGGCCGGCCCGCGCCGGATCAAGTGATGCGGGTGGAGCTCTCGTCGATGCCGGGCTGGCAGGGCAGCAGCGCGGTCGCGTTCACGCTCACCGGCATCGATGCCCAGGCGCCGGGTTTCGCGCGCGTCTGGGATTGTACGGGAGAGGCGACGCACTCGAATCAGAACGCCACCGTGGGTGAGGTGGTGGCCACCTTCGGCGTGGTGCGCTCGACGGGCTCGTTGTGCATCAGCACGCTCGCCCCGCAGCACCTGGTGCTCGACCTCGTCGGCGTCTACTGAGCCGGAGGGAAACCGGGGAGTCAGGTTCGGGCCCCCGGTTCGTCTGAACCCGTCGACAGCGCCGCCTAGAAGAAGAAGCCCTGGACGCACCCTGATCGTGCGACTCGCGAGAGCCGCCTCGGGTGCGATCCTGGCTGGGCCTGAATGAGCCCGCCCGCTCTGCGGCTTCTCCACTCCGGGCGGTGCTGTCACTTTTGATGTTTGAAGCGAACAGCTCAGGTTTGCGGTGCGGTCTTCAGCGCCTTCAACCGGCGCTCTTCCATCCACCCGTGCACGAACAGAATCCCGATGCCGCCGAGGATCGCCAGGTCGGCCACGTTGAAGACGCCGGTGCGCAGGGGGAAGTTGCCGATGCGCACCGAGCCCAGGCCCAGGTTCATGAAGTCGACCACGCTCCCGTCGAAGCGCGCGCGATCGATCCAATTCGAAAACCCACCCGAAGCGATCAACGAATACGCAGCGACCTGCACGCGATCGAGCTTGGTCTTCCAGATCGACTCGCTGAACAACGCGTACACCGTCAACGCGGCCAGCAGCAGCCCCACGCCGATGGTGAGCAGCCAGTACCGCGCACCCGGGGGCAGGCTCGCACCCAGCGAGAGAAACGCGCCTTCGTTGGTCGCGTACTGCAGCCGGAAGACGTCACCCAGGTACACCAAGGTCGGCGTGTCCTTCAGGTGCGCGATCGCGAGCTGCTTCGTCCACTGATCGAGGACCACCTGCCCGATGAAGACGGAAAAGAACACTGGGAGGCGGGGGCGAACCATCGAAGCGTCACTTGCCACGATGACCCGCGGCCCGTCCACTCTCCGTTTAGAAACGTCCGCTGAGGGCCAGCCCGTTGCCCATGGGGGTCAGCCGCGCGCTGACGGGCCCCATTCGGCCATGCAGCAGGGTGGGCATCAGGATCCCGATGCTCGTGCCGATCGCCGCGCCCAGCAGGATGTCGCTCGTCCAGTGTTTGTCGGCCGCCAACCGGAGGATCGCCGTGGTCGCCGCGAGCGGAAGCCCGGCGGCCCAGAGCACCCAGGCGTGCCGGTAGCCGCGCAGCCCGGCCACCGTCGCCGCCGAAGAGACCAGCGCGAACGAAAAGGTGGCGTGCCCGCTGAAGAACGAGAGGTTGTTGTCGGCGAAGTCATGCCCTTGCGCCAGCAGCTCGTCGCTCGCGCCGATGGTGTACGGCCGCGCCCGCCCCACCGCGAACTTCACCGCCTGATTGAGATCCTGCGCGGTGAACGTCGCCTCGAGAATCAGCACCAGATCGATCCAGAACGCGTCCATGAAGACGCCGTCGCGCCAGGAGAGCAAGGCGTCGAGGCCGATCATGGCCAGGGGCAACGCGATGAACCCCACCAGGTTGCTCGCCACGTGCGCCGGCCCGATGCCCTCGGCGCTGGGGGTCAGGTTCGGGTTGAAAGCCACGCGCACCGCCGTGTCGAAGCCGTTCGGCTCACACCAGCGGCAGGGGTTGGCGGCGAGCTGCTTCTTGAAGGCGAACTCCGAGAGCAGCCAGCCGGTGACCAGCGCGCCGGTAACAGGGAGGTCGGCCCGAGGCTCCCATTTCAGTTGGTGCGGCGCTGCCTGAGTCAATACCGCCGCCAGGACGATCGTGCTGATCATGCCGGGGAGGGTAGCGCCGTCTTGGAGCCCGGGCGCGCCTTGTGTAGGAGGGTTACCCAGTTCCCCTTGGAGGCCGTCTCATGCGCGTCGAGAAGTTTGAAGTCGTCATCACGGGTGCAGGTCCGTCGGGCGCGGTGGCTGCAGGTCTGCTTCGGAAGCAGGGTCACCAGGTGCTCGTGCTCGAGAAGGAGACGTTTCCGCGTTTCTCCATCGGCGAGAGCCTGCTGCCCCAGACGATGACCTACATCGAAGAAGCGGGCATGTTGAAGGACGTGGTCGAGGCCGGCTTTCAGCACAAGAACGGCGCGTCGTTCTCGTGGCAGGGCCGCACCACCGAGTTCGATTTCCGCGACAAGTTCAGCCAGGGCTGGGGCACCACCTACCAGGTGGAGCGCGGCAAGTTCGACAAGGTGCTCGCCGATGCCGCCGCTCGCATGGGCGCTGACGTGCGCTATCGCCACACGGTGACCGCAGTCGACGTCACTGGCACGCCGACGATCACCGTGAAGTCAGACACGGGCGAGCTGTACCAGGTCGAGACGAAGCTGATTCTCGACGCCAGCGGCTTTGCCCGCTTGCTGCCGCGGCTGCTCGAGCTCGAGCAGCCCTCGGCCTTCCCGGTGCGCCAGGCGTTCTTCACGCACGTGGAAGATCGCATGGCCATGGGCAACGGCTTCGATCGCAACAAGATCCGCGTGGCCGTGCACCCCGAGCGACCTGACGTCTGGTACTGGGTCATTCCGTTCTCCGGCGGTCGCTGCTCGTTGGGCGTGGTGGCCTCGGCGGAGTTCCTCGACACCTACCAGGGCGACGAGATGACCAAGCTGCGTACGCTGGTGAACGAAGATCCGTCGCTCAAAGAGCTCCTGAAGAACGCCGTCTGGGACACGCCGGCCCGCACCCTGCGGGGCTATGCGTCGAACGTGAAGCAGCTGTGCGGCAAGGGCTACGCGCTGCTGGGCAACGCAGGCGAGTTCCTCGATCCGGTCTTCTCGTCGGGCGTCACCATCGCCATGACCTCGGCCAGCCTCGCCGCGAAGTGCGCGCACCGCGAGCTCGGTGGCGAGACCGTCGATTGGCAGGCCGATTTTGCCGTGCCGCTGCGGAAGGGTGTCGACGCGTTCCGCACCTTCGTCGAGGCCTGGTACGCCGGCGGCTTCCAGAAGATCATCTTCCACCCCGCGCCGCAGGCCGACATCCGACGGATGATCTGCTCGATCCTCGCGGGCTACGCCTGGGACACCACCAATCCATACGTGGCCGAGCCCAAGCGCCGCCTCACGGTGCTGGAGCAGGTGTGCGCGCAGGGCTGATCGTTGTACTGCTGGCTTCAGGGTGCGCGACGACTCCAAAGCCTCCGGCTGAGGTGGAGTTCGGGCTGCGCCTCTCGCCTGCGTCCTTGGGGCGCGAGCTGCAGCTCTCGCAGCGCGTGACCGTGGTGCGGGGTGACGAGCGGCGCAGCTTCGACGCGCAGCTCGAGGTCGATGCCAGCGCCGTGCGCATCGCCGCGGTGGCGATGGGGCAGACCATCGCGACCCTGCTCTGGGATGGGAAGACCCTGGAACAAAAGGTCTCGGTGCACGTGCCGCCTTCAGTCACGGCTTCGCGGATCTTGAGTGATGTGCAGCTGGCCTGGTGGCCGGCTGAAGCGGTCAGGGCGGGGCTGCCGGCGGGCTATGCGCTGGAAGAGGCGAATGGCACGCGGGTGCTGACGCAAGACGGGCGGGCGTTTGCTTCGGTCGCGTACGAAGGGGCGGCGCCGGCGTGGACGATCGTGCGGCTGACGCAGCAGCGGTTCGGCTACGTGCTGGAGATCGAATCCGTGGAGGCAGCACCATGAGCCGCTACACCGGTCCTCCCAAGAGCAGTCGAGGGAGCACTTCTGGCTCGCGCGGCAAGTGGCCCCTCGACTGCTCTCGGGGCGAACGGTGAGCGCCTATCTGTCCGAGCTCGGGCTCGTCTGCTCGCTGGGCGAAGGCCAACACGCCGTGCGTGAAGCGCTCTTCGGCCCCGCGCCTTCCGGCGTGAAGACCACCGATTTCTACGCTCCCGATCGCCCGCTCGCGCTCGGCCGCATCGACGCGGTGATGCCCTCGCTCGAAGACGCCGCGGTCGAGTTTCGCAGCCGCAACAACGCGTTGGTGCGCCTGGCGCTGGCCCAGATTCGCCCCGCGGTCGACGCGGCGATCGACCGCTTCGGCCCCGCGCGCATCGGCGTGGTGATGGGCACCAGCACCTCGGGCATCGGTGAAGCCGAGCTGGCCATCGACGCGTTGGTGAAGGCCGGAGCGCTGACTCCGGGCTACCACTACACCATGCAGGAGCTCGGCTCTCCGGCCCGCTTCCTCGCCGCCACGCTGGGCACGCGCGGCCCGACCTGCGTCATCTCCACCGCCTGCAGCTCGAGCGCGAAGGCGCTGGCTTCGGCCGCCCGCTGGCTCGGAGCGGGTCTCGTCGACGCGGTGATCGCCGGCGGCGCCGATTCACTGTGCCGCTTCACCATCGCGGGCTTCAGCGCGCTGGAGTCGGTCAGCGCCGAACGCTGCAACCCGATGAGCAAGAACCGCAACGGCATCAACATCGGCGAAGCCGCCACGCTCTTCCTGGTCACCCGCGAGGCAGGCCCGGTGCGGCTGGCGGGGTGGGGCGAGACCTCCGACGCGCACCATCTGTCTGCGCCCGAACCCAGTGGCAAAGGCGCCGCCGAAGCGATGCGCCAGGCCCTCGCCCGCGCGCAGCTGAACCCGGGCGACATCGGCTACCTCAACCTGCACGGCACCGCGACGCCGCAGAACGACGCCATGGAGTCCCGCGCGGTCGACGCCGTGCTGGGTCTCCAGGTGCCCTCCAGCTCGACCAAGCCGCTCACCGGTCACACCCTGGGGGCCGCCGGTGCGCTCGAAGCCGCGATCTGCTGGTTGACCCTGACCGACCCCGCCCACCGCCTGCCGCCCCACTGGTTCGACGGCGAACGCGAGCTCGAGCTGCCTCAACTGCGGTTGGTGACGCCGGGTGAAACAGCGCCCGTGCGCGCTGCGCTGAGCAACTCGTTCGCTTTCGGGGGTAGCAACGCCTCCCTCGCGCTGGTGCGGAGCTGACATGGCCCGTTCGTACGAAGGTCACATCTCGAACCTGGTGCCGCACCGCGGCCCGATGCTGCTCATCGATCGTTTGCTGGAGGACACCCCCGAGCTGGTGCGGGTGGAGGCCCTCGTCAAACCCGATCAGCTCTTTCTCACCCCCGAAGGCCTGCCGGCCTGGGTGGGCATCGAGCTGATGGCGCAGACCGTCGCTTCGTGGGCCGGGCTGCGCGCGCTGGAGAAGCAGGAACCGGTGAAGCTGGGTTTCCTGCTGGGCACCCGCCGCTACGAGTGTTCTCGGCCCCATTTCCCCGTGGGCGCCCGGTTGGAGATCGAAGCCCGCCAGGAGCTGGTGGCCGAAAACGGGCTGGCCGTCTTCGCCTGCCGCCTGACGCTGGAGGGCGAGCTCCTCGCCACCGCCCAGCTCAACGCCTTTCAACCCCCCAACGTCGAAGAGTATCTGCGAGGCAACACCCATGGCTGACAGGCAGACGGTTCTCGTCACCGGCTCATCGCGAGGCATCGGCCGCGCCATCGCCCTGCGCGCGGGAAAGGACGGGTTCGACGTGGTGGTGCACTGCCGCTCGCGGGTCGACGAAGCGCAGGCCGTGATGGAGCAGCTCACCGCGCTGGGGGCGAAGACCCGCCTGCTCACCTTCGACGTGAGCGATCGGGCCGCCGCCGCCGCCGCGCTGGAGGCCGACGTGGAAGCGCACGGCGCCTATTACGGGGTGGTGTGCAACGCCGGCATCGCCCGCGACACGGCCTTCCCCGCGATGACCGGCGAGGAGTGGGACAGCGTCATCCACACCAACCTCGATGCTTTCTACAACGTGCTCCGACCGCTGGTGATGCCGCTCGTGCAGCGCCGCAAGCCGGGCCGCATCGTGACCATCTCGTCGGTGTCCGGGGTGCTCGGCAACCGCGGGCAGGTCAACTACAGCGCGGCCAAGGCCGGCATCATCGGGGCCACCAAGGCGCTGGCCCTCGAGTTGGCCAAACGAGAGATCACCGTGAACTGCGTGGCGCCCGGCCTCATCGAGACCGAGATGGTCTCAGAAGAGGTGGTCAAACACGCCCTCGAGCTCATCCCCGTCCGGCGTCTGGGCAGGCCCGAAGAGGTCGCGGCCGCGGTAGCCTTTCTCCTCTCACCCGAAGCGTCGTATGTGACGCGGCAGGTGATCTCGGTAAACGGAGGCCTGGGCTGATGAGACGCGTGGTGGTGACAGGAGTCGGGGCCCTGAGCCCGCTCGGCAACGACTGGCCGACCGTCTTCGCGCGCCTCAAGGCGAAGCAGAACGCCATTCAGGTGGCCGAGGTGCTCCAGCAGTACGAAGGCATGGGCACCCGGCTGGCCGCGCTGGCGGCGCCCTTCACGCTGGACGAGAAGGTCTACAACCGGAAGACCATGCGCGGCATGGGCCGGGTGGCGATGATGGCCACGCGCGCTTCGGAGATCGCCCTGCGCGACGCCGGGTTGTTCGGCGATCCGTGGATCAAGACGGGCCAGATGGGCGTCAGCTACGGCAGCTCGTCGGGTTCGCCCGAGTTCATCGCCGACTTCGGGCGCATGCTGCTCAACAAGACCACCGACGGCATCACCGCCACCACGTACATCAAGATGATGTCGCACACGGCGCCGGTGAACGTGGGCGTCTTCTTCGGGCTGACCGGCCGCATCATCACCACCAGCAGCGCGTGCACCTCGGGCAGCCAGGGCATCGGCTATGGCTACGAGGCGATCCGCAACGGGGCGCAGACCGCCATGCTGGCCGGCGGCGCGGAAGAGTTCGACGCCACCCAGGTGGCCGTCTTCGACACGTTGTTCGCGACCAGCACCACCAACGACGCGCCCAGCAAGACGCCGCGGCCCTTCGACGCGAACCGCGACGGCCTGGTGCTCGGTGAAGGCGCCGGCACCCTGGTGCTGGAGGAGCTCGAACACGCGAAGGCGAGGGGAGCGACGATCCTCGGCGAACTGACGGGCTACGGCATCTCGGGCGATGCCTACCACGCGAGCGCTCCCGACCCGACCGGCGGCGGCGCCATCCGCGCCATGCGCACCGCGCTGGGCCACTCGAAGCTCGCTCCCTCTGACCTGGGCTACATCAACGCCCACGCCACCTCGACGCCCGTCGGCGACCCGGTCGAGCTCAACGCGCTTCGCACCCTGC
>JANODF010000029.1:0-12739 GCA_031412555.1 Archangium sp. | reverse complement strand
CTCGACACGGTCGTGGTGACCGCGGCCGTCTTCGCGACGCAGGAGAAGCTCGAGCAGGATCCCGTGCTCGCTCACAAGATGCTCACCGTCGACTTCGCGAACACCATCGTGTTCTGCGAGGAAGCGCGCAAGAAGCTGCTGCTGCGCGGCTCGGGGACGCTGTGTGTGTTCAGCTCGGTCGCAGGAGATCGCGCGCGCAAGCCGGTGGTGCTCTACGGCGCTGCGAAGGCGGGGCTCTCGGCGTACCTCGAGGGGCTCGATCACCGCTACCGCAGCCAGGGGCTCACCACGGTGTGCGTGAAGCCGGGCTTCGTGAAGACCGCGATGACCGCGGGGCTGCCGATTCCTCCGTTCGCGGGAGATCCCGATGATGTCGCGCAGACCGTCATCGAAGCGATCGATGCGGGCACTCCGGTCGTCTACGCGCCTGCGATCTGGCGCGCGGTGATGACGGCGATCAAGGCGATGCCTCGGTTCGTCATGCGCCGCGCGAAGTTCTAATGAGCCTCCCTCTCCCTTCGGGAGAGGGTCGGGGTGAGGGCCTCGGTCAAGCGAAGCTGCGGTTACCCGAGATCGCCTTGATCAAACCGATCACGATGCACGAACCCAGCAGCGCCACCCCGAAGCTCGCGACCAGCCCGTTGTTGCCCAGGTGATCGCTGAAGAAGGTGCGCGTGATGTACCCACCGAGCACTGCGCCGACCATGCCGAAGGCGATGTTCGCCAGCACGCCCATGCGCGCGTTGGTCTTCATGATCATGCTGCCGACCCAGCCAGCGAGACCGCCGATGACCAGCCAGGCGAAGATTCCGTATTGAGGGTTCATGGTGTCGTCTTTCCGTTGAAGGGTGAACAGCTGCACACCCCTTACGCAGCATTCGCGCCACCCCTTCGGAGTGAGCAAGCTCGCACGGTTGGCTACGCGGGCTCCTTCACTTCGATTGAAGTAAGCAGCCGCGATGAACTCATTTCGACCGGTTCTTTTCGTTCTGGTCTGGAGTGGCCTCTCGTTCGCCCAGCTGGATGGCGGCAGCTGCGTGGTGGCCCCGAACGCTCGCTTCACGGTCTTCTTCGATCGCGCCCCGCTCGTGAAAGTCGCCAAGGTGGTCTCTGATCTCACCTGCAAGCGCGTGGTGGCGGAGCCCGGTGCAGGCGGAATTCACATCACCATCGGCACGAAGGAGAACAAGCCGGAGTTCACCCCATCTGAACTCTTCGCGGCGTTCGTCGCAGCGGCCGAGGTCAAGGGGCTCAAGGTCGTCGAGGATGGCGGGACCATTCGCATCACGAAGTGAGGCCCTCACCCTGACCCTCTCCCGAAGGGAGAGGGGACTTCGTTTCGTTACTTTTGGAGGCGATTGAGCAGCGCTCGCACGGTGGCGCTGTGCCCGTCAGCGTCGAGGGCGGCTTCCATTTTTCGCAAGGCGAGCGTGGCTTCGAAGGCTTCGGCGCGGCCTGCTTCGTCGAGGTCGTGCCACGCCGGGTGCGACCGGATCGTGCCGTCGGCGTGCCGTTCGCGGTGCGCGCTGGTGACCTGCTCGAGCAGCAGCTCGTCTTCAGGCGTCATGACAGCTCCCCGTCGAGGTGAATGCCGGCCTTCTCGAGGCACTCCTTCAAGAACTTCCGCGCGCGGGTGAAGTTCTGCAGGAAGGTGTTGAGCGACATCCCGATGCGCTCGGCCAGCACGCTGTCGTCTTCGGTGCCCTCCGAGACCAGCCGCTGTTCCAGCGCGACTTTGGGTTTGCCAGGCAACTTCTCCCGGCACTTCATGATCTGCTCGCGCAGGTGCGGGTCGGGCGTGATGGGCGCGATGGTGAGCTCAGCGCTCAAGTGCTGCTCGAGCGCTTCCTGCTGATCCGCGCGCCCTTGCCGCCGCCACTCACTGACGGCCACGTTGCGCGCCGTGCGCATGGCAAACCGCAGCAACGCGTTCGGCTTGCCGTCATGCGTGAAACGCGGCGCGACCTGCCAGATGCGCAGCAGGGTCTCCTGCAACACGGCCTCGGTATCGACCGAGGTCGCGAACGCCCGGAGCGAACCCCGCAGGGGTTGCTCCACCGACGAGGCCCAGCGGGCGAACGCGTGGGCGTCGCCGCTGGCCATCGCTCCGAGGGTCTGAAGCTCCTCTTTCATCGGGCGCTCTTCAGAGCACGATCTCGAGCACTTCGCCGCCATTGCTCAGGTGAACGGTGGCGGGCTCTCCGGTGCGTTCGTCGACCTCGAGCACCAGGGTGATGGTGAGCCCCAGGCCGTACTGGCCTTCGGCGGTGGTCAACGCCATCACCACCGGCGCCTTGACGATGGTGCCGTCGCTCAGCTCGAGCCGCGCTTCGCCGCCCGGAGCCCAGGTGATGACCGAGGTCACGTCGATCTCGATGATCAGCCGTTTGCCCTGGCGACGCACCTTGCCGTTGAGCCGCCGTGGGGCAGGCGCGGCTGCTGCGGGACCCTGCGGTTTCGCCTCGCCCTGCGTGAACGGCTTGAGCATGCGCCGGGCGAAGTCGGCCAGGCCTTCCTTCTTCTTCTCGGCCCCCTTGGGCGCTTCATCGCGAGCGGGTGCATTCTTCGGAGGCGCGCTGGCCCCCGCGCGAGCCGGAGGAGCAGGAGCGGCCTTGGGCGCAGGCGGGGCGACACCACCGGTGAGCGTCGACAGCGAGTCGTCCATCTCCGCGGAGCCTTCGGCATCGGCCTGCTCTTCCGCGGGCGCCTCGAAGGCCTTGAACGAGCCCGTGGGCGCCTCGCGCTTCGACATCTTCTCCATCATCGGAGCTGAGGCACGCGCAGGCGCCATCATCGAGCGGGCCCTGCCCACGGCGGCTTGCAGTGGCGCGGCCGTCGCAGCACGCAGCCCCACGCCTTCCGCCGACATGCCGAACGGGAGCGCCTGGGGCATCGTCTCCGTGCGGCGAGGTGCGCGCGGGTCGACCATCTGCTTCGCGCTGACCGCCACCCACGACGTCATGCGCGTGGAGATCTGGAAGTCGATGCCGAAACGTTCGATCTCCCGATCCAGCTCGGCCTTGTTGCCGCCGGTGGCGACGCCGAGCTCGAGATCCTCCACCACTTCGCGGGCGTAGAGCGTGGCCGCGGTCTGGCTGCCTTCACCATGCGCGGTCGGGCGCACCGTCACGCGATCCTCCACGTCACCGTCTGCGCTGCGGGAGCGGATGATCACCTCGCCGCCTTCGGGCCGCAGCTTGAGCGAGACGAGCGCGGGGTTGCCCCCAAACAGATCCGGAATGCGCGCAGGCGAGACGCCGAGCACCGCGCTGCCGCTGATCTCCACGTTGGTGAGCAGGGGCGCGTTGGTGCGCGCGAGCAGCCGCTGCACGAACGGCTCTGCGTCTTCGCCCAGGCCAATCACCAGCTCCACGCCCCGGCCTGCACGCGCTGCCGGCAGGGTGAGGCTGCGATTGACGCCGCTGCCCACGCCCACCGTGTGCACCCGCGAGCCCTTCGGCAGCCGCTTGCTGATCGCGTCGAGCACTTCATGTTCGAAGCCGATCAACCCGTCGGTGATCAGGATCACCTGGCGCTGGCTCTCCGCACGCAGGGGCGCGAGCGCTTCGAGAATGCCGCTCTTCATCTCAGTGCCGCCGCTGGCGCGCAGCCGGGCGAGCCAGGCCTGCGCGTCGCGCCGATTCGCCTCGGTCGCCTGCACCGAACCGCGTTTCCACCTGCGCGGAGAATTCGAGAACTCGATGAGCTCGAGCTGATCCTGATCCGTCAACGAGTCGACGAGGGCCGAGGTCACCCGGCGCGCTTGATCGAGCGGAGAACCCGACATCGAACCCGACGTGTCGAGCAAGACGATGAGGTCGCGCGGCAGCGCCGTCATCTTCGCCTCGACCGAAGGCGGCACCAGGGTCAGCAGGCCGTAGGCCGCTTCCGAAGCGAGACCCGATGAAGGCCGGCTCACGTCGAGCTCGGTGCCCACCTGCAGACCCGCCACCCGCCAACGCACCACCACGTCGCGATCGAGCCCGGCGCCACGTTCATCGGCGAAGGTCACGTCAGTTCGTTGCAGCCCCCGGCCCGAGTGCAGCGTGTGGCTGGGGCTCTCCGGCCTCGCGTTCTCCGGCAGTCGATCGCGGATGGCCATCGAGAGCGAGAGCTTCACCGGCAGCTCGGCATCCGCCACGTCGACGGAGACCTGCGCGTGATCCGCCACCCGGCCCGCGGCGCCGAGGTAGCGGGGCGCGACCACGGTGGGGAAGCGCCACTCCCACGCGCCGTCGGGCAGCCAGGTGAGCTTCTGATCGATCTGCACCTCGCAGATCACCTGCGTGCGCGGAGGCACGTTGCCCACCTCCTGCGTGAAGAGACTGGATCGCTCCTGATCGAGGATCGCCGCGGTGCGCCCCTCGAGGATCGCGTCTTCGAAACGTTGCCGCGCGCGCGCCTTCGCGTCGACCTGGCCCACCACGCGCTCTTCACCGATGCGGAAGGCGAAACCACTCACCGCGCCATCGGCCGGCAGCGGCAGCGAGTACGTCACGCGCAGCGGCTCGTCGTGCGGATTGCGGAAGGTCTGCTCGAGCGTGATGCGCACGAGGCCACCTTTGGCGTCGGCAGCCAGCGAGGCGCCGATGAGGGGCAGGGCGCGGCCATCGGTGGTGACCAGGCGGCCACCCGAAGACTCGTAGGAGGCGGGGGAAGACGGGGTGCGGGGCGCGAACGACATGCGGTCCATCCTTTCGTGAGGGGTTCAATTCCCTCAACGCGACCGTGTCGATTCTTGTGACAGCGCCTGTAAGGGGCCGGAATTGGGAGGGGATTTGGCCCCTCCGTTCATTTGCGAAGCAGGGAGAAGCCCGCGGGCCCGACGATCACCAGGTCACCGCTCTTGCGGCTGGTCATCGCGACACCGGCGGCGGGCACCTCGACGGCCTTCCACTGCGCGCCTTCCAACTGGCGGTAGAGATGCGTGGTGGTGAGCGCGAACCGTTCGGCCACACCCGGCACTTCGGCGAACGCCTTCACGGGCTCGGGCAGCGTGGTGCTGCGCCAGCTGGGGTTTGGCCCTTCGACGACCACGCCGGTGACGCTGGTCGCGCCCTGGCGTTCACCACCGAGCCACAAGCCCTCGCTGCCCGAGTGCATCACCGACAACTTCGCGGTCAACGGCATCGGCAGGTTCATCCACTGCGAGGCGGAGTAGCGCGCCAGCAGGCCATCACCACTGGCCCACACGTCGCCGTCGAGGGGTGCCATGCCCAGCACGGGCGTGCGCAGATCGAGCTTCGGCTCGAGCTCATCACCCACGAGGGTGGAGAGCAGGCCTGCTTCCGAGCCCACGTGCAGCTGGCCATCACCATCCATCGCCACGGCGGAAAAGGAACCGCTGTCGGGGAAGGTCTGGCGCCTGAGCGCTCCGTCGATCCACCGCAGCATCACGCCTTCATCACCGACGATCACCGGATCGCCGGCCAGGTCGAAGGTGATCGCGCGCAGCCTCGTACGCACGGGGCTCGCGATCACCTGCCACTGCCGGCCGATCAACTGCACCACCGCGCCGCGTTCACCGACCGCCCACGCCGAGCCGTCGGGCGCCGTCGCGATCGCCAGCAATGAGGCCGCCGTGCGCGTCGACACCACTTCCCAGGTGACCGGCGTGATGACCAGCGCGGCCGCGATGTACACCTGCGTGGTGGCGTTCACGTCGCCCCATTCTGCGGCGAGCCGCACCGATCCCGAACACGCGGCCTCTTCTTCAGGCGAACACACGTAGGTCGCCGTCGCGAAACCTTCGGTGAGCGTCACCACCTCACCTTCGACGAAGTGGCCGACGGGCGTGGTGAGGTGCACCGCACCCTCCGCGGGCATTCCACCCAGGGCCCAGCCGCGGATCCGCACCACCACCCGCTCGGTCTTTCCATCGAAGGTCGAACGATCAGGCGAGAGCGAAAGCAGCGGTTCTTCGGGCGCGGGGCCGCAGCCAGCAGCGATGGCAGCGAGCACCCACACGAAGCACGTTCGGGAAAACGACATCACACACCTCCAGGAGGCCTGTTCGGCACAACCCGGAGTTGCATTCAGGAGGCCAGCGAACCGACCTCGATCACGAAGTGAAATGCAGGCAGCTGATCGTGCCCGTGGCAGTTCACCTGAAAACACTCGCCCTCACGAGCGGTGATCGGAGCGGTGAAGCGATAGGTGAGGAACGTCTCGCTCCGTTTGAGCGCTGCCTGCAGCCCGGGCGTGTAGGCGATGCGGCCCAGGCCCACGCCACCGAGCGATTCGGCGATCACATCGAGCGTTCCACCGGGCACCAGATACAGCCGCTGCTCATGCAGCTCGGCGGCGTGACCCTGCAGCCGCAGGTACTCGGTGCCGGCGTTCGAAACAGAAGCGAAGTTCTCGGTGCGCTGACGGAAGAACTGAGGGCTGAAGAAAGAGACTGGCTTCATGGCGCGGCAGTATCGATCAACGCCAACGCCTCGTAACGAGGGTCTCCGCTCACCTGCGTCGCCGGGTCAGCTCTGACCATTCGGTGGCTTTTGACTCACCTGCTTCTCCAGCAGGTGAAGCCGGGTGCCCAGCTGATCCAGCATCGCGTCGATCTTCACGTGGAGCTGGGTCACCTCGAGGCCGGCGCGAATGTTCGCCTCGTATTCGACCTCGGAGCGGATGCGCTCCTTCTGGCCTGACCGGTTCTGGCTGATCAACACCATGCAGGACAAGAAGATCGCCTCGAGCGAGACGATCATCGTGAGCAACCCGAAGGGGAACGGGTCGAACGGGGTCACGTTGAAGAAGCCCACGTTGAGCGCGATCCACACCGCGAACCACGCGGCGTGCACCAGCAAGAAGCTGAAGCGGCCGGAGAAGTCGGCGGCGGCGTCGGCGATGGCCTGCACCCAGGTGACCCGTTCTTCGGCGGCTTCGTTGGGTGAGAAGCGGGGTCTGACGCCCAGCAAACGATCCGCCTCGCGCAGCCGCCGCCCGATGACGCCCAGCACGTCCATCGCGGCGGTGGGGTGCCGCGCAAAGAGGTTCTCCAGGTCTTGTCGGTCGATGCGCAGGGCCCGGGTGACCGCCAGTGCCTGGGCTGAAGCGCTGCGTGACTCGCCGTCGAGCAACGAGAGTTCTCCGAAGAAATGCCCGGGCTTGACGGTCTCGAACACGATGCGCGACCCGGTGCTGTCTTCGATGAAGACCTCCACCTCCCCAGAAGCCACGATGAAGATCGCCCCTCCGGGATCCGTTCGGCGGAAAATCATCTGCCCTGCCTGGAACTCAACCTCGTCGAGTTGTGAGGCCAGGAGCTCCCGCTCTTCGTCATTGAACCGCTCGAACAGGGGGACGGCGGCGAGCAGCTGCGTATCGGCGGGCATCGGCGGGTGATTTCAAACTGCTCACCCGCCTCACGCAACCTTCGAATGTCGCCCAAAGAACGATTGGGGTGTCCGGGTCCAGCGCTTGCACAAAGGGTCTGACGATGATGGCCTCCTTCGGTGCGAGAGGGTCATCAAGGAGAGGCGGGTACACAATGCCTCAGGAGGATTTGATGGAACCGCTTGATTGGAACGCGCTTCGGGAAAACTGCGCCGGTGATGAGGCCCTCGTGAACGAGGTGCTCGATCTCTTTCGGGGGGAGGCCGACGGTCTGGTCCGTGACGTGAACAAGGCGATCACCGCGGGTGACGCGTTGGCCGTCAAACGAGCGGCCCATCGGCTCAAGGGTGCGCTGGTCAGCCTGGGCGCCAAGCCGGCCACCGAGGGCGCGCGGGCGCTCGAGGTGTGCGGAGGCACCGGCGATCTCGCTCCGGCCCCTGCGCTCTACGCCCAGCTCGAGCACGAGATGACCCGGCTGATTCGGGTGATTTCGTTGCCCGTCGCCGCCTGATTCAGTTCAGGCGGCAAACTGTCGTTCCACCAGCCTGCGGTAGAGCCCCTCGGTTCCCACCAGATCCGAGTGCGTTCCCGATTGCACGATCGCGCCCGCGTCGAGCACCACCACGCGATCGGCGCCCTTCACGGTGGAGAGCCGGTGCGCGATCACCAACGTGGTGCGGCCTTTCATCAACCGCTCCAGCGCCTCTCGTACCAGGTGTTCACTCTCGGCATCGAGCGCCGAGGTGGCTTCGTCGAGAATGAGAATGCGCGGGTTCTTCAGCACCGCGCGCGCGATGGCCACGCGCTGCTTCTGGCCACCGGAGAGCTGAATGCCGCGTTCGCCCACCAGCGTCTTGTACTTGTCGGGGAAGGTGGAGATGAACGGGTCGGCGTTGGCCAGCTTCGCCGCGGCCTCCACCTCTTCATCGGTCGCTTCCGGCCGGCCGTAGCGGATGTTGTCGGCCACCGAGGTGGAGAAGAGCAGGGGCTCCTGCGCGACCACGCCCACCTGCCGACGCAACCACTCGGCATCGAGCTCGTTGAAGGGTACGCCGTCGAGCTCCAACCGGCCGCCTGCGGGATCATAGAGACGGTAGAGCAACGAGGCGATGGTCGACTTGCCCGCGCCTGAAGGGCCCACCACCGCCACCACTTCGCCTGGCTTGAGCGCGAGCGAGAAGTGCTGCAGCACCTGGGTGTCGGGGCGGGTGGGGTAGGCGAACGAGACGTCTTTGAACTCGAGCTGGCCCCGCACAGTGGCGAGCTGACGGCCTTCGGTCGCGGGGATCTGCGGGGTGCGGTGCAGCAGCTCGAACACGCGCTCGGCGGCGCCCGCGGCCCGCTGCACTTCTGTCCACAGCTCGGCCAGGGCCGCGAGGCCGAAGGCCAACTGCATCGTGTAGAAAAGGAAAGAGAACAACGCGCCGGGCGAGAGTTCGCCCGAGGCCATCATTCGCGAGCCGTACCAGAAGACGAAATCGCCCGCGCCGAAGGCCCCGAAGAAGGCGATGCCGAAGAACACCGTCGAGAGCTTGATGCGCTTGAAGGCGAGCTGGAGCGAGGTGTCGATGGCCTCGCGGTACCGCGCGACCTCCTTCTTCTCGGCGGCGAACCCCCGCACCGTTCGAATGCCGCTCAACGATTCCACGGCCACGTCGCTGGCCCGGGCCAGGGCGTCTTGAGACTCGCGCGAGAGCTTGCGCACCCGGCGCCCGTAGAAGACAGCCGAGAGCGCGACGGGGGGCACCACGCCCATCATCATCAAGGTCAGCTTGGGCGAGGTGTAGAGGAGCATCGCCAGCGCGCCGAGCGCGATCATCAGGTTGCGCAGCACCATGCTCAAGCTGGCGGTGACGGTGTTCTGCAGCACCGAGGCGTCTGACGAGAGGCGGCTCGAGAGATCGCCCGTCTTCTGCGTGTCGAAGAAGCCGATCTCCTGACTGAGCAGAGACGAGTAGAGGTCGCCTCGCAGCTTGCTGACGATGCGCTCGCCGGCCCGGCTGTAGATGAGAAAACGCATCGCCGAAGCGACGGCGGTCGCTGCGAAGATGACGATCAAGATGAGCGCCATGCGATCGACTCGAGCGAGATCGACCGCGCCCGCCTTCAGCCCGAGCAACGACTCGTCGAAGAGCGTGCCCATCGCCCGGGGGAAGGCGAGGTTTCCCATGCTGCTGCCGACCAGAAAGATCGTGGCGAAGAACAAGGGCCAGCGCTCGGGCCAGGCCAACGAGTAGAGACGTTTGAGGGTGACGGGAAGCGGGGGCTTCTTCTCGTTCTTCGGATCAGGTTTCGCAGACACGCGGTCACCCTAACCACAGGTACGCGCAGGCATACACCCCTTCACCCTTCTTCATCTGCCTGGGGGGGCGAAAAGAAGCGAAACGATCTGCAGAGCGCGCAGGTAGCATCTGCCTCCAGCATGGCGTCACAGGAAGACTCGCTCCTCGGCAAGATCGCGCTGCACTACAAACTCGTCACGCAAGACGCCCTGACCGCGGCCATGCAGCGGCAAGGCTCGATGCAGCCGGCGCCCCCGCTGGGCGATCTGCTGCTCCAGCTCAAGGTGATCAGCGGCGAGCAGCTCAAGTGGCTGCAGCAGGCCCAGCAGCAATACCTGGCGAAACAAGGAGGTGGGGCTGCACCCGCGCCTTCAGCCCCCCGGCCTGCCGCGGCGGCACCTGCGCCCGCTCCGGCCCCTGCGCAACGGCCGCAAGGTCACGTGGTGAACCTGCCCACGGCGCCGGTGCCTGCGGCGATTCCTTCGGCGCGGAAGAGCGTGGTCACCCTCAAAGACGTGCTCACCGCGGCCGTCGAGGCGCGCGCCAGCGACGTGCACATTCACTCCGGCGCTCCCATGCAGATGCGCATCGGCGGCGTGCTCAAAGAGCTCAAGCTCGGCCAGTTCACCCCCCAGGAGGTGGAGAACATCATTCGCGAGGGGCTCACCCCCGCCGAGCAGAAGATCCTCGAAGAGGAGCAGGACTACGACGCGGCGTTGGTGCTGCCGGGGCTGGGCCGCTTTCGCGCCAGCTTCTACAAACAGCAGCGTGGCTACGACGCGGTGTTCCGCCCGATTCCGTTGAACCCGCCCACGTTGGGTGAGCTGGGCCTGCCGGGCACGCTCGCGAAGCTGGCCGACTTTCACCAGGGGCTGGTGCTCTTCACCGGGCCCGCGGGCTCGGGCAAGTCATCGACGCTCGCGGCGATCGTCAACATGCTCAACGAGTCGCGGCAGGATCACATCATCACCGTCGAAGACCCGATCGAATACGTCTACTCGAAGAAGCAGTGCATCGTGAACCAGCGGCAGGCGGGCAAACACACCAAGTCGTTCGCCAACGCGCTGCGTGCCGCGCTCCGTGAAGACCCCGACATCATCGTGATCGGCGAGCTGCGCGATCTCGAGACCATCTCGCTGGCCATCACCGCGGCCGAGACGGGTCACCTGGTGCTCGGCACGCTGCACACCAACAACGCCATTCGCACCATCAACCGCGTGCTCGACGTCTTCCCGCCCAAGCAGCAGTCGCAGATCCGCGCGATGGTCTCGGAGTCGCTGCGCGCCGTCGTCTCGCAACGCCTGATCCCCACCGCTGATGGCGCTCGCAGGTTGCCCGCGCTCGAGGTGCTGTACGTGAAGCCGTCGGTCTCGAACCTCATTCGCGAAGAGAAGACCTTTCAGATTCGGTCCATCATGCAGACGGGGCGGGGCGACGGCATGACGCTGCTCGATGACTCCATCGCCGACCTGGTGAAGACGGGGCAGGTCACCAAAGAAGTGGCACGCCGCTTCGCTGAAGATCCCAAACGTTTCGCCTGAAAGGACGCCATGGCTCGCCTCGACGTTCTCTTCAAGCTGCTCAAGGATCAGGGTGGTTCCGACCTCCACCTCGCTGCTGGCAACGCGCCGCACCTGCGCCGTCACGGCGTGGTCGCGCCCATCGCCGACTGGCCGGTGTTCAACGACGAGAGCCTGCGCTCGCATCTCAAGGAGCTGGCCAGTGAGAAGCAGTGGGCGCACTACACCGACAACCTCGATCTCGACTTCGCCTACGCGATCCCCGGGCTCGCTCGTTTCCGCGCGAACTTCTTCAACCAGGAGCGTGGGGCGGCGGCGGTCTTCCGCATCATTCCTGAGCGCATTCGCACCCTCGAAGAGCTGAAGGCGCCGGCGGCCCTGGCGCAGCTGGCCACCCTGGAGCAAGGGCTGGTGCTGGTGACCGGGCCCACCGGCTCGGGCAAGTCGACCACGCTCGCGGCGATCATCGATCAGGTGAACGCGAACAGTGCGCGCCACATCATCACCATCGAAGACCCGGTGGAGTTCGTGCATCCCAACAAACGCTCCACGCTCTCGCAGCGTGAGGTGGGGGTGGACACCAAGAGCTTCTCCAACGCGCTGCGCAGCGCCATCCGCCAGGATCCGGGCGTCATCCTCGTCGGCGAAATGCGCGACATGGAGACCATCTCGTTGGCCATCACGGCCGCTGAGATGGGCGTGCTGGTGTTCGGCACGTTGCACACCAACAGCGCGCCCAAGACGATCGACCGGGTGATCGACGCGTTCCCCACCGATCAGCAGCAGCAGGTGCGCACCATGCTCTCGGAGTCGTTGGCCGCGGTGGTCTCGCAGCTGTTGCTCCGCACGCCTGATGGGGCAGGGCGCGTGGCGGTGCACGAGATTCTCTTGAAGACGCCGGGTCTGCCCAACGTGATCCGCGAGGGCAACACGCCGATGATCAGCTCGATCATCCAGTCTGGCAAAGCCCAGGGCATGCAGTCGATGGACGACATCCTCTTCAAGCTCGCGACCGAGAAGAAGATCTCGGCCGAAGACGCCTTTCACAAGGCGGGCAACAAGGCGCGCTTCGAGCCGATGCTGGACTCACACTGAGTCTGGCGCGCGGGCAGGGTCCCGATTAGTTCGTCGGACCCATGCTGACCTCTACCCTGTTGGCCCTCACCCTCGCGGGAGCACCTATGAGCGTTTACGACTTCTCGATGAAGACGATCGACGGCAAAGACGTTTCGCTGAGCGCGTACAAAGGCAAAGCGCTCATGATCGTCAACACCGCTTCGGCGTGCGGTTACACGCCCCAGTACAAAGGCCTCGAGGCGCTGTACCAGCAGTACAAAGACAAGGGCTTCGAGATCCTCGCGTTCCCCTCGAACGACTTCGGCGGCCAGGAGCCGGGCAGCAACGAAGAGATCAAGAAGTTCTGCGAGCTGAAGTTCAAGACGAGCTTCCCGCTGTTCGCGAAGATCCCCGTGAAGGGCGACGCGGCGCACCCGCTCTACAAGTACCTCACTGGCTTGAAGGAGAACGGCGGCGAGGTGGCGTGGAACTTCAACAAGTTCCTGGTCTCGCCTGAAGGCACCGTCGTGGCGCACCTGGCGT
>JANODF010000028.1:0-4914 GCA_031412555.1 Archangium sp. | reverse complement strand
AGCTCCATGCGCAGGAGCGCCTGATTCAGATCGGCGCCCAGGGTCAACGCGCCGTTTCCCGCGAGCAACATGGCGTCGACCTGCGAGGCGGCCGCTTCGACCCCCTTCACCGCTTCGGGCGTCTTGGGCATCGCGCGCGGCACGGTGGGGATGCGATCGCCCAACGAGACCACGATCTCCGGCATGGCCACCGGTCCCAGCTCCAGCCCCACCAGGCCAAAGGCGGTGGCGCAGGGCGGGTGGGCGTGCAGCACCACCTCAATCTCTGGCCGGGCGCGGTACGCGGCCAGGTGCAGCTCGAGCTCGGAGAACGGCTTCTTGCGCCCCTCGAGCACCTTGCCGTCCATGTCGACGATGATCAACGAGGCGTCGTCGACGTCGAGCTTGGAGTACGCGGTGGGGGTGATCAGCAGGCGGTCACCCCTCAACCGCAACGAGATGTTGCCGTCGTGGTTGGCCACCCAGCCCAGCTGATGCAGCCGCCGCGAGGTGGCGACCAGCTCTGAGCGGACCTTCGGAAGCGGTGCGACGGGCATGAGCGTTACGCCGGCTTCGGCACGTCGACGGCGTCGACCACGCCGACGATCAACGCGCGGATGGGGGCGGTCTTGTCTTGCAGAATCTGGCGCACGCCGCCGCCTTCGTTCATCACCAGCACCAGGTCGCCTTTGCCGGCCGAGGAGATGTTGTCGATGGCGAGGTAGCTCTTGCCCAGCGGCTTCTGCTGCTCATCGAGCGGCTGCACCACGAGGATCTTCCGCCCGGTGAACACGGGCAGCTTCTCGGTGGCGACCACGGTGCCCAGCACGCGACAGAGATTCATACATCCACCTCGTCGACCAGGCCGACGATGGCGGCGTCGACGGGCACGAACGAGGGATCACACGCGAGCGCGGCTTCGCGGCTGCCTTCGAGCATCACCAGGGTGCCGGGGCTGGCCGAGACGAGATCGACCGCGACCTCCACCGCACCCGACGGTTGGTTCTGGTGATCGACCGGCTGCACCACGAGAAAACGAGCGCCCTCGAGGCCGCTCACGCGACGGGTTGCGACGACCGTTCCGATGACCCGACCCAGATACATGCGCGGAGGAGAATCGGCCGGAACGCGCACCGATGCAAACGAATCCTACGGCGCGATGGCCACGCCGACCTTGAAGGGCAGCTCGACCTGCGTCTCCGCGTCGGAGCCGGGGAAGACGATGCGTTTGCCGGTGCTCATCATGCACTGGCCCCAGTCGGTGATCTCATGCTTCTTGGGCTCGATCCCCGCCGACTTCACCGCGCCCGAGGGGCCCACGTTCAAGATCACCGTCACGTTGCCCACCGACAGATTCGGGTTTCGGCGCAGCGCCGTGTCGATGCAGGTCTGGAACGCCTTCGACTTGTCGGCCACCACCTTGCCCACCGCTTCGGCCGACAGACCCGAGGTGTTCACCGCCGAGCCCGTGTTCTCCTGCCCGCCGCCCCGAATCCTGGGCACCCGGGTCTTGCGATCGTCTTCGCCGTAGAAGGCGGCGAGGTTCGGGTCCTGCACCTTCGGCTTGACCACTTCGGGCTCTTCCACCACGCCGGGTTTCGCAGTGGCCTTCGCCTTGGCGGCCAGCGCGAGGGCTTCCCGCTCCTGGCGTTGTTTCTCGGCTTCCACCCGGCGTTTCTTCGCGTCGCCGGTGAGCAGATCCTTGAGGCCGGCCGCGCCGCCCGCGGAGAAGAAGCTCTCCTGCACCTCTTCACCGTTCTCGTTGGTGCGGGTGACCGTGGGCAGGGTGACGATCTCGAAGGTGTTGAGCACGTAGATGAGCACCAACGGCGCCACCACGAAGGCCAGCACGAAGAGGGCGATCTTCCACGGCGGGTTGCGTTTGTTCACCCCGGCCTGGGCGATGAAGAAACGAGTCGCTTCACCGGGCGGGGGCGCTGCCTTGCCGTCGTTGTCGCTGAGCGCGGCGAAGGGATCGACCGGGGCGTTGGCGGCCTGCAGCTGGGCCAGATCGCCCGAGGGCTCTTCTTGCTGCGCTGCGCGCGGCACGTCGTGCAGGCCGCTCACGTCGCCGAAGAGATCGTTGAGCGGCTCGTGGCTGCGTTGCGCGACCACCGCTCCAGAGCCGCTCTGCGCGGTGGGCCGGGTCAGCTCGGGAGAAGGCACCTCGTTGGCCACCGCCACGTCGCGCTGCACCACGGGCACCGATTTGGTGGGTGGGCGAGGCTGCGGCGGCGGCGCAGAAGGTGCGGTGGCGCCGGCGAACACCGGGCTCACCTCGGGCACGTCAGCGGCGCGTTTCCAGTCGCCCATGCCCGCTTTCCACAAATAGGTGCGCAGGGTCACTTCACCCGCGGCCACCCGGCGCTGCAGCTCACCCAGATCGAAGGGCCCCTGCTGTTTGCCCCCCAACATGGCGAACCACTGCGCGGTGGTGTCGAGCGGGGGCATGGCCCGGGTCGACTCCTCTTCCCAGGGGCTGCGTTGCGCGGGCACCACGCCCCCGGTGGCGGCGGACACCTGCGGCGGTGCGGCCACGGGCGCCGTCACCGCGACGGAGATCAGGTTCTGACACTGTTTGCAGCGGATCTTGACGGACGCCTTCCCCACGACCTTGTCGTCGGAGATGACGTATCGCTTACCGCACTTGTCGCAGGTGACGTTCACAGGTGACTGCCGGCCCTTTAGCTGGGGGCTCGGCAAGGCCGGCACCCGTTCAATATGAAACCGGCTCGACACTACCCTTGGAAGCGTTGACTTGGAAACACAGCGCCACTAAGTCGCGCGGCCCATGCCCGCTAAGGATCTCGGCAACAAGCACGTGTGCTTCAAGTGCGCTGCGAAGTTCTACGATTTGAAGAAGCCCGACCCGATCTGCCCGAAATGCGGGGCTGACCAGCGAGAGGCGACCGCCAAGCCGGAAGGTCGACGGAGCCGGCTGTCTGCCGTGCCCAAGATCATCGAGGCGGTTGAGCCGGCGGAGAAGGAAGAAAGCGCCGAGGACGAAGACGTCGAAGAAGAAGTCGAAGAAGACGAAGAGCCTTAAAGTTTCGGGTCGTTCGAAGGCTTCGTTTCTCAACGCCGCGTTCCGTCATCGAGACGGGCGCGGCGTTTTACGTTCAGAACGAAGTCTTGACCGGGCCTTCGGTGAGCTCGCGGATGGTCTTGACGATTTGCGCCCAGGCCGCCGAGCCGAGCTGCTGCTCCCCCTGTGGCTTCCCGGTCTGAGGTCGCGGGCGTGGTGGCTTGGTGCGTCCCATGGTGTTCCCCTTTGTGCTGCTGAGGACTTCCTCAGCAAGGTGCTTGCCAACGGTCGGGGCATTCAACGGACGAGCGGGAGAATCGATTTCCACTCGGGATCCGGTGGGTCCCCCGGGCCACGGTGGTGTCGTTCGGCGGCCACGAGTCTGACGCGGGTGTCAGAGGCGCACGACTTCGCGGGAGACATTCGCGTAAGTCGTGGATCAGCAAACTCGTTTCAGCTAAGGCCCTTCTCGTCTTTGTCTTCTACGTTGGAGGAAGTTTTGCGGGACAAACTGCTGGCTCTCGCGGCGCTGCAGAAGGTGGACCTCGACATTGCGGCTCTGAAAAAGAACGCCGAGGTGTACCCACGCGAGATGTCAGAGCTGGAAAAGCAACTGAATGCAGCAAAAGCCTCGGTCGACGCCGAGCGCACGAAGCTCGAACAATTCGAGTCTCAGCGCCGCACGCTCGAGCAGACCATCACGGACGACAAGGACAAGGTCCGCAAGTGGGAGGGCCGGCTGACCGAACAGCGGTCCACGCGTGAATACTCCGCGCTCGCTCGCGAAATCGACATCGCCAAGAAGGGTCAGCTCACCATGGCCGAAGAGGTCCAGGAGCTGGGCCGCCAGGCGTTGGTGCAGCGTGAAGTGGTGAAGTCGAAAGAAGCCGAGTTCACGGTCAAGACGAAGGATCTGGTCGACCGCATCGCGGTGCTCCAGGGCAAACTCGGTGAGATCGAGGCCCAGGTGCGGATCGCCGACGGCAAACGGGCCGACGCCGCCAAGAGCGTCGACGACAAGTTGCTGCGTCAGTACGACGTGGTTCGCAAGAAGCGCATGCCGGCGATGGTGCCCGTCAACCACCCCGGCACCTGTTCGGGTTGCCGCATGAACATCCCCGCTCAGCGCTTCAACACCCTGGTCGCCTCACGCGGCATCGACACCTGCCCGTCGTGCACGCGAATCATCTACGCCGCCGAGACGCTCGAAGCACCGCCGGCGTCGTAATCGTTGTGGCCTTGCGCTGATGCCAGCGCGAGGCAAAGGGAAGCATGGCCACGAAGAGCTCCAGGTCGATGATGGGTCGCGCCCTGCAGGCGGCCGTGTTGCGATTCATCGCCCGCGAAGAGCCTTTGGTCGCCACGCTGGGCGCGTTCCCCGACATCGATCGCACCAAGCTGCAACGCACGCTGGAGAAAGCGGCGATGTTGCTCGAAGGCAAGGTGGGTGACGACGTGGAGCAGGCGCCCGTCTACATCCGCCTGCGGCTCTATTCCGACGGTGCGGCGCGGGGAAACCCGGGGCCTGCGGGCGCGGGCGCGGTGTTGGTCGAGCCTTCAGGCCAGGTGGTCGATCGCCTCGGCAAGTTCCTCGGGCACCAGACCAACAACTACGCGGAGTACCAGGGGCTGCTGCTGGGGCTCAAACGGGCGCGTGAGCTGGGCGTGCGCGAGGTCGAGGTGTTCGCCGACTCCGAGTTGATGATTCGCCAACTCGGCGGGCGCTACCAGGTGAAGTCGCCTTCGTTGCGGCCTCTCTACGAAGAAGCGCTCAAGGTGCTCAACGAGTTCGAGCGGGTCAAGCTCGTGCACGTGCCGCGCGAGATGAACCGCGCCGCCGACGAGATGTCGAACAAGGCCATCGAAGAACGCATGTGACGCTCTCCCTCTCCCCTCCGGGGAGAGGGTCG
>JANODF010000027.1:0-8013 GCA_031412555.1 Archangium sp. | reverse complement strand
ACCGATCTGCCTTCTTGACTGCCATGGCCTTGAGACAGATGCTCACCAGCTCAGGAGGCGCAGAGGCGGGCAGGGGGCGCGGCTGGCACTGCCAGGCGTTCTCCACCACGGCGCGCAGATCGCTGCCGGTCCACGGTGGGTGGCCGGTGAGCAGCTCGTACAAGGTCGAGCCGAGCAGGAACACGTCGGTGCGCTCATCCATCTGAGCGTCGTCGCCGGTGACCATCTCGGGCGCCATGTAGACGGGGCTGCCCACCAGGCTCGGCTTGCGGGTCTGCCCGGGCAGCAGCTTGCGCGTGGCGATGCCCCAGTCGGCCACGTACACCTCACCGAACTCGCCGATGAGCACGTTGGACGGCTTGATGTCGCGGTGGAGCACGCCCTTGCGATGCGCGAAGGCGATCGCGTTGCATACCTGGCGCAGCAGCTCGATGTGCGTCTCGATGCGATCGGTGTCGGGCGCGGCGATGCGGTTCCACGCGGGATCTTCCGCGTGGCGGATGAGCATCGACCACGACACGCCGTCGACGCGCTTCATCACCAGCGCGGGCTGGCCCGAGGCATCGCTGGCCATCGAGTACACCGGGATGACGCCGGGGTGTTCCAGCCCGCCGGTGATGATCGACTCCGAGATCAACGCGTTGACGGTGCCTTTGGTGGCGTTCGCGCGCGGCACCTTCACCGCCACGTCGCGACCGAGCGAGGCCTGATGCGCGAGCAGCACGCGCCCCATGCCGCCTTCTCCGAGCAGGCCGGTGACCACCAGCTCGCGCTCGCGTGCTTGCGGCGGGGTGTCGCCCGTGGGCGGCTGCAGGGAGATCTGCGGCAGGTCGATGCGTTCGGTGGCCGGCGGGGCTTCCCGCGGTTTGCCCTGGGGCAGGGTGGCCTCATCCCAATCGGGCACCCGGGTGCTGCCCAGGTTCTCGGCGCTGCCGGCGTCGGGAGGGAGCGAATCGAGACCCAGGGTTTGCCAGAGCTGATCGAGCGTGCTGGAGGGACTGCTCATAAAAAGGACCTTACGGGGACGCCTCTGGAGGAAGCTCCTCGGAGTGAATTGCCCGGCGTGCGGTTACTACAATCCGCCTCATCAGCAGATGTGCTTTCACTGTGCGTTACCGCTCCCCATCCCGGCGGGTGATGCGCTTTGCGCGGTGCACCCCGAGGTGAAGGCCACCGGCGCCTGTTCTCGCTGCGGCACCTTCGGTTGTGGCGACTGCCTCTCGGCGCACGGCGCGGATTGGTTGTGCACGAAGTGCATGGGCCTCATCAAGAAGCTCCCCTGGGACGAGCGGGAGACGCTGGGCCTGTGGCAGGGGTGGTGGCGCACGTGTGTGTTGATGATCTCCAGCCCCAACGCGTCGTTGGCCAACGCAGAGCCCGACGCCCCGCTGGGCAGCTCGGTGATGTTCGCGTTGGTGTCAGCGGTGGTGGGCCTGTGTCCCTCGTTCCTCCTGAGCATCCCCTTCTTGCTGCTGACTCAGATGCTCACCCCCCAGGCCGATGCGCCGGCGGCCATGGGGTTCTTCCTCGCCCTGGGAATGGTCATCTATCTGGGCGTGGCGCTCGCTTTCACGATGGGCAGCGTGTTCCTGGTCTCGGGCCTCGAGCACGTGGCGCTCAAGGTGCTGGGCGCGGAACCGAAGAGTTTCACCGTCACCGTGCGCGCGTACGCGCTGGGCATGAGCGCGTACCTGCTGGGCGTCATCCCCTTCTGCAGCTTCTACGTCTTCCCCATCTGGGCCATCGTGCTGCGCATCATCGCGGTGATGCACCTGCACAAGACGACCGCTGGCAAGGCTTCGGCAGCGGTGCTCCTGCCCGTCTTCCTGTTGTGCGGGGGCTTCATCGGGCTGTACGCGGCCGTGATCGCGCTCGCGATGAGCTTCGCACGCTGATATCTCTGGGCTCCCCATGTCCATCGAAGTCAACGCACTGGTGGATGACATCACGGACCGCGTGAAGCGGCGCCTCGACGCCCTCCGGGTCGGCAAAGAAGAACCCTGCACCACGGGCCCCGCGAAGGGCGCCGTCGGCCCCGTCACCAGCGCGGCGGAGTGTGCGCCTTCGTGTTTCGAGTGCGCCAACCACGACACCTGCGGCACTTCGCTCTCGATTCGCGCCGGGCTGACCGAGCGCGTGACGCCCGATCGCCTGCGCACCAGCAAAGACATCGCGCAGTTCATCGACCACACCCTGCTCAAGCCCGAGGCCACCCGCGAAGAGGTGCTCAAGCTGTGCGACGAGGCGAAGAAGTACGGCTTTGCCACGGTGTGCGTGAACTCGGCGAACGTGGGCACGGCGGCGCGGGCGCTCCATGGTTCGTCGGTGATCGCCATCGCGGTGGTCGGCTTTCCCCTCGGCGCGGGCGTGCCTTCGGCGAAGGCGTTCGAGACGCGTGAAGCAGTTCGCTGCGGCGCCAAGGAGATCGACACCGTCATCAACATCGGTGCGCTGCGCGCGAAGGACTACGCGCTGGTGCAGAAGGACATCGAGGCGGTGGTGAATGCCGCCAAGCCCTGGCCGGTGAAGGTGATCCTCGAGACCTCGCAGCTGAAGGACGAAGAGAAGATCATCGGCTGCGCGCTCTCGAAGGCGGCGGGTGCTGCGTTCGTGAAGACGTCGACGGGTTTTGCGCAGGGCGGGGCGACCGCGGAAGACGTGGCCCTCATGCGCCGCATCGTCGGTGAAGACGTCGGCGTGAAGGCGTCGGGTGGTGTTCGTTCGACCGAAGACGCGATGAAGATGATCGCCGCGGGCGCGAACCGCATCGGAGCCTCTGCTTCGATCGCCATCGTCACGGGCGCGAAGTCGAACTCGAAGTACTGATCCAACTCTTTCCCTCTCCCTTTGGGAGAGGGTCAGGGTGAGGGCGCTCGAAGACCCATGAACAGCCAGCTTCGCCTCAGGCTCCTTCGCGGCGTAAGCCTGCTGTTCGTGGTGATGGGCCTGGTCGTCGCAGCGCTGGGTGACTTGCGCCTCGGCCTGGGCAACACGATCTTCTTCGGGCTCGCTGCCGCCGTCTTCGCTTACCAACTGCGCGAGCTGTCCCGCTTCGAGGGTCCAGCGCAGCAACTCACCTTGCAGGGAGGCATACCGCTGCAGATGTCCCTGCAGCGCCGCGCTTTCTTCACGCTGGTGGTCTTCGGCGCCGGCGCGTCATCCGTACTGATGGGCTTTCAACGCAACCAACTTCTGTTCGCGCTCGGAGCCGCGCTGATGATCGCGGCAGCAGTCGTGAGCGTGTTGATGCTGCTCGGCATCCCGAAGCGGCAGTCGCTCATGTTCACGCCCGAAGGCATTCACTTCCTGGGAGCGACTCCGTGCGTGCTGCACTTCGACAACCTCGCCCAGCTGCAAGCCGCGGAGTGGAACGGGCATCTCATCGTGCTGCTGCAGCCGATCAACCTTGCCGCCCTCTTGCTCACCGTGCCGGAAGCGCAGCGTGACGCGGCCGCGAAGAAGTTCGGTCAGTCACTCGCGTACTTGCGCGCCCCGCTCACCATCTGGGCCAGCCAGTTCGGCCTCGAGGCGAGATCGTTGATGAAGACCATCGAGCGCTACGTGCGCGAACCGGCAACCCGCTCTGAGCTGAAGAGCTGAAGCATGAAGCGCGTCGCAGGTCTCGACTTGCTGCGGGCCTTCGCGATCCGCGCGACCGAGATCGTCGTGGTGGTCGCTGCGCTTCTGTCGTGGCCCGGTCTCGCTCCAGTGTGACCAGCCGTGGGGTGCACGACGAGATTGAGGCAGTCCCGCAATTCCGAGGACCCCGCCGACGCGTCGAAAAGGGGAATGGTGCGCCTCCGCCGAAGGGTGCCTTCCGGCGGCTCGAGGCGGGACGGCTTCGGTCCTGGACCAACGCGCTGAAGCTTCGCGCTGGAAGCTGGGTTGCGGGACGGGTGAAGGTCACGATGCGTTTTCTGCAGGTCAGCGCATCCGCCCTCGGAACGTCTCCTTGCGAGCAGTGCGCGAGCAACTGACCTGCAAAAGCGCAAAGTCCCACTCACACTCGCGCGCCCCGAGTCCGCCGTTCGCAAGCTGTCGACGAGCGACCTCTCGCAGCGAATCAGCATCGTGCTGGTGGCGGGCGTGCGGGGTTACCGGCGTCGGCTCATGCGCCGCGGAGGTCATGCTGCTCGCGCGCCTTTGTCGATCCACTCGGAATTGCAAGCCTCCCTCAATCTCGTCGTGCACCCCCAGCCGTGTACCCTCAGAAAGCATGTCAGCCCCCCTGTGTAGAGAGGCAGGCTGGCGAGTTCACTCAAGGGCTCGCTACAATGGAGCTGTCCATGGCATCTGAAAAAGTCACGCTGGAGACCCTCGACGGCCGCCTCGATAAGTCCGATGCGCGCCTCGATCGAGTTGAGGCAGACATCGCAACCCTGAAGACGGACGTCGGTACGCTGAAGACGGACGTCGGTACGCTGAAGACGGACGTCGGTACGCTGAAGACGGACGTCGGTACGCTGAAGGCGGACGTCGGTACGCTGAAGGCGGACGTCGGTACGCTGAAGACGCACACTCTCGAGAATACGGTAGCGATTCGCCGTCTCGAGGAGGACCTCTCTGATTTTCGGACCGAGGTGCTCGACTCGCTCGACGACATCAAACTCCAGCAGAAGACCATGACGGCAGCGGTGATGGAGGCGGTCACCCAGTTGCACCTCAGCCGCACCTACGAGAAGCGGCTCGTTCGCCTCGAGGAGGCCGTCTTCGGCAAAGCAGACTGACGCCACGCCCACTGAGCGCGCCGGAAGGCAGCGAAGCCGTGGGCCCCTGCACCGGAGGCAAGGGTTGCTCGCTGATGGGTGAGACCGTCGCGCATCCAGGCCGCTTTCGAGTCGGTGCAGCGGCATGCCGTTGAGGTACTTCGCGATCGTCACCGGGCCACCGGCGACGGCGTCGTGCATCGGCTACCGAGTTACCGGCTCCGCACTGCCGACAATTGTTTTCCCCGCGCCCCGTGGTTGCCGTAATTCACGCGACATGGACCAGGAACGCTTGGCGACAGTGGCAGCTGCGTGGGCCGATGGTGATCCCGACAAGACGACCGCCGATGAAGTGCGCGCGTTGCTGGCGAAAAAAGACTGGAAAGAGCTCGAAGAGCGTTTCGGCGCTTCGCTCGAGTTCGGCACCGCCGGTCTGCGCGGTGTGCTCGGAGGCGGCACCAACCGCATGAACCTCGCGGTCGTGCGCCGCACCTCCGCGGGCCTCGCGCGCTACCTGAAGGCGACGGTCCCCGACATCGCGACACGCGGCGTCGTCATCGGCCGTGACGGCCGCAACATGAGCCTCGAGTTCGCGCGGGAGACCGCCATGGTGCTCGCCGCAGAAGGCGTGCCCGCGCACGTGTTCGAAGATCTCGCCCCCACGCCGGTGACCGCGTTCGGCCTGGGCGCCGTGAAGGCCGCCGCCGCAGTGATGGTCACCGCGAGCCATAACCCGCCCGAGTACAACGGGTACAAGGTGTACTGGGGCAACGGCGCGCAGATCGTGCCCCCTCACGACGGTGGCATCGCCGCCGCCATCGACGCCGTGGGACCCGCGAGCAGCATCGCGCTGATGGACGAAGCCACCGCCCGCAGCAAAGGCCTGTGGATCGACGTGCCGAAGTCGGTCGAGCGCCAGTACCTCGACGCGATCCTCGCGCTGCGCCCCACGAAGACGACCGGCGATCTCTCCATCGTCTACACCGCGATGCACGGCGTCGGTGGCCGCTGGGTCGTCGCCGCGCTGAAAGAGGCCGGCTTCAAACACGTCGCCCCCGTGCCTCAGCAGCAGGAGCCCGACGGCGCTTTCCCCACGGTTCGTTTCCCCAACCCGGAAGAGAAAGGCGCGATGGATCTCTCCACCGCGCTCGCAGAGCAGGTGAAGGCCGACATCGTGCTGGCCAACGATCCCGACGCCGATCGCCTCGCGGTGATGGCGCGCGACGAGAACGGCAAGCTGCGCATGCTCACCGGCAACGAAGTCGGCGTGTTGCTCGGCCACTTCATGCTCACCCAGGTGAAGACGCCCAACCCGATGGTGGTCACCACCATCGTCTCCTCGGTTCAGCTCAAGGCGATCGCCGCCGCGAAGGGCGCGCGTTTCGAAGAGACGCTCACCGGCTTCAAGTGGATCGCCAACCGCGCGATGGAACTCCTCCCCCAGGGAATCAATTTCGTCATGGGGTACGAAGAAGCGCTCGGCTACACGGTCGGCGATCTCGTGCGCGACAAAGACGGCGTCGGCGCAGCGCTGGTGCTGGCCGACATGGCCGCCTGGTGCAAAGCGCGCGGCACCACGTTGTTGGGCTACCTCGAAGAAGTGCAGCGTGAGCACGGCCTCTTCGTCGCCTCGCAGTTCAACGCCACGCTCGCCGGTACCAGCGGTGCGGCCACCATCCGCGCGGTGATGGAGGCGTTCCGCGCCAGGCCCATCTCCGCCATCGGCGCGCTGAAGGTGGAAGCGGCCAACGACTACCAGGCGCAGAGCCGGCAGCAGGGCGGGGCCAGCACGAAGCTCGCGTTGCCGAAGTCGAACGTGCTCGCGTGGGAGCTGGAAGGTGGAAGCCGCGTGACGCTCCGCCCTTCGGGCACCGAGCCCAAGATCAAGGTGTACTTCGAGTGGCGCGAAAACCTCGCCGCGGGTGAGCCCATGCCCGCGGCCCGCGCACGCGCTCAGCAACAACTCACCGCGATGGAGACCGCCTTCCTCGCGCTCGCTCGTGAACGGGGTCTGCCGTGAAGACGTTGTTGCTGTCGTTGCTCCTCGCGGGTGTGGCCCACGCAGAAGAGTCGGTGAAGCTCGAAGCACCACGTGAAGAGAGCGGCCAGGCCTGGAGCGTGATCGGCCCCAAGACGCTCGCTCCGGGCGAGAACGCGCTCGAGGCGTACGTGGGGTATCCGTCGATCTCCGGCAGCTACCTGCGCGGCGTGGCGTCGGGCATCAACGTCGGCGCGAAGCTGGGCTTCGTCTACGGCATCGAAGGCATGTTTCGCGAAGCGGGGCCGGGCTTCAAGGTGCAGGGCCTGCTCAAGCTGCGCCTGCTCGACTCAGGCCGCGTCTCGATGGGGCTGACCTTCGAACCGGGCGTGCTCTACCACTCCACGTTCCTGCAGGGCGCGCGCGTGGGGCTCACCTTTCCCATCGGCTTTCGCCTGGGCATCGTGGCCTCCAGCGCCATCGCCATCGCGGTGTTGATCGATCTCCCCATGTGGGTCGAGTTCGGCACCTTCGGCGGCTTCAACCTGCCGATCCTCACCGGTGGCGGCGCGGAGTACTTCATCACCAGCCAGCTCGCCGCCTTCGTGCGCGCGCGCATCGGGCCGACCATCCGCACCAACCGGCCGGCCGAGGTGACCTTCGAAGGCTCCGTGGGTATCGGCTACCGCTTCTAGAACTTCTCAATTGTCGAGGCACGCGGCCCTGCACGGGGCACGATGCGCCCGTGTCGATCCACGCGGTCAGTCTGGAGCAGCAACAGCGCACGGAATTTCTCCGCTCGCTCAGCCGCGTGGGCACCACATTCTCCCTGCTGCTCGTGCCAGGCTACGCGTTGGGGCTGCACTTCTACGCAGGCGCGGTGACCCTGACGCTCGCTGCGTTGACCTTCGCGCTGCTCCCGTGGATCGCCCGTCGCAGCAGCATCACGGTCTCTGCACACCTCGCCGCGCTCGCGTTCACCGCCGGCGTGTCGGTCTTCGCTTTCGTGCGCGGCGATCTCCCACTGGGCGCGCTGGTGTTCTTGATCCTGAGCCCGGTGGTGCTCGCTTACCTCGTTGGTCCCAGGGCCGCGATGGGCTGGGCGGTGGTCGGTGTGATCGTGATCGGCGTGGTGCTCTGGCGCGTGGAGACCGGGCGCGCGCACACGCTCCCCCAGTTGCAGACGCCCGAAGCACTGGCTCAGAAGAACGGCTTCGAGGCGTTCGGGCTCATCGGCGTGCTGGTGTTGATGACCAGCATGGCGTTGAGCGTGGATCGCCGGCGCCGCGTGGTGGAAGCAGAGCGGCTGCGCCTGCTCAAGGAACTCAA
>JANODF010000026.1:0-11818 GCA_031412555.1 Archangium sp. | reverse complement strand
CCTGCCGCGCGCGGGCGAACACCTGGCGCAGGTTCTCTTCAGACTCACCGACCCACTTCGACTTGAGCTCGGGCCCCGAGACGATGGTGACGGCTGCACCCAGCGCGGTGGCCATGGCCTTGGCGAAGAGCGTCTTGCCGGTGCCGGGAGGCCCCCAGAAGATCATGCCGCGGGGAATGAGCCCCTCGATCTTCTTCATCGCCTGCTCGTCGAAGTGGGTGGGCGAGTCTGAAGAGAACCTGCGCCAGGTGTTCGCGCGCGCGCGGCAGGCGGCTCCGGCCATCATCGTGTTCGACGAGCTCGACAGCTTCGCCACGGCCCGCGGCACGTACCAGGGCAGCGGCGTGGAACACTCGATGGTCAACCAGTTGCTCACCGAGATGGACGGCTTCCGCAAGGACGAGCTCGTCTTCGTGGTGGGCACCACCAACTTCGTCGAGTCACTCGACCCCGCGCTGCTGCGCCCGGGCCGCTTCGAGTTCCATCTGCACGTGCCTTTCCCCACGGCCGAAGATCGCCGCGCCATCCTGGGCATCTACGATCAGAAGCTGGGCCTCGAGCTGTCACCGCGCGCGCTGGACTACGCGGTCAAGCGCACGGCTGATCAGGTCGAAGGCCAGAACACCAGGTTCTCCGGCGACCATCTGCAGGCGCTCTGCCGGGCGCTCGCGCGCGCTCGGCTGCGTGACAAACGCGTGGGCGCGCTGGAAGTGGAAGACGTGGAGAAGGCGCTCTCGAGCTGGGCCGATCGCCGCAAGCTCACCCCTCGCGAAGAGCTGGTGATCGCCACCCACGAAGCGGGGCACGCGGTGGTCTCGTTGTTCTGCCCGACCTCGCCGCCCATCGATCGCATCAGCATCCTGGGTGACTTCGCCGCCGGCTACGTGAAGCACGCCGAGGGCGAACACAACACGGTGAAGACCTTCAAGCAGCTGGGAGACTCCATCTGCGTGCTGTTCGGCGGGCGTGAAGCCGAGCTGTTGTTCTTCGAAGACCTCTCGTGGGGCATCGCCGGTGACTTGAGCAACGCCACCGATCTCGCCCGCTCTCTGGTCGAGGATTACGGCATGGGCAGCGCAGAGGTCGGCATTCGCCGCGTCGAGGTCTCGCCCACCGATCCCGTCTCTCAGGAGCTGCAGGCGGCGATGGAGCGTTCGGTGAAGGACATCCTCGAGACCCAGCGCAAACGCGCCGTGGACATTCTCGCGGCCAACAAGCCCCTGGTGAAATCGCTGCGCGATCTGCTGGTCGAGAAGAAGGTGCTCGACGCCGAGACCCTCGCCGCGTGGTTGCCCAAGTCAGAGAAAAAAGACCTCGTCGCTCTGGAGCGCTGATCATGGCCACTCTCATTCTCCGTCTCGAGATCGACCCCACCACGCGCAAGAAGAACGTCTTCGTGAAGCTCGACAGCGATTCCGACGCGCTGCCGATGGAACACGAGGAGCAGCACAAACGCATCGTCGAGGCCCTGCTCGCCAATGGCGGGCTCAAGGCCGAAGACATCGGTCACATCACCATCGAGCGTGAAGGCCAGGGCGCGGTGGTGCAGGAGAAGAAGACCGAAGCCCCGCCTGCGGCCCGTGAACCCGTGAGCACCAAGGGATGAGCGACCCGTACGTCACGCTGCGTAACCAGCTCACCGAGTTGTTGCGCATGGGCACCGGCGACGCGATGTCGCTGCGCGCCTGGTACGACGAAGCGCAGCGGCTGATGCGCTTTGCGCGGGATCAGAAGCTCGAGCTGCCTGCGCTCGTTCCCGAGTGGTTGGCGGGTGCCGAAGCGCGCGCGAAAGATCCACTGCTGTCGGCCACCCAGAACGCCGAGCTGGCGAAGTATCTGGGCACCTTGCCGCGTTCGTAGAAGAGTCGCCCGCCGTGGGGATCACGACGACTTCCATCGAAGCACTCAAGCGGCTCTCGACGTTTCCGATCGACGCGATGCTGCAGGAAGTGGGGCCGCTGGCGCTCGTGCAGCGTGCGGCGGCGAAGGACCAACAGGCCACGCTGTACAAACAGCTCTCTCGCACCATCGAGACGGAAGGCCGGCCTCAGGTGGCCCGGCATGCGCTCTCGTTGATGCTTGGTTTGGAAGATGGGCTGGTGGTGCCCCTGGGCCGCGAGAACCCCGAAGGTGAGCTGGTGCTGGGGCGGGGTGAAGAGGCCGACGTGCGGTTGTTCGATGGCTCGGTCAGCTCGAGACACGCGCGCGTGCGCTGGGATGGTTGGAAGCGGATCGCGTGGTTGTCGGATCTCGGCTCGACCAACGGCACGTTGATCAACGGCCACCCGGTCACCGGGGAAGAGAAGGAACTGGCGGAAGGGAACGTGGTGTCGCTGGGTGACGAGACCGCGTTCTTGTTCCTGCGAACCGAGACGCTCTACGCCCTCGTCCGAACCCGGTAGCCAAGACACGAAACACGAAACACAAAACACAAAACTGGCCTCCCTCTCCCCGAGGGGGAGAGGGTCGGGGAGAGGGCTATCTAAAAAACCGCTCATCGGTAGTCCGCTCGCCCGCCTCACGCTTCACCCGGCCGTTACTCGCCAGGTGCCGCAGGCACATGAACGCGGTCTCGACGTCCTCGACGCCAGCCGCCTTCGCCAGCTCCTCCACCGAGCGAGGCGTCTCACTGAGCGCACCGACGATCGCCCGCTGAACCGCGAGCACCGCCTCCGCGGCCTTCTTGCCCGCCTCGACGCCCGGCTGATGGTACGCGTTGACGTTGATCAAACTCCCGTAGAGCCCGACCGTGCGTTCGAACAAGGCGATCAACGCGCCGAGCGTCTTCGCGTTCACCTCGGGCAGCGTGAGCGTGAGTGACTCGCGCCCCTTCTCCGCGAGCGCCGCGCGAGTACCGAGCAGAAAGCCCTGCAGATAATCCCCCGAGGTCACGCCCGGCTCGACCTCGAACGTGGCGCCCGCACGATCTTTCAGCACCTCCATGAACAGCACGAAGTGATTGGCCACGCCGTCACGAAGCTGCTGCACGTACGCGTGCTGATCCGTCGACCCCTTGTTCCCGTAGACGCTCAGGCCCTGCTCGACGACCTTGCCCTCGAGGTCCTTCTCCTTGCCGAGCGACTCCATCACCAGCTGTTGCAGGTACCGGCTCATCAGCAGCAGGCGGTCCTTGTACGGCAGCACCACCATGTCCTTCGCGCCGACGCCCTTGCTGCCGTGGTGCCACATGAGCGCCATCAACGCGGCCGGGTTCTTGAGCGGATCCCGCACGCGCGTCACGCGATCCATCTCGCGAGCGCCAGCGAGCAACGCGTCGACCTCGAGCCCCTGCAACGCGGCAGGCAGCAGCCCCACCGCCGAGGTCTGCGACGTGCGGCCGCCAACCCAGTCCCACATGGGAAAACGCGCCAACCAACCCGCCGCCGCGCGCTCGAGCTCACTGCCCGCGCCCGTCACCGCGACGGCCTGCTTCGAGAAATCCAGCCCCGCACGTGTCCAGGCCGCCTGCGCCTCGAGCATTCCGTTGCGGGTCTCCTTGGTGCCGCCGGACTTCGAGATGACGAGCACCAGCGTCTCCTTCAAATGCCCCGACAACTTCGCCAGCACCCGATCGAAACCATCGGGATCCGTGTTGTCGAAGAAGAACGGCTGCAGGCGATCGCCTTCACCCCCCAGCGCATCCGCCGCGAGCTGAGGGCCGAGCGCGGAGCCACCGATGCCGATGATCAACTGCCGGGTGAAACGCGGCGCATTCGGAGGCGCCACCCGCCCGGCATGCACGTCAGCCGCGAACGACTTCACCTTCGACAACGCATCGTTGATCGCCGCGGCCTCAGCGGTCGAAGCGAGCTCTGGCGCACGCAGCCAGTAGTGCCCCACGCGCCGTTTCTCGTCGGGGTTGGCGATCTTCCCCTGCTCGAGGGCCTGCATCGCGTCGAAGGCCTGGGCCAGCTTCGGCGCCATGCCGTCGAGCCACGTCTTCGTGAAGTTCATGCGAGAGACGTCGAGCGTGATGCCCAGCGAGTCCACCACGCAGAGGAACTCTTGATACCGCTGCCAGTTCGAGCTCATGGCGGCGGAGTGTCGCTGCTTTGGAGTGCCCGCGCGATGTACAAACATCGGCATGAGACTCCTCCTCGCGGTGGCCCTCGTGGTGAACCTGGCGTGCGCGAAGAGTGTGGCCGTCGCGCCTGCAGACGCGGGCACGGAGCGGATGTTTGGTGGGGCTCGCCCGGTGAAGGTGTCCGTACCGAAGAACGACGCGGGCCGCGCGACGCCGCTGCTGCTCGCGCTTCATGGGTACGGAAACTCTGGAAAACCCTTCGAGTCGTATCTGGGGCTCCCCAGTCTCGTGGACTCGGAGGGAATCATCCTCGTGTCACCCGACGGCACGGTCGACGCGCAGGGCCATCGGTTCTGGAACACCGGCAGCGATGCCTGCTGCAACTTCGGAGGGAGCGCAGTCGACGACGTGAAATATCTGCGCGAGCTGCTGGCGGAGATCCGCGGCGTCTACGACGTCGACCCGCGCCGCATCTTCGTGGTGGGGCATTCGAATGGCGGCTTCATGGCGTACCGCCTCGCGTGTGAGTTGTCGGGTGAGATTGCCGCGATCATGAGCCTCGCGGGCGCCACGCCGAGTTGCCATCCCACGTCGCCGGTGAGCGTGCTGCAGATCCACGGCGATCGAGACGTGGGCGTTCGTTACGACGGCGGCACGAACATCTTGAAGAAGGGGGGCGGCGACTACTTCGGCGCGCTCGAGAGTGTCGAGCGGTGGGCGCTGGATGATGGCTGCAGGCCGTACGCGCCGGCGCCGGCGAGGCGTGAAGGCGCACCGATCGATCTCGAGGCGGAGATCCCGGGCTCCGAGACGATGGTGGAGGACTTCGACGGGTGCCCTGCCGGCGTGGGCGTCTCTTTGTGGACGATGCGGGAAGGCAGTCACAACCCCGAGTTCACCAACGCGTTCGCAGGCCACGTCTGGTCGTGGCTCGAGGCCCATGCCCGGCCGTGGTCCCCTCTCCCTTCGGGAGAGGGCCAGGGTGAGGGTCGAACAGCCTCACCTCCCTGAAATTCACTTCGTCTCGAAGTTGAACTCCACGCGCCGGTTCTGCTCACGCCCGGCTGCCGTGTCATTCGGAGCCGTCGGCTTGTCCGGCCCGTAGCCGACCGCCTTCAACCGCTCGGCCGCGACCTTGCGCTTCACCAACTGCGCCTTCACGGCCTCCGCGCGGGCCTGGCTGAGCGCCACGTTCTTCGCCGCGTTGCCCTGCGAGTCGGTGTGCCCTTCGATGCGCACCAACTCCAACTCAGGATGCGCCACCAGCACCTGGGCCACGTTGTCGAGCAGCTTGAACGACCGCGGCAGCACCTGTGACTTCCCGGTCGCGAAGAACACCTTCTCCTGAATGACCAGCTTGTCCTTGGTGATGATCACCAACTGCCGCACCTTCGCCGGGCAGCCCGCGTTCTCAGGCGGACCCTTCTCAGTGGGACAATTGTCGAGCGCGTCTTCCACCGTGTCGGCGTCTTGATCCTTGAGTGGACACCCCTTGCGCTCGACGGGACCCGCTTCAGCCGGGCACGCATCGACGTCGTCTTCCACGCCATCGAGATCGGCATCCCGAATCGGGCAGCCCTTGCGCTCGACCAGACCCTTCTCGGCCACGCACGCATCGACCTCATCCTCCACGCCGTCGCCGTCTTGATCCCTCACGGGGCAACCCTTGCGCTCGCGCGTGCCCTTCTCCTTCGGGCACTGGTCGACGTCATCGGTCAGGCCGTCATCATCGCTGTCGGGAATCGGGCAGCCGCGCATCGAAGCGACGCCCGCCACCCGGGGACACGCGTCGACCGCGTTGGTGATCCCATCACCATCCGCATCGAGCGTTCCGCACGCAGCGCGAAGCACCTCGACCGTGACCGATTCGTCGCAGCGCTGCACCGGCTTCTCCTCGGGCGGCGGCTGCAGCGCGAGACCCAGCAGCAAGCGGAAGGCGGGATTGCCCGGCAACGTGCCCAGGCCCGGTCCGCCGAGCCCGAAGATCTCCAGCCATTTCCCCAGCGGGTAGCGCGCGCCGAAGAGCAGATCCGCGCCCGCACTCGGTGCATCCAGCGCGATGGCAGACCGCAGCGTCACCTCCCCACGAAGGCCGGTGCCTTTCGTGGTCGCCGACAACGCGAAGGTGAACGCCGACGCGCTGCCCGTCTTCTCGATCACCGGATCCACGCCGCGCACCATGAAGCCGACCTCACCACCCAGGCGCAGCCAGCTCAGCACCGACTTGCCCGCACCGATGCGCGGCGCAAAGGCGATGGGCGTGGCGTTCGTGTACGCGGCCGCACTGCCGACGGGGATGCCCAACCCGACCTGGATCGCGAGATCGAGCGGTGCACCCGCGGTCTCACGCAACACGGCGAAGCGCCCGTTGATCCACGGCGTGCCGATGGCCGGAGTCGCCACGGGAGCCACGTTCCACGCGGTGAGATTGTCTCCGCCTTGAAACACCACGATCGGCACCTGCAGCCCGACCTCGAGCCAATCGAGCGGAGCCCACGCGCCGACCAGGTGCGTGGTGACGCGGCTGCCGACGATCGCGCCGAGCCGTTCGTTGGTGTCGGTGCGGTAGAGCACCAGCGGGTCGTGTTCGTAGTGAACGACGAGTGACGCGCGCCACGCGCCTTTGCGCATCACATCGCCGGTCTGCGACACGAGGCTGGCCGTCGCGCCGGGGTTCAGGTCGAGGCGCTCGAGATCGAACCCCGCCACCTGCTGGGCAGAAGCGGTGTTCGCGGTGAGCGCTGCCACCACGGCCGCCGCACCGACGACCCTGCGCGAACGACGGGCCGCGAAGAGCAGGAGCGCGAACGCAGCCAGCACACCGCTCAAGCCATCGGTGCTCGCGCAGCCACAACCACCACCCCGCACGCCGACGCCAGGGCGCGTGACGATGGGGGCCGTGACCACGTACGTCTTCGTCGCTTCACCGGTGTTGCCGGCAGCGTCGGTCGCCCGCACCACCACGGTGTGATTGCCGTCGCCCACGAGGCTCACGTCGAGCGGGCTGGTGCACGCGGTGAACGCAGCGCCGTCGATGCTGCACGTGAACGTCACCGGAGCCTCGTCAGCGGTGAACGTGACGCCCGGCACGGTCTCGGGGTTCTCCTGCGTCACCGTCAACGTCACGACCGGGGCCCGCGTGTCGATCGTCACGTTGACCGCGTCTGAGGTGGCCGAGACGAGCCCATCGAGCTCGGCGCGCGCGGTGATCACATGCATGCCGTCCGCGACGGGCGAGCTGGGCGTGAACGACCAGGCCCCGCTCGAGTCGGCCAGCGCCGTACCCAGCAGCACACCGTCGACGAAGACCGACACCGTGGATCCCGGCGTGGCCGTGCCGCTGATGCCCGGCGTGTTGTCGTTGGTGAGCGCGCCGCTGACGGGCGAGGTGATGTCCACCGTCATCGCGGGGATGTCGACGACGAAGCGGTTCACCATCGACTGCGCGCTGCTGTTGCCTGCGCCATCCACGGCGATCGCCGCGACCCGGTGCGCTCCATCGGCGAGCGGAAGCGTGCTCGTGCAGCTCCACGCTCCATTGGCATCGGCGATCGCGGTGCAGACCTGGCGATCGTCGACCGAGACGATCACCGTGCTGCCTGCCTCAGCGGTGCCGCTGTACCGCGGCGTGCGCGTGCGGATGGTGGATTGGTCCACCGGCGTGGTGACGGTGGGAGTCATCGGCGCCGAGGCGTCGATGATCCACGTGCGAGTGGCCGGCGTGGTGTCGACGTTCGCTCCATCGACCGCACGGACCTCGAGCGTGTGGCTGCCCGCAGCGAGCCCAGTGAACGTGACGGGCGTCGAACACGCGACGAACGCAGCGCCATCGAGGCTGCACTCGAAGGTCGCCCCGACCAACGTCGAGGTGAACGCGAAGCCTGCGCTGGTGGAGCTCACCGTTCCGCTCGGGCCCGCGATGATGGCCGTGTCGAGCGTCGTGCCACCCACCGTGAAGGGAACTCCGGTCGAAGGCGAAGAAGCATTGCCGGCGGGGTCCGTTGCCACAGCGGTGGCGGTGTGCGCCCCGGGAGGAAGTGCCGTGGCACCCGCGCAGGAGAAGTTGCCGGTGGCGCCGGTGACCGCGGTGCACACGGGCTGACCATCGATGGAGACCACCACCGTGCTCCCGGGCTCAGCCGTGCCGGTGAACGTCGGCGTCGCGCTGGTGGTGCTGCTCGCCGTGGGCGAGGTCAGCACGGGGGCCGTGGGCGCGGTGCTGTCGAGCGTCCACGCCCGCGTGGCAGGCGAAGCATCGGTCGCGCCGTTGTTGACCGCGCGAACGGCGAGCACGTGCGCGCCCTCGGTCACCGTGAAGGAGACCGCGGCGGTGCAGGGGCTGAAGGCCGCGCCATCGAGGCTGCATTCGAAGGTGGCGCCGTTGACGTCGGAAGAAAGCGTGAAGTCTGCCTGCGCGACGCGGGTCAACGCGGCGGGCCCGGTGAGAATGACCGTGTCGGGCGCAGAGGCATCGACGTTGAAGGCGCGCGGCAATGAAGGAACCGAGGTGTTGCCCGCGCCATCGGTGGCGGTGGCCGTCGCAGTCTGGGCTCCCGTGGTGAGTGCCGTGCTGGCGCTGCAGGTCCACTGGCCATTGGCCGCGGTGGTGGCCGTGCAAACCGTCATGCCATTGATGGTCACGGTGACGGTGGAGCCGGCTTCGGCCAGCCCTCCGAAGCGGGGCAGGGCGCCGGTGGTCGCGTCGGCCACCGGTTCGGTGATCGCCGGCGCCGGCGGGGCGACGGTGTCGACCTGCCAGGTCGCGCTCGCAGGCGTGGCGTCGAGGTTGCCGGCCGCATCGACCGAACGAACCAGCATCACGTGCACTCCGTCGGCGAGCGTGCCGGTGGTGACCAGCGGTGAGGTGCACGCCGCCCACGCGGCGCCGTCGAGGCTGCACTCGAAGGTCGCGCCACTCTCGGGGCTGGTGAACTCGAAGCGGCCCGAGGTGCTGTTGGTGAGCGCGATCGGACGCACGGTGATGGTGGTGTCAGGCGCCTGCGTGTCGATGCTCCACGTCCGCGTCGCCGGAGTCGGATCCACATTCCCGACCGGGTCGACCGCGCGCACGCTGAAGGTGTGGCTGCCATCGGCGAGGCCCGTGAACGAGCTCGGCGTGGTGCAGGCCGTGAAGGCCGCTCCGTCGAGGCTGCACTCGAAGGTCGAGTTCGCCTTGGTGCTGGTGAAGGTGAACTGCGCATCCGCGCTGCTGACCGCCCCACTGGGACCCGCGGTCAGTGCCGTGTCGGGCACCGCGGCATCGATGGTCCACGAGGCGGTGGCCGGCGTGGAGTCCACGTTGCCCGCGGCGTCGATCGCCCGGACGCTGAAGGTGTGCGCTCCATCGGTGAGGGCGGAAAGCGAGACGGGAGAAGTACACGCAGCGAAGGCAGCCCCGTCGAGGCTGCACTCGAACGTCACGCCCGCTTCGTTCGAGGAGAACGTGAGCGAGGCGGTGGAGACGTTGGTGGTTCCACTCGGAGCTCCGGTGAGCGTGGTGTCGGGCGCCAGCGTGTCGACCGTCCACGTCCGTGAGGCCGGCGACGTGTCGGCATTGAGAGCGGCGTCGATCGCGCGCACCTCGAGCGTGTGGCTGCCTTCTCCGAGAGCCGTCAACGAAGTCGAAGCGCTGCAAGCCGCGAAGGCGGCGCCATCGAGCGCGCATTCGAAGGTGACCGGCGCTTCACCCGAAGTGAACGTGAACGCCGCGGTCGACGACGAGACGATGCCCGAAGGCCCGCTCGCGATGGTGGTGTCGGGGAGAACGGTGTCCACCGTCCAGGTGCGGCTCACCGGCGTCGAATCCACGTTGCCGGTGGTGTCCACCGCGCGGATCACCACGGTGTGCGAGCCCTCGCTCAAGCCTGAGAAGGTCGACATCGCGTTGCACACCGTGAACGCAGCGCCATCGAGCGAGCACTCGAAGGTCGCGGTCGCTTCGCTGGTGACCACGAAGGTGGCGCTGGTGCTGCTGACCGAGCCGCTGGGCCCGGAGACCAGGGTGGTGTCGGGTTCGATCGTATCGACCGACCAGGTGTGGCTCGCCGGCGTGGCGTCCACGTTCCCCGCGCCATCGACCGCCTGCACCAACAAGGTGTGGCTGCCCTGGCCCAGGCCCGTGAGCGTCAACGGAGAGACGCAGGTGGTGAAGGGCGCACCATCGAGGCTGCACTGGAAGGTCGCTCCGAACTCGCCGCTGGTGAACTCGAAGGTGGCCGAGGTGCTGCTGGCGAGCAGGGGCGGCGCAGTGGTGATGGTGGTGCTGGGCGCGGTGAGGTCGACCACCCAGGTGCGGCTCGCCGGCGTGGCGTCGACGTTCCCAGAACCATCGATCGCGCGCACCAGCACGGTGTGGCTGCCTTCAGTCAGGCCGGTCGCGGTGAAGGGCGAGGTGCAGAGGGTGAAGGCCGCGCCGTCGAGGCTGCACTCGAAGGTGCCGGCCTCAGACGAGGTGAAGGTCACGTTCGCGCTGGTGGAGTTGGTCATCGCGGCCGGGCCCCCGGTGATGGTGGTCTGCGGCGCGGTGGTGTCGATGCTCCAGCTGAAGGTGGCGGGAGTGGCGTCGGCGTTGCCCGCCGTGTCGCGCGCGCGCACCGCGAAGGTGTGGCTGCCTTCGCTCAAGCCACTGAACGCTGCAGGTGAAGTGCACAGCGCAAACGCGCCGCCATCGATGCTGCACTCGAAGGTGCCCGCCTCGGTGGCGGTGAAGGCGAAGGTGGCGCTGGTCGAGTTGTTCTGCGCGGGCGGCGTCGAGGTGAGCGTGGTGTTCGGCGCCGTCGTGTCGATCGTCCAATTGAAGCTGGCCGGCGTCGCGTCGAGGTTGCCCGCCGTGTCGCGCGCGCGCACCTGGAAGGTGTGGGCGCCGTCTGCCAACCCGGAGAGCGCCTGCGGCGTGGTGCAGACCGCGAAGGCCGCGCCATCGAGGCTGCACTCGAAGGTGCCCGCCTCTGTCGCGGTGAACGCGAAGCTCGCGGAGGATGAGGTGCTCACCGCCGGCGGCGTGGAGGTCAGCGTGGTGTTGGGCGCAGTGGTGTCGACGGTCCACGTGAAGCTCGCCGGCGTCGCATCTGTATTCCCTGCAGCGTCGCGTGCGCGGGCCCGGAAAGTGTGGCTGCCATCGGCCAGGCCGGAGAGCGCCAGCGGCGTGGTGCAGGCCGCGAAGGCCGCACCGTCGAGGCTGCACTCGAAGGTGCCTGCCTCCGTCGAGGTGAAGGTGAAGGTGGCCGAAGCCGAGTTGCTCACCGCCGGCGGAGTGGCGGTCAACGTGGTGTTCGGCACCACAGTGTCGACGGTCCACGTGAAGCTCGCCGGCGTCGCGTCGGCATTGAGCGCGGCATCGCGGGCCCGCACCTGGAAGGTGTGGCTGCCGTTGGACAGGCCCGAGAGCGCCCGGGGCGTGGTGCAAGCCGTGAAGGCAGCGCCATCGAGGCTGCACTCGAAGGTGCCCGCTTCATTCGAGGTGAACGTGAAGTTGGCCGAGGCCGAGTTGCTCACCGAAGCCGGAGTCGAGGTCAGCGTGGTGTCGGGCGCGGTGGTGTCGACCAGCCAGGTGAAGCTCGCCGGCGTCGCGTCGGCGTTGAGCGCCGCATCTCTCGCGCGCACCAGAAAGGTGTGACTGCCGTTGGCCAGGCCGGTGAGCGCCAGCGGCGTGGTGCACACAACGAACGCGCTGCCATCGAGGCTGCACTCGAAGGTGCCCGCTTCGTTCGAGGTGAACGCGAAGCTCGCAGACGTCGAGTTGGTCACTGCCGCGGGCGTGGTCGTCAACGTGGTGTCCGGCGCCACGGTATCGAC
>JANODF010000025.1:0-3664 GCA_031412555.1 Archangium sp. | reverse complement strand
GCGGTCGATGTGGCGGTCGCGTTCTTCACCACCGACTCCGATGGTGACGGCGTGGCCGACGAAGCCGATCGCTGCCCCATCGCACCGGAAGATCGCGACGGCTTCGAAGACGAAGACGGCTGCCCTGAGCTCGACAACGATGACGACGGCCTCGCTGACTTCACTGATCGCTGCCCCACTTCAGCCGAGAGCGCGAACGGCGTGTCCGATGAAGACGGCTGCCCCGACGTCGCGCCCGACCTCGACGCCGACGGCATCGCCGACGTTGCCGATCGCTGCCCGTGGGAACCTGAAACGCACGACGGTGTGCGCGATGACGATGGCTGCCCCGAGCACGTCACCGCGGCGACCCCGTCGTTGGCGCTGCTGCTCGACTCGGCGATCAAACCCGACGCTCCGCCCGCCCTGCTCGCCATCACCGAAGCCCCGAGCATGAATGACAGCGATCAAGACGGCATCACCGATGAGGAAGATCGCTGCCCGGTGATCGCCGAAGATCCCGACGCCTTCGAAGACGGCGATGGCTGCCGTGAGCTCGACAACGACGACGACGGTATCGCCGACGCAAAGGACCGCTGCCCCGAGGCCGCCGAGACCTTCAACGGGTGGAAAGACGACGACGGCTGCCCCGACGAATCGCAAGACCTCGACGGCGACGGCGTGGAATACGAAGTCGACCGCTGCCCCTTCGAGCCTGGCAACGCGTCCGACGGCTGCCCGCACGCGCCCCCTCCTGCCCTCGTGCTTCCGGACGGCGTGATGAAGATCTCGTCTGCAGCCGCGCCGACCACGGCCGAGCTCGCGGCGGCCGACCTCGATCGCGACGGCGCCAGCGACGAAGCAGACCCCTGCCCCACCAGCGCCGAAGATCTCGACGGCTTCGAAGACGAAGACGGCTGCCCTGAGCTCGACAACGATCAAGACGGCGTGCCCGACAGCGCCGACAAGTGCCCGCTGGCCGCCGAGACCGTCAACGGCAAGAACGACGGCGATGGCTGCCCCGACGTCGGCGCCGGAGCGGTCACCATCCAGGAGCACGCGCTCGTCATCAACAAGGTGGTGCGCTTCAAGACGGGCTCAGCGAACCTCGAAGCGAGCGCGTTGCCGTTGCTCGCCCAGGTCGCCGGCAAGCTGCGTGCGGCGCGCACGCTGTCCATCGAGATCAGCGGGCACACCGACGACGTCGGCAACGCGCCCCGCAACATCGTGCTCTCGAAGAAGCGCGCCGAGACGATTCGCGCCGTGTTGATCAAAGCCGGTGTGGCCGCTTCGCGACTGATCAGCACCGGCTACGGCCCCACCCGCCCCGTCGCGAGCAACAAGACCGCGAAGGGCCGCGAACAAAACCGCAGAGTAGAGTTCTTGATCCTCGGAGAGACCCCATGAAGGCGTTCACAGGTGTGCTGGTGCTCCTCGCAGGTGTCTCTCACGCAGCCGATCCGTGTGGAGGCGTGAAGCTCGAGGCCGCCACCGTGCGCACCGGCAAGCCGCTGACGGAAGCGTGGGTGAAGACGCCGGACGGCAAGGCCTGTCTGACCGACGTGGTGAAGGAGATCGATCGCAACCGGCTGGTGCGCGCGGTCACCGTCGCCGCCATCGTCTCGGATGCGGATCGCGCGAGCGGCAAGGGGCTCAACGCTGCGAAGGCGATCGCCGCAGCCCTGGTCGACGCCGGCCTGCCGAAGAACCGCGTGTTCGGGCTCGCACCCGCACCGGCGCGCACGGGCGAGCTCGGCATCTTCCTGCGCTACGTCGAGCGTGCTCCCGAAGACGTGGTGGCACGCGTGGCCACGGCGGGCGGGGCTGCTTTTCTCGGAGCCGATGAGCCTTCGCTCAAGCCGGCCGAAGCGGGCATGCCGGTGCTGGTCAACGAGCTGGTGAAGACCGGCCCCAACGCCCGCATCACCATTCATCTCAAAGACGGCAGCAGCATCGAGGTGAAGCCGGAGTCGCTGGTGAAGATGGCGGCGCTCGCGCTCCCTTCGGGTGGAGATCGCCAGGTGAAGATCGAAGTGCTCTCGGGCGGAATCACGGCCGACGTGCGCAAGGCGACGCAGGGTTCACGCTTCGAGGCCTCGAGCAAGGTGGCGGTCGCTTCGGTGCGTGGCACGCAGTTCCGCTTCGGCGTGGAAGAAGAAGGCGCGCGCCTGGAGACGCTCGAAGGTTCGGTGGCGATCTCGTCCTCGACGGATCCGAACGCGATCGCCATCGAAGTGCCCGCGGGCAAAGGAACGCTGGTGAGCGCGACCGGTGAGGTGGCGCCGCCCAGCGTGTTGCCGGCGGTTCCGCAGATCACCACTCCACTCAAGGGTGCGCTGGGTGCCGATGCGCGTCTCGAGTGGCAAGCCGTCACGGGCGCGGCGACCTACAAAGTCGAGCTGGCGCGCGATGCGGACTTCCTGGTCGAGGCGAAGAGCACGAACGTGGCCGATCCTTCGCTCTCGTGGCCTGAGGCGATCCCGCCGGGCAAGTGGTTCTGGCGGGTCACCGGCTTCGACAAAGCAGGCTTCGCTGGGCCGTCGTCGAAGGTCTACGCCTTCACGGCGGGCAAATGACCACACCGGTCCGCCGGCTTCGCCGGCGATTTCCTCCGAAGGAACACCTCCACCGTTCGCATCGAGCCCAGTCGAGATGCCACTTCTGCTGCGTGGGGCAAGTGGCCCCTCGACTGCTCTCGGGGCGAACGGTGTGGCTGTTCCTCAGGAGCGAAGTCGAGGCTGGGCATCGGGCGCCAGGTGGGTTTATCTCTTCGGAGGAATTCGCCGGGGACCAGCGGTGACGCGCACCTTCGACTTCGCTGCACTCTCGCTCCTCGGTGGTGCGGTGGTGAGTTGGTTCGTGCGTGAGTCGGCGACGCTCGCGGCGGCGCTGGGGATCGGCGTGCCGGCGCTCTCGTTGCTGGCGCAGGCCGTCGCGGCGCTGTTGATCGTCGCCGCGCTGTTCCGGCTCAGGGCGGTGCTCGCCGCCTTCGGCAACACGCTGCTCGCTCGCATCGACGCGGCCGAAGCGAAGCTGGAGAAGGCGCCCGGTGCGCGCGTCATTCGCGCGGTGCTCATCGCCGGGTTCGTGGGCCTCGCGACCCTGGCCCTCGTCGAGAAGACCCGGCTGGGCGGATACCTCGAGACGCGCACGGTCGATCTCTTCTTCCGCCTCCGTTTCCCCGCGCGTTCGCAGGTCGAGCTCGCCACCGCGAAGGAGCTCTCTTCGGCGCGACGGCAAGAAGACGTGGTGGTGCTGGGTCTCGACGACGAGACCATCTCGCACCTCGGTTGGCCGATGGCCCGCGTGCACTACGCCCGGCTGATCGACGCCGTGTCGGAAGCGAATCCCGCGAGCCTCTCGTTCGACGTCGCCCTGGTCGATCCCAGCCGCGACCACCCCGAGTGGGATGACGCGATCGGTGAGGCCAGCAAACGCGCTGGCAACGTGTCCTTCAGCTTCGCGGTCGCACGCGGCAGTGGCGAGGCGCCACCGTTGCAGTCACCGGCGGCCCTGGCGGCACTCGACGCCAACACCATTCCTTTTCACGCGTCGGCGGCCACCCTGCCCGACTACGCGGAGCTGATCGGCGGCGATGCGTTGCTCACGCCGGTGATCGACCCCGTGGCGCAGAACGCGCGGGCGATCGCCATGGCCAACGTGGTGCTCGATGGCGACGACATCG
>JANODF010000024.1:0-1750 GCA_031412555.1 Archangium sp. | reverse complement strand
ATGCTGTAGACGCCGTGCGAGAGGTGCGCGGCCAGCAGCACCTGCGCGCCGATGTAGAGCAGCGAGATCAGCGGCTGCTGAAAGCCCATCACCAGCATCGAGTACGCGTCGAAGTTGCCATCGGGCAACAGGGCAACCGGCTGCGGCCCGGTGATGCGCCAGGTGAAGTGAGCCAGGTGGTAGAGGAAGTAGAACATCACCACCAGGCCGCTGAGCATCATCGTCTTGGCGGCCGTGCGCGCAGGCGACTTGTTGTCGAACGCGTAAGGCACCGGGCGGGCGGCGCGGTTCAACTGCACCGTGCGGATCGCCGTGAGGATGTGCAGGGGAAAGCCGATCAAAAGCGCGGTCCGCGCACCCCAGAGGAGGATCGCGTTGCCCTTGAGCGCGATCGCGTAGGCGTTGAACGCGTCTCGGCCCACGTAGGCGAGCAGGTTGCCGGCCAGGTGGCCCACCACGAAGAGGAACAAGCCCAACCCGGTGGCGGCCATCACCACCTTCGAGCCGACTGCGCTCATGAAAAATCTCGTCAGCGAACCCAGCAGGGACTCACCTGCTGTGTCGCGCTTCAACTCCATCGCATCTGCCATCGCTCTTCCTTCCAGGAGGTGGGGGCGCCTTCGCGGATTCGTAACGCGGCCTGCGCGGAACAGTGCGGGCGTTTGCCCATGGCTCCAGTAATCGACAAGCGAAATCGTGAGCGCGAGCAGTAGCAAACGTGATGGCTCGCGCGGGGCAGGGCCCCTCTGCTAGTGAATGACGCGTGTCGAACCCCCACGTGCCCGCCCGAAGCACCATACGCTTGTGGCTGGGGGCGCTGCTCGTGCTGGGTGCCATGTTGCCGGGCACCATCGTCATTCCCGTGGTGCGCAGCTTCGTCACGGCGAGCTGGCCGGGCGCCGAGTGGTTGATGCACGCGTTCATCGCGGTCAACCTCCTGGGCGCGGTGGTGGGCGGGCCGCTGCTGGCGGTGCGTGCCGAGCGCATGGGCCGGCGCCGGCTGGTGGCGGGCGTCTCTGCGGTGCTCGATGGAGCGCTGTTGTTGCTGGTCACCTTGTCGCCCCCGGTCTGGGTGCTGCTGGGGCTGCGTTTCGTGCAGGGCACCGTCTACATCGCGGCGGTCTCGATTCTGATGGGCACCATTCGCCGGCAGTCGAAGTCGCCGGCCGCGATGGGGGTGGTGGGGTGCGCGGTGGTGTTGTCGATTCTGGTCGGCATTCCGCTGGGCGCGATCCTCGCGAAGACCAACCCGACGTTGCCCCTGCTGGTGGGCGGGGTGATCGGCGTGCTCACCGGGCTGGTGGCGCTGGTGGTGTTGCCGAAGTCGACCGATGCCGAGCAGTCGCGGGTCACCTTCAAGTCGCTCATCTTCGACGCGCCGTTGCTGCGCGGGCCGACCATCGTGGTGGCGCTCGAGCGTTTCGCGGTGGGCGCCTTCATCGTGCCGCTGCAGCTCTATGGGCACCATGTTCTGGGCGTGCCCGATTCGAAGGTGAACGGCTGGTTCTCGGCGTTCTTGATGATCTTCGCGCTGGGCACGTGGCCGATGGCGCGGCTGGGCGATCGGGTCGATCGGTGGAAGCTGATCGCCTTCGGAGCGCTGATCTACGCGGGCTCGTACGTGGCGCTGCCGTTCGTGCCGGTGCCGATGATCGTGGTGGTGCTGTCGGTGGCGGGGCTCGCATCGGCGGCGATCTACGGGCCCAGCTTAGGCCTCGCGGCGCAGGCGGTGCCCGATACGGCGCGCGCG
>JANODF010000023.1:0-10153 GCA_031412555.1 Archangium sp. | reverse complement strand
TGGGCGGCGAACACCTCGCGGCCGATCTCCATCAGCTGGGCTCTGCGGTCGGCGGCGGTCAGGCGCTGCTTTCGCTTCACGTTGTTCTCTTTCGCTGCTACCCGCGGGTAACCTACTCGTGAGTAACCCATGAATCACCCTGACTATCGACACATCGCCCAGTCGATCCGCAACACCACCGAGTGGGACGATCAGGTGCCCCTCGCGTTTCCGGAGGAGGGCGCCGACGTCTACAACCTCGCCTTCCGTTCGCGTCAGGCCTCGCACCTGCTGGGTCAGCCGGCGTACCGCTGCGAGTTCCACGAGAAGGATTTTGGTGGTGAACCGGCGTCCGATGGCACCGCTGACTGCGAGCTGAAGGACAACCTCGAGTTCCGCTATCCGCTGCTGCGCGGGCATGGTGAGGCGGCCCGCTCGAAGCACCTGATCATCCTGCTGCACGGGCTCAACGAGCGGAGCTACTCGAAGTACGTGCCCTGGGCGTACCAGCTGTGGCGGCAGACCGGCGCCGCGGTGGCGCTCTTCCCCCTGTCGTTTCACGTCAACCGCGTCGAGCCGAACTGGGGCCGGGAGATCAAGCAGCACCTCGCGCGCCGGCAGGAAGTGGCGCGCAACGAGAACGTGCACGCGTTCAACTGTGTGCTCAGCGAGCGGCTCGACACCCACCCCGAGCGGTTCTTCTGGGGCGGGTTGCAGTCGTATGGCGACGTGACCGACCTGGTCCGCCAGATTCGCGCGGGCGAACACCCGTACGTGGATCCCGCGGCGCAGATCGATCTGCTCGGGTACTCCGCGGGTGGCTACCTGTCGCTGGGCTTGATGCTCGGCGATGAAGACGGGTTGTTCAAAGACAGCCGCTGCGTGTTGTTCGCTTCGGGTGCGGTGCTGCGCAGCACGCACCTCTCCACGCGGCTGATCATGGACATGGCGTGTGAGATTTCGCTGATGAAGCTCTACGTGCGCTTCACTCAGCGGCTCGCCACGCCGCGCCTGGCCCACTGGTTGGAAGAGCATGAAGAAGGGCGCTGGTTCCGTGCGTTGTTCGGGGAAGAGTCGGAGCGCGCGAGGCTGGAGGCGCGCCTGAAGGAGATCGCCCCGCGGTTGGTGGCGGTCGCGAACTCGAACGACGACGTCATTCCTGCGGGGGCGGTGCTCAACACCATGCAGGGCCTGCATCGGGATACCGGCGTGCGCGTCGAGACCATCGCGCTGGGTGTGCACGAACATCCGTTCGTGTGTCCGGACTACAAGCAGAAAGACCGGCGGTTCATCACCGAGTTCCTCGACGTGCCTGTGATGGGTGCGGGCTTCGAGAAGTTCATCGGGGTGGCGGCCGGGCTGTTCACGACGAAGTAGGCCTGATTCGCCTCACGCAGAACGTGATTTGAGTCGGGCTAGATCGATCCGAAGGCCCACCCGTTCAAGCCGCCCGTGCTCTCGACTCTGCTGATTCTCGCCCTCGCCGCGACGCCCAACCCGAATCCGCGCAGCATCACCATGGTGGGTGACGCGAAGCTGACCTTCCGCCCCAATCAGGCGCTGGCCACCTTCATGCTGACCACCACCCACCGCGACGTGGCCGGCGTGAGGAAGGTGAGCGACGACAAGCTCGCCAGGCTTTTGCGTGCGTGCCGCGAGGCGGGGGTCGAGCCGCGCAACATCGTGATCAACGAAGCGGGCCTCTCACCCGAGTACCGCGGCAACGAAGTCATCGGCCAGATCCTCAACCGCTCCGTGCTGCTCACCATCACGGACATGGCGAAGCTCGACGACGCGCTGACCGCCGCGGTGCGCGCGGGTGCAACGCAGTCTGGCCCCGTCTACCTGCAGAACACCGAGCACCGGGTCTACGAGACGAAGGTGCGCGTGCTGGCCGCGGCCTCGGCGCGTGAGCGGGCGAAGGGCGTCATCGAAGCGCTCGGCGCGAAGCTGGGTCTACCCAGCAGCGTGAACGACCACACGCCCGTGGTGGAGAACCTGCCCGCTGGCACCTTCAACGTTCCCCCGGAAGGTCCGGCCGTCACTTCATTCGCGAACCGCGAGTTGACGGTGACCTCGCAGATGACCGTGGTGTTCGACGTGGAAAGTCCGTGACCGCATCGGGTCGTTCTTGACCCGCGTCGTCGTCGAACTCAAACGCACGTCATCGTGGAGCATCCGCACGCTCGAGCCGGAAAAGGCGAAGGCGCCGCGCGTCGGGGGAGCACGCAGCGCCTTCGGGGCATCCGCTCAACTGCGAACGACAGCCGCGGAGGCATGAGTACGAAGCACGCGCATTCTGCGCATGGGAATCGTCACCGTTTCACCGCGACCAACGATTCGAGTCGGCCACCAGACGGATGGTGGAGAGCCGGCCCGCGAGCTCTTCGGGATCCTTCGCGGGCAGAAAACGCGACTCGGCGCCTTCGCGCGGCACCTCGAGGAAGGTCGAGGGGAGGAAGGCGGTGAGTTCTCCCACCAGGCGCTCGAACTGCACGGCCGTCGCGCCGTCGACCTTCTTCTCCACCTTGTAGAACGGGAGCGGAAAGTCGCGATCGATCGCCGCTGCGTCCATCACGAAGGTGTTCGTATTGAAGACGGGGATGGAGTCTTGATCGAAGTCGGCCGGGAAGCGGAAGCCCTCGATGATCTGCGGCGTGCCGTTCAGGCGCGCGGGTGCTCCGCCCTTGTCGCCTTTCGCCTTGCGCACCACCTCGGCCGAGAGCGCCACACCCCGTTCGAGGTGTGCACCGATGACCGCCGGGTCGAGCGTCGCGCCGAGGTTGTCCACGTTCGACATCATCAACAACGTGCCGCCCGCCGCGCGGAACTTCGCCAACAACCCGCTCTTGCGCAGCGCGAAGGTGAGGTCACCGTGGCCCGTGGCGTACGGCGAGACGTCGCCATCTGACTCTTTGAACAGCTCACCCTGCGGCGTCAGGCGCAACGAGACGAACTGCGCGAACACTTCGACGTTCTTCGCGCCGAGCTCTTCGACGTGTTGGAGCAATCGTTCGTGCGTGGCGAAGCTGCTCATCACGTACACCGGCACGTCGGGCCCCGCCTGGCGCACGTCGTCGAGCTTGAGCTTCAAGAAGGTGCGGTCTTCGAGCACCGGCACCACCGCTTTCACCACGCCCCCGAATCGGGTGGCCATGCCGCCCGCGAGAATGACCACGCCCACCTTCTTCGCGGCGATGGCCTCTTTGCCCAGCTTGACCAGGCGGCGGTGCGCTTCGCTGCCGGGCTCGGGGAGCGCACGCACGTCTTCGGGAGCCGGCGGGGTGAGCTTGCCGGTGACCGCGTTGCTGGTGGCGGCCTGGGCGAGGCGGGTGATGAAGGTGTCGAGTTGGGTGTTGTCGAAGCCCCAGGGGGCGAGGCGGGTGGCGAGCGCGGAGTCGATCTTCATGGGAGCGCGGAATGTAGTGAGGCGCGAGGCGAGTTCCCAACCCGGAGATGGGGTCCACCCACCGTTCGCATCGAGCGCAGTCGAGATGCCACCTCCGCTTCGGGCGGCAACGTCGACGGGCATTCCCGCGATCGACTCGCTACAAGGCCGCCCGTGAGCGAACACCGGCGCGGCGTAGTGTGGGGCGTGAGCGCCTATTTGATGTGGGGGCTCTTCCCTCTCTACTGGCCCCTGCTCAAGCCCATCGGCGCCCTGGAGATCCTCGCGCACCGCGTGGTGTGGTCGCTGGGCGTGGTGGTCGCGCTGCTGGTGGTCACCGGCAAGCTCGGCTGGTTGCGGCAGGCGCAGCGCAGCAAGCTGGCCTGGCTCACGCTCGCGGCGGTGCTCGTCTCGTTCAACTGGCTGCTCTACATCTGGGCGGTCAACGCAGGTCACGTGGTGGAGACCTCGCTCGGCTACTTCATCAACCCACTCATCTCGGTGCTGCTCGGCGTCACCTTCCTGGGTGAGCGGCTGAGAAGAGGCCAATGGCTCGCGCTGGGTGGTGCGTTGGTGGCGGTGCTGGTGCTCAGCGTCGACTACGGAAGACCGCCGTGGATCGCGTTGGGCCTGGCGCCGTCGTTCGCGCTGTACGGCCTGGTGAAGAAACGCGCGGGCGTCGGCGCGGTGGAGAGCCTGAGCTTCGAGACGGGCGTGCTGGTCACTCCGGCGTTGCTGTACCTGGTGGTGCTCGAGGTGCAGGGCACAGGCTCGTTCGGTCACGTGCCACTCTCGCGTGAGCTGCTCCTGGTGGGAGCGGGCGTGATGACCGCGTTACCGCTGGTCGCTTTCGGTGCCGCCGCCAACCGTGTGCCGCTGAGCACCCTGGGGGTGTTGCAGTACTTCGCGCCCACGCTGCAGTTCCTCTGCGGCGTGTTCTTCTTTCACGAGCACATGTCGCCGCTGCGCTGGACCGGCTTCGGACTCATCTGGATGAGCCTGGTGTTCTTCGCCCTCGAAGGGCTGATCAATGCGTCCAGGGCCGCAGCAGTTGTGCCGCGGTGAGGTTGCGCGCCGGAGCGCAGAGCTCGTCGGCTGACTTCTCGAGCGGCTTCTCGTGCAGGCCCTTCTTGATGGCGTGCAGGGTCCACTCGCGTGAGCGTTCGGCGGCTTCTTCCACGCCTTCCGCGTAGATGGCGTGCGCGGTGGCCAGGGAGTGTTCGGCCATGTCGGCCAGCGCGGTCTCGGCGGCGAGCTCGGCTTCGAGTTCCCGAATCCGCGCCACCAGCCGGGTGACGTCGTCTGACCAGGACCGGGCGTCTTTGGCGACGGCGACCACGGTGCGCAGGTCTTCCACCCGAAGCAGACCACCGGGCACGACGTCGTCGTCTTTGAAGCGGCCCAACGCTTGTTCAAGTCGCTCCATCGGGGAGTCGCTCATCGGGGCATTCCTTCGTGGCTGCGCGGCGCTCCTTCGTACTGTGCGCTGGTGTGAAGCGCACCCGGTCGAACTGGCGAAACCATCTGACTGGAAACTTACAGGAGCTTCGAGATTCGCTCTGCAATTGCTGCCAACGAAGGGTCGGTCAGCTTGGGCGTGCAGACAAGCTGAACTTCACACATCTCGATCATTCCGTTGGCGCCCCGCTGCGGGTCCTTGAAGCCGGGCTCGTCGGGGGCGGTGAAGACGTGGCCCCGCTCTTCCAACTCGTCGAAGAGCACTTCGATTCCGGGCGCGGCCCGCTCGAGGCGGCCGCGAAAGTCGTCTTCTTCACGTTGGTGGTGGCGCTGGCCGTGCTCGTACGAGCCGGAGGGGTCGGGTGCCCAGGAGATGCTGATGCCGGCGTTCAGGCTGACGACGCAACGGGTGTAGCTGTGCTGCGCGTGTGAACTTCCGCTCATGAAGTCATCGAAGCGCAGGTCAGGTGCAACGCGCCACCTCTCCCTGCGCAGCGGGGAAAGGTCGGCCCGAAGGGCCGGGTGAGGGGCCTTCAGGGCACAGCGCGCGGCCAGAGGAGAGGCTGAACGAAGCTCGGATCTGTCGTACGAACGTCACGACATGGGCCGCGTTGCATGGATCGCCGTCGCGTTGTGGTCGATGACCGGCCTGGCCGAGTCGCGATGTTTGAGCGTCGAGGAAGCAGTGGCAGCTGCGGGTGCGCCGATTGATCCGCGCGCGTATCTCACGCCGCCGATTCCGGTGAGTTGGCCTCCGTCGGGTGCTCCGGCGGTGCGCTACTTCGACTTCCGCGCGGCGGCGCGGCCGACCGGGGTGGTGTCGTATTCGCTCGAGTCACCCTCGACGGAGATCACCGTGCCCCTCGATGGCGGCCATGTTCAGCGACGTGTGTTGAGCACGCGCAGCAAGTTGGGAACGTTCAGTCCCCCGGTTGATCCGAAACGACTGCCGCATGAAGCAAGCGCGCTGCTGATCAAGTCGCTGTGTGAGCAGCGCATACCGACAGAGGTGGAGGGAGGGCAGATCCGTGCTGGGTACTCGGCGTGGTTGCGCGATGAGCCGTTGGTGCGCGACTGGCTCGTCGCGGAAGCAGGGCCGTTTGTCGAGTGGCTGTTTCCGACGGAGGTGACCGCGATGCGCTGTGCGCCTTTCGATCCAGCGTTCAGCCTGACTTCAGCTCCGAAGCGCGTGCTCGCCGCCGGACGGTTGGGTGGAAGCCGCTTCGTGGTCGAGGAGAGGACGCCGTACAGCGAATGGCTGTTGGAACTGGATGTGTTTGGTCACGTGCTTCGTTCGGTAACCAAGGGGTCTCAGTTCGGTTACGGAGACCATCGGATGGGAGCGACCTTTCGGCTCCCTGGGGGGCAGGTGCTCACCCGGCTCAGCGAAACGTTGAGTCGTGGTGGCAAGGTAAATGGGGCGGTACCTCTTCCGGACCTCGAACCCGAACTCCGTGCTGAAAGCCTTCGATGGCCAGTCGTCGTTTCCACGGAACTCGCGGTCACTTTTGCGGCGCGTGGTTCGGGCGAACAGTGGTTTGTCGTCGGCTGGGAAGAGACTCGAGACAAAGCCGAACCGTTTCGGTTCCGCGTCTTTCACGGTCGAGCGTCCCGACTCATTGAGCGTCGGGTCGAGAATACGGGCGGCGGGCTCGATGGTGAGACGTTCAGCTTTCTCATCGATGTCGATGGGCGCCTGCTCTGGCTTCACTTTCGAGTTCGACGGTCGGCATCGGTCAGTCTCGGCCGTGAGCCACTCGAAGTGCTGGACTTGGTTTCAGGCCCGCTTCCGCGCTCGCTTTCGTTTGCTTGCTTCGTGGATTCTGAGAAGTGGTTCTAGCCCCTCACCCCGGAGGGGAGAGGGAGTTCATTAGAGGAATTGCGCTCCCAGCACGAAGCCGGGCACCAGCTTCACGCGATCCGACACGTCGAAGCCCCACGGTGAAAGTGTTCTCACGTCTTGCATCGTGTTGATCGCGATGTGCGTGTGGAACTGTGGCCCCGCGAACACCGCCATGCGCTCGAACAACTGAAAGCCCACGTTGAGTCGCGCACCGGTGCTGAACACCGACGACTGCCACGCCAACCCCGGCTGGTGCAGATCCTCGAACGAGCCTTCGAGCTCGCCGTACCAGCGACCGAAACGCGCGCGCACGCCGAGGCCCAGGCCGTAGCTCAAGTTGATCCGCCCGTTCGCCCCGCGTGGATTCAGGCCGCCCATCAAGAAGCTGTAGACGTTCTTGCCGCCCGCCTTCACCGCCACGTTCACCACCGAGGTCTCGTTCGTCCACGCCGCGAGATGAAGGTTGCCGCGCGTGATGATGTTGAGGAGCCCAATCGGCGCGTCGCTCGTCTGCGCGATGTTCACCACGCCGATCTGCGTACCGCTCACCGACTTCGCGATGTTCAACACGCCAATCTGCGTACCCGTCACGTCGCCGCCGATGTTGAGCACCCCCACCTGCGCGCCCCACGCTTCACCCGCGGCGATGTTCAGCACCGAGCCCTGCAACCCACCGAACGTTCCGCCCGCCACGTTGACCACGCCGAGCTGGGTACCGCGCACGTCACCACCCGCGAAGTTGGCTGCGCTCAGCTGCGCGCCCACCATGTTCCCGCCCGCGATGCTCACGGCTGCAGGGTGAAGGCCGGTCAGGTTCTTCGTCGCGATGGTCACCGCGGAGGCCGTCACGCCCGTCACGTCACCCGTGGCCACCAACACCGCACCACCGAGGCCCACGCCCGTGAGCGAACCCGTCTTGAGCAACGCACCGCCGATGCCCAGGCCGTTGAGCGCGTCGTCGACCCACGCGCCCACGCTGCCGATCACCACGCCGTCGACCGCACCGACGCGCACACCGATGACACCAAAACCGAAGTTCACCCGCGGCGGCTGCGAGAAGCCGCCCGAGATGCTCAGCGGAGGAACGAACGCCACGTCGACCGGCAGATACGGCCTCTCGGGCGCATCACCCCGACGCACCGTCGCTTCGATGGAGGTGCTGGTGAGCGATGACTTGCTGAGCACCTGCGAGCCCTGCGACGCGAGCGTCAACTTCGCTTCACCGATGTGACCTGCTCCGTCGTCGACCACCACGCGGTACTCACCGGCCTCGAGCCCGAGCTCGACCGGCTTGCCCGCCGTCTTCGCGACCTCCACCACCAGGCCACCGTTCGCGCCGAGCACGTTCACGCGCCCACCGAGCTGCGCATCGAGCACCAGCTTCGAGTCGGCCGCGCGCAGGTCGGTCAGCACCAGGTCACCGGTACCGACGAGCTGAATGTCCCAACCCGGGCGTTGCGGCCCGGCGCTGGTCGAGGTGGTGCGCGCGAGGGTCTCGGCGAACGCGTACTGATACGCCTCGGCCAGGGTGACGCGGCCATCGCGGCTGGTGTCCGCCGCACCGCGCAGGCCCGAGAGAAAGAAGTGCGTGAAGATGCTCGCCTTGAGCCGCTCCGATTCTTGCGCGGCTTCATCGGCCGACGAGCTGGTGAGGAACGCGTGGCCACTGAGCGACGACGACGCGTCGACCAGAAACGACGGCCGCGGTGCACCGCCTTTGAGCAGGTTCAAGGCGCCCGAAGCACACGAGTCGAGCACGGCGATGCGCACCACCGCCGGCAACGCCTCCAGCTTCGCGCGCAGGGTGGTGTAGGGGAGCCGTTCTCCCTTGAGCAGCAGGCCCTCTTCGTCGCTGTGACCTGAGTAATAGAAGAAGACCTCGAGCCGCGAGGTGCCTGCTTGTTCTCCCGCGAGGCGGCCCTGCAATGCGTCGAGCGCCTGAGCGAGAGAAGACGGCGACGGATCTTCCACCACCAGCACGTCACGCGCGTCAACACCGCCGAGCTGCGTGAGCACCTTCGACATCGCCCGCGCGTCGGTGTTGGCGTAGCGCAGCGTGACGCGCTCGCGCCCGCCATCGTTGGCACCGACCACCAGTGCGAAGCGGCGCAAGGTGGCAGGCGGGGCCTGGGCAACCAGCAGACTCAAAGCGAGGGTGGCGATCACGGAGACACCTTGTCGAGCAGAAGAGAACGCTGCGCCATCGAAGCAGGCAGCGGAAGAAGGCCCGTGCGCGTCGCACCTTCGGCCGCCTTCAGGACTTCTGGAACGGAGAGCGGCTGATCAGCGGTGATGAGGAAGAAGCGCTCGAAGCCGGGCGCGTCATCGAGCTCGAAGGCCTGCGGCAATGCCTTGAAGCCGGGCGCGGCGGCGGTCTTTCCATCGAGGGGCCAGTGCAGGGTGGCGTGGCCTGCTCCATCGACGCTCACGATGATCAGGTGTGGTGCACCGGCCAGCTCGAAGGCCACCTGCACCACGTCGTGCGGTTTCACCTTCGCGCCGTCGACCAGCCGCTCGGGGTCCTTCGCGCCGTTGCGGAACAGCCGCAGCGCGGGGTCTCCCTTGAAGCGCACCACGTCGTCGCCGGAGTTCGTGGGGAAGACCACGATGCCGATGGTGACCGCGCCAGCGAGGATGAAGGCGGGCAGCAGCCAGAGCGGGGCCGGGTGTTTCTGCTCCGCCGGAGTGCTGCGAATGATTCGCGCCGCCACCTGCCGCGCCGGATACGCCGCCAGGGTGGCCGCGTCATCGGCTTCGAGTTCCTGCAGCCGCGCGCGCAGGGCCGCATCGGCTGCGAGGGCCGCGGTGACGCGCGCCTTGTCGTCGGCGCTCAATTCTCCGAGCCGGTAGCGCTCGAGCATCCAGTCAGCGATCACGGGTTCTTCTCCTGCAAGGACTTCACTCGTTCCGTGATGCCGCGCGCGCGCTTCCGCACACCCGACACCGACATGTTCACTTCCACCGCGACCTCGTCCCACGTCATGCCGTCGAGGTAGTGCAGCACCGCGATGGTGGCCGTCGTCTCGGGCTCATCCGCGAAGAGCCGGGCCAGGAAGCTGCGGGCCTGGGTGCGCGACTCGAGGTCGAGCTCCTGCGCGATGGACAACACCAGCTCGTCGTTCGCGTCTTCCGGTTTGCGGCGAACACTGCGCAGTTGGTTGAGGCACACGTTCGTCGCCAGGCGAAACAACAACGACGAGCCGCCTTCCAGGTGTTCGTTGCGCAGCATCAACACGAACACGTCGTGCATCGCGTCGACCGCGCGCGCCTCGTCACGCAGCAGCTTGCGGCAGCGCCGCAGCACCATCGGTCCGTACTTCTCGTAGAGCTGTTCGACCGAAGCGCTCACCGTCGGTGCTCAGGGTGCGCCGAAGCTGATCTGTGAACCACCGGAACGATCGACCTGACTGGAGGGGTTGCCCACGATGGTGACCGTACTCCCACCCGAAGCCGAGCCCGTGAGCATCGACGAGACCCGCGCGCCC
>JANODF010000022.1:0-9410 GCA_031412555.1 Archangium sp. | reverse complement strand
CCGTCCTGGCGAGGGCGGCCGTCGACGTACGCCCGGTAGTCGGCCTGAGTGAAAGGGGGGAAGGCTGGCCGGCCCTGCGCGATCCACGCGCTGCGAAAGCCATCGAAGGTCTCTCGCCACGCGGCCTCGTGCACATCGGCGGTGCGGGTGACCACCCCATCGAGGTCGAAGAGCACCGCCTCGAAACCGGGGCGGGTCAGCGCAGCGGCCGGGGGCACCCGGCTCATGGCGCCACCGCTTCCACCGCCTGAATTTCCAGGGAGCGGCGACGAAGGCCTTCAGACCAGCGGGTGGACCTGGGCATGCGCCGACGTCAGTGCACCGCTCGTTCCACGGAGGGCTCATCACCCGTTCTCGGAGGAAGTCGTTCGACCCTCACCCCGATCCTCTCCCGATGGGAGAGGGCGTTTTCAACTTTTGTTCAGCGACGGCCGCGAGGACCACCGCGGAACATCGACTGGCCCGAGGGCTTGGTGCCGCCTGCTGCCGCGGCCGTGCTGCTGGCGCTACCACCACCACCACCACCACCGCCGCTGGCGTGCGGCTTCTTGGGGTGCGAGCGGGCGTGACGACCGGGCTGAGAACCAGCCGGGCGCTGCGAGACGCCGTGACCGTGACCACGCGGGCCCGGATCAGCCTGGCGGGTGCGCTCAGCGGCCGCCGCGGCGATGAACACCGGGTCGGTCACCGGAACTTCCGAGCGGGGCACCTTGTTGCGCAGCAGCTTCTCGATGTCGCGCAGCAGCTCACGCTCTTCCGGCGCGCAGAACGCCGACGCGTGACCACTGGCCTGCGCGCGCGCGGTACGGCCGACGCGGTGCACGTAATCTTCCGGCACGTGGGGGAGATCGAAGTTCACCACGTGACCAATCTCGGCCACGTCGATGCCGCGGGCCGCGATGTCGGTGGCCACCAGCACGCGGAACTTGCCCGACTTGAAACCATCGAGCGCGTACTTGCGCTGGCTCTGGCTGCGGTTGGCGTGAATGCGCTCCACCTCGTGCCCGGCCTTCTCGAGCGACTTGGTGAGCTTGTCGGCGCGGCGCTTGGTGCGCGTGAAGACCAGCGTGCTCTCTTCACCCTGCGCGAGCAGCGAGAGGAGCAGCGGCGTCTTGTCGTTCTGCCCCACCTCGTACACGCACTGGGTGGCGCGGCTGGCGGTGGTGCCGCTGCGGGCCACTTCGACGCGCACCGGATCTTTCGAGTGCTGCTTGGCGAACTCCGCCACTTCACCGGCCATGGTGGCCGAGAACAGCAGCGTCTGCCGCGGGCGGGGCACCTTCGCGAGGATGCGGGTCAGCTGCGGCTTGAACCCCATGTCGAGCATGCGGTCGGCTTCGTCGAGCACCAACACTTCGACGTTGGCGAGCACCGCGGTGCCCTGGCCCATGTGGTCGATCAACCGGCCCGGCGTGGCGACGCAGATCTGCGCGTGTTTGAGGCCTTCGATCTGCGGGCCCATGCCGACGCCGCCGATGAGCACCACGGTCTTCACGCCGTGAGGCGCGCCGAAACGCGTGGAGTGTTCGGCGATCTGCAACGCGAGCTCGCGGGTGGGCGCCAGCACGAGGGCGCGCAGGCCCTTCTTGTTGTGGAGACGCTCGACGATGGGCAACACGAACGCGGCCGTCTTGCCGGTACCCGTGGCGGCGCAGCCGATCACGTCTTTGCCGGCCAGCGCGTGGGGAATGGTCTGCGCCTGAATGGGCGTGGGCTTCTCGTAGCCAGCACGAGTCAATGCGGTGAGGCTCGCCGGGGAGAGGCCAAGCGATTCGAAGTCGGACAGCTGCGTCATGCAGCGCCAATACCCGAAAACGTCAGCGAGTGCCCCTCCTCATCCGACGTGGGCCCCCGAGGAGCGCCCCGAGCGCCACCTTTCAGGAATGAAACGCTCCCACCAGGGCACCCGGGGCAGGTCTGCCACCGGGGGCACCAGGAAGCTCACTTCGAGCCGCCAGCGGGTGCCTTCAGGCAACGCAGGTGTCGGTAATGGCGCGGCATTTTCCAAAGCCCGGGTGACACACGACACCAGTCCCGCCGGCAGCTCGGAGCGCGCTTCGGCGTCGACGAACTCGAAGTGGGTCTGGCCGTGTTCGGTCTCCACCAGCAGCTCGAGCATCACGGTGGCGCCCTCCCCGCCGCGGTGTTTGCGCACGCACTGGGCCAGCTCGTCGGTGGCCAGGAAGAACTCGCCCTGCACCACCCCGCGTTGCAGGGTGTCGACTGCCCACGCTCCCTCTTTGATGAGGGGAAGGCTGTCCCAGGCGCTGCGCCACCCGTCAGGGCGCGCCCGGCGAGGCGGGTCGAGCAGCGAGACGGCCAACGCGGCCACCAGGGCGATGGCGACGACCAACACGATGAGAGCAGCGCGTTTCATTTTCATGCGGAGTTGAGCGCCACCATCGCTCCACGGCCGCGGCAATGCACGCTCATGCAGCCTGGTCGTTCACGGTGCTGCCCGCCAGCGCGCTGCCCAGCAGCTTGACCACCAGCTTGCGCACCAGCGGCTGGTTGTAGACGTCGGCCACGTCGTCGAGCATCGGCGAGTCGATCACCGCGCGCAGCGCATGGCCCGCGATGAAGGCGCCGGTGAAACGGCGACGGTGGCGCTGCACGTACGCGCTCCACGCCTTCTCTTCGCGCACGCCGCTCTTCAACACGGAGGCGAGCGCTTCGGCGGCGAACACGCCCGACTCCATCGCCTGGCTGATGCCCTCACCGGTGGCGTTGTGGGTGATGCGCGCGGCCTCGCCCAGGTAGAGCCCGCCGGGCCGGGTCATCTCGCCGATCCACGTGGTGTACACGATGGGGTGGCCCTTCCACGTGCCCACCTGGGAGGCTGTCGCCAGGCGCTTTCCATAGTGGCGCTCGAGAAAACGCTCGAAGGTGGTGCGCAGGTTTCGGGTCGATTTCTCGCCCGCCTCGTCCTGCCCGTCGACGCAGATGCCGATGTTCACCCGGCCGCCTTTCGTCTCCGGGAACATCCACCCGTAGAGAGGCGCCAGGTCTTTGTCGAAGATCATGTCGAGCGTGTGTGGCGCGCTCTCGAAGTTCTCCCACCAGCCCATCAGGGTGGAGATGCTGCGTTTGGGCCGCTTGTCCTGGCTGAAGACCGAGTGCGCGCCGTCGGCGAAGAGCACGTACTTCGCGTGGAGCTCCTGGCCTTCGAAGCTGCGCACGCCACACACCCGGCCGTTCTCTTCGATCAACGCGGCGGCACGGAAAGGCGTGATGAGCTCGACGCCCAGCGACTGAGCGCGCTCGACGAGCAGGTGATCGAAGTGCTTTCGCAGCAGCACCACCGCTGCGGCATCACTGGCGATGCGCAGCTCGCGGCCGCCGGGCGTGACGATGCGCACGGCGTTGATGGGGTAACCAAGTTCTTTGACGCGCTCGCCGATGCCCAGCGACTGGATGACCTTGAGCGCGTTGGGGGAGAGGCCCGAACCGCAGGTCTTGTCGCGGGGGAAGCCCTCGCGATCGAGGAGCGCCACGTTGGTCACACCCAGCTGCGCGAGCGCAACGGCGGCGGCCGCGCCACCGGGGCCTGCTCCGATGATGGCGACGTCAAAGCTCATGTGGCTTCGCGTACCGCCGCATCGACGCTCCGACAAGCACCCAACTTCGTGCGATTGACGCATTGACTCCTATTAAAGTTCCTGTGACTTTATGTCCGTGACCACCAAACTCGAGCGAGCCCGCGGCGCCTTGTGGGGACAAGCGGTGGGCGATGCGCTGGGCACCACGGTGGAGTTCTGCAGCGCCGCGCGGATCGCCAGGCGCCCGCCCGATGCATGGCCGAAGGAGCTCATCGGCGAAGGGCCGTTTCTGCTGGTGCCCGGGCAGATCACCGATGACACCGAGCTGGCCTTGAGCCTGGCGCGCTCGCTGGTGAAGCAAGGCCGCTACGACCCGGAAGACGCCGCGGCCGCCTACGTGCGCTGGCGCACCTCGGGCCCCTTCGATTGCGGCATGGCCACCGATCAAGCCTTCGGCCGCGGATTGGCGACGGGCCCCGGGCTGGCGGAGCGCATGCGAACACGCGCCCACCAGAAGACCCAGGCCAACGGCTCGCTGATGCGCTCGAGCCCGCTGGGCATCTTCGGCGCAGCGCTACCGCGGGGGGAGTTGGCCCAGCTCGCCGCGGCGGACAGCACCTTGAGCCACCCTGATGCCGTCTGCCAGGCGGCCTGCGCGGTGTACGTGACCACCATCGCCGACGCGATCACCACCGGGCTTTCCGGCGCCGCGTTGTACGAACGCGCGTTGCGCTTCGCGGCCGACTCACCGGTGCGCACCACGCTGGAGGCCGCCGCCCACGGCTTGCCGAAGTCGGACGGCGAAGATGATCAGGGCTGGGTGCGCATCGCCTTGCAGCACGCGTTCTTTCACCTTCTTCACGGCAACGACTTCGAAGCCGGGCTGGTGCAGACGGTCCGCATGGGTGGTGACACCGACACCAACGCGGCGATCGTCGGCGCGTTGCTCGGCGCGACGCTGGGTGAAGGCGCGATTCCCCCTCGTTGGAGAGAGACGGTGCGCGACTGTCTGCCGCAACGCCCGGTGGAGTACCGCTGCACCGATTTGCCCCAGCTGGCGGAAGCGCTCCTGCAGATCGTTACCTGAGGACCACGGAAGACCTGGGGACATTGGCGGCGAGATCTGGTGACGCTGAGCAGTGGCCCGGCGTGGGTATTACATCGCGCCATGTCTGTTGGATGGCGGGGGATCCATGACAGCGCCTGGCATCACCCGGGGCTTGCGTTCGCGCTCTGCGCCCTCGCGGCCGTGGTGGTGGTGCAACGGCTGCCTGATGGACCGCTGCGCCGCTCGTTGTTGTTGTTCACGGCGCTCACCGCGCTCGATGCGTGGCTCACCGGTGCACTGACGCCGCTCACAGGCGGGCTCGCGCAGAACGTGTCGATCGGCTTCGTGGTGCTGGGCGACCTGCGGCTGTTCGTCTTGCTCGAACGTTTTCGCAACGACCGCCGGTGGAAGGTGGCCACCGCGCTCGCCGTGATCTTGAGCCTGTTGGTGCCGATCGCGCAGGCCATCGTCATTCGCTCGTTCCCGGCCGACTTCCGCGACCTGCGCCGCATCTACCTCGCCTACGAGCTGCTCTTCGTGGGGCTCGCCGCGGTGCTGCTGGTGCTTCGGTATCCGTCGCGCAGCGCCACCAGCCCCGCGCTGGGTTGGTACGCCACCAGCCTGCTGGGCTTTTTTCTGGTGCAGTACGCGCTGTGGGTGGTGTGCGACGTGCTGATCCTCTCGGGGATCGAGCTCGGCTACGGCCTGCGCCTGCTCCCCAACGCGCTCTACTACGGACTGTTTCTCATCTTCGCCGCGGTGCGAGCGCCGCTGGAGGCCACCACATGAGGTTGCTCGCCTGCGCACTGTTGCTCTCGTGCGCGCACACCCCACCGTCGCCGGGCCAGGCCAGTGCAACGTTGAGTTTCTCCGAAGATGGTCTTGATCGCGGCCGCTTCTCGTTGGCGCAGCTGAGGCAACGCGTGCCTGAAGAGAACGTGTCGGGCTTCGACCCCTACTACCAGCGCCCCAAACGCTGGCGTGCACTGCCGCTCGGGCCCGTGTTGCGCATCGCCTTTCCCGAAGGCGAGCTGAGCCGCAAGGAGTTCACCTTACGAGCCAGCGATGGCTACACGGTGCTGGTCTCGGGAGCGCGGCTGCTCGAAGGCGGCGCGTACCTCGCGTTCGCTGATGCGCAAGGCGCGTGGGAGCCGATCGGCCCGAAGAAGGCCGACCCCGCGCCGTGGTACCTGGTCTGGAAGGGCGAAGAGCAGATCGACCCCACCACGCACCCGCGGCCCTGGGCGTTGGCCAGCATCGCCATCGAGCCCTTCGAGACGGTGTTTCCCCTGGTGGTGCCGCGCTCGAAAGAGGCGCAGGTGCTGCAGGGCTTCGAGGTCTTTCGCGAGCAGTGCCTCAAGTGCCACTCCATCAACCAACAAGGCGGCCACGTGGGCCCCGAGCTGAACGTGCCGAAGAACGTCACCGAGTATCGCGACGAAGCGTTCCTGCGCGCGTGGATTCGAAATCCCTTCGACTTCCGGATCTCGGTGATGCCGCCTTCACCGCACCTGAGTGAAGCCGAGCTCGACGCGCTACTGGCCTATCTGGCCTCGATGAAAGACTCGAAGATCGACGTCACTGCGATGGGAGGGCACTGATGCATGCCTCCGTGCTCGAGCTGGAGCGCCGCGTTCGCCACGTGCCTGAGATTCTGCGGCAGATGATCCACGTGGCGCCGCCGGAAGGGCTGCGGCACCTCGGTTCCTCGAGCGTGGTGCTGACCGGCATCGGCGCAAGTGAAGCGGTGACGCGATCGTTGGAGCCGTGGTTTCGTCACGAGCTGCGCATTCCGGTGACGCAGGTGCCGCTGTCGGCCTTTCTCTCCGACGAGGTGCGCATGCAGGGGCAGACGCTGGTGCTGCTCTCGCAAGGGCTCTGCCCCAACGCGACGCTGGCGCTGGCCCGGGTGCGGGAATTTCAGCAGGCGCTGCTGATCACCTCGTTGTCCGCGGCTGATGAACGCCTCGAGGAATTCATCGCGGCAGGCGGCCTGGTGTGGACGTTGCCGCCCATCGAAGAGCGCGACCTGCTGGTGCGGGTGGAAGGTCCGACGGCCGCGGCGTTCGCGCTGGCGCGCCTGGGCATCGAAGGCGCGGGGAAAGAACTCCCGGCGATGGTGCATGAGCTTCCGCGCGCGGTGCAGGCCGCGCAGCTGAGGGGCTTCGCGTTGGCAGAGCGTTGGCCGCTGGATTGGAAACGCGCACCGTTCGTCGCGACCGGTTGGTACGCGCACTGTCTCGAGCTGCTCGCGTGGACCTGGATGGAGGCGTGGTGGACCGAGCCGCCGCCGGCGTTCGACGTGCTCCAGCTCGCGCACGGCCCGTGGCAACAGCGCTTTCACGAAGAAGGCCCGTGGATGTGTTTCACGCGCCCCGATGACGCGCCGGAGTTGTGGTCACGGCTCGAGCAGATGATGCCCGCGCATCAGTCGATGGTGCGGGTGGAGGCGACGCTGCCGGGCCCGCTCGCGTTGTTCGAGCACTTGAGCTTCGTTCAGGGGCTGCTCTCGGGCGTGTTGTTGCGCGCGCCGAAAGATCTCACCCAGTGGCCAGGCAAGTGTACCGACGGCCCACTCTACGGCTTCGGGATCGCGCAGCCCCCGCCGCAGCGCGCGCGTGGATCAGGGTGAACGCTCACAACGGCTCACAGTGCCAGGCGACGATGCCGTCGTGCACTTCCACCAGGCCTCGCAATCGGTAGTCTGTCAACGGCTCGAGTGGATGCACGAGCCGGGAGCGCTCCACTTCGAGCAAGGCGCCTTGATCGGCTTCGGCCTGAGCGAGCTCGCGATCGAGCACGGCGAGGTCACAGGGCTCGGGCCGGGCATGCAACGAGTCGATCAACGGCTGCATGGCGTCGAGCTTGCCTTGCAACACGGCCTGTGCTCCCAGCCGCGTCTCGCGCGCGATCACCTCGCGTTCGAGCGCTTCGACCTTCGTCTTCAGCTCGGGCATGCCCCGCGAGAACAGCTGCGAAGGAGGGGCAGCCCACTTCGAGGGTGGCGCCACGAGCGCGTCTTCGAGGGTGGCGAAGTCCTTGCCGGTGCGCGCTTCCCAATCGCAGCGGCCGTTCTCCAGTCGCAGCCGCCACTCCTGAGTCAGCCAGCGCAGGTCTGCGAGCGCGGCGACCGTTTCGCGGCAATGTCGAACGGTGCCTGAGGTGCCGAGACGCACGACGCCTGGCTCGACGAAGAGGCGCGCTCCAGCTCCGTGCTCGCGGATGAAGGCGGCGAGGTCGAGCGAGTGGCGGAACACCTCGATGCGCGGCTCGGGCCCCCGGGCCTCGAGCTCGGTCAGTTCGGCTTTGCGGCGTTCGAGGTCGGCGTGGCGCTCGCTCCACGCGCGCACCTCATTCGTTTCACAGCCGAGCAGGAGCAGCAGCGGGAACCACCTCACGGCCGGCGCCCGAAATGAAAGGTGAGGTACTCATCACGATCGGTGATTCGCGCAGAGTCCACGCGCGCCTCGACCACCAGTGACTGCGCGCGGTGCACCACGGTGAGCGCTTCGGGGAGCGAAACTTCACCTTCCCGCAAGGCGCCGAAGAGCAGGCACTCGTAGCGGCGGCAGGCGAGCGGGCGCTGTTCGTAGACCTGGCAGACCGTGCCTTCGAGGGCAGCACAGCGTTGCGGCACGTGGCGGCCACCTCGAGCGTTGGTCACCACGGCGAGCTTCAGCGCGGGCACCTGCTCGTCCGGGCCCAGCGGCACGCGCACGAAGAGGCTGCCGTCACAACAAAGTCCGCAGGCCTGGCAGAGAGACATCTGAACGCACCTTACAACCGTTCACCCCGAGAGCAGTCGAGGGGTCACTTCTGCCTCGCGCAGCGCGTGGCATCTCAACTGCGCTCGATGCGAACGGTGGGCTAAGGCGTCGGCCGCCATGCAGCCGAAGTCCCGCACCTGGTTTGCCTTCTTCACCGTGATCGCCGCGTGGGGCTCTTCGTACCTCTTCATCCGGCTGGCGGTGGCGAGCTTCACTCCGGTCGGGCTGGTGATGACGCGCTTCGGCCTGGCCTCGGTGTTGTGCGCGTTGATCGCCGTGGCCCGGCAGGAACGTTTTCCCCGCGGCGTGGTCGCGCTTCGTTACGCGATCGTCGGAATGATGATGATGACCGGCAGCAACGCGCTCACCGCCTTCGCGCAAGGCAGCGTGTCGTCGGGCGTCACCGGCGTGATGCACTCGTTGGGTTCCGTGTGGCTCGCCGCGTTGGGAAGTCTGGGGGCGTTCGGCGCTGACGTGCCGCGCACTCCGAGACGCGCGTGGTGGGGCGTGGCGTTCGGCGTGGGCGGCGTGGTGCTGTTGTTGTGGCCTTCGGATGGCCAGGTGCGGGGTGAGGCGATCGGCATCGCGGCGTTGCTGCTGGCGACGTTCCTGTTTGCCGGGGCCAGCGTGCTGCAGCGGCGCACCCAGGCACTCGGGGTGAATGGTCTGTTCAGTCAGCTCTCGGTGCAGATGGCGGGGGGCGCGGCGTTGGCCGGGTTGCTCTCGCTGCATTTCGGGGTGTTGCACTCGCCGCTGACTCCGACATCGCTTGGTGCGATCGGGGTGTTGACCGTGTTCGCTTCGGTGGCGGGGTTCGCGGCGTTCGCGGTGGTGTTGAAGGAGTGGCCCCCCGCGCGTGCGGGGAGTTTTGGGGTCGTGAACCCCGTGGTGGCGGTGATGTTGGGCGTGGTCGTGCTCGGGGAACCGCTGACGTTGCAGATGGTGTTGGGTGCGGTGGTCACGCTTGGCGCGGTGGCCTGGGTTCAGCGCGTGAGTATTCGCGGATAGGTGAGGCCCTCACCCCGACCCTCTCCCGAAGGGAGAGGGAGTTCATCG
>JANODF010000021.1:0-16832 GCA_031412555.1 Archangium sp. | reverse complement strand
GTCCGAACTGTCAGTCGGGGCAAGGACCTGAAAGCCCGGGGCGTAGGCTTCGACTTCTGGGCCGAAGTTACTTCCCTCGCCGGGAATGAAGAGCGAGACCCAGCGCGCATCGTTCTGGTCCGTGGCCCCGATGGTGAGAACATCGGGGATGTTCGCAGGCGGGTAGCTCACCGCTTGGGTCTCGTTTCCGGCAGCTGCCACGACGACTCGACCTGTGTTCAGCAGTTGCTGAACCTGCATTTCGATGAAACCGGACAAGGCGCTTCCGCCCAGGCTCATGTTGATGATGTCGCCCGGCCCCGACCGCATCTGGACGATTGCAAGTGCGTTCGCGACGTGGCTCGCGTCGCCGACGTCGCAAGCGATGGTTCCGCCTGCACCCAGGCCTCGGCCGAGCGCCTTGACCGAGTACGCGGCGAGCGGAGCATCTTGTGCCGCGGAGTAGCTGCCGACGAAGACGCCCGCACTGGCCGTGCCGTGTTCAGAAGCCTCTTCGCCAGGCTGGCACAACGGAAGCTGAGGATTCGGGTCAATTGGTTGAAGGCCCACGTTTCCGAAAGCTTGGTGCGACGTTCGGGCGAGGTTGTCGATCACAAACACCGAGGGACGGGTCGGAGAGCCTGGATCATACTCCGGGTACCTCAACCGAAGGTCGGCCGGCACGACGGCGCGCTCACGCTCTGATCGATTCGGTCCTGTGCCCAAGCGGTTCCGGTCGCGTTGCGAATGCCCATTCCCTTGAAGAAAGGCTGGTTCTCGACGAAGCGCAGGCGGCTGTCCTGAGACAGCTGCTGAGCCTTCACTGCCGTCGTCCAGATTGCGAACCCCAGCGGGCCCGTTGTGTAGGTCGCCTCGAGGGAGCCGTTGACCGACTGCGCGAGTTGAGTCGCGAGGCTGACGACCGAACCGGGAGCAATGAGCGCCTCGTCGACCACGGCGAACCAGAGCCGCTTTGAAGCCCCAGGTCGATTGAAGAACCTCTGTCCATTGAGGGGCACCCGCCCTGCGCACCCGGCCTCACTCTGCTTCCCCTTGAAGCGCGCGTACGCACTGACCCGCGAGAGGGCGCTCATGCCCGGAACTTTGAGCCTCATGCTGCCGGTTCGGATGGCACTTGGAGCATCGCCTTCCATCAGCTCACATCCGGCCAAGAGAAAGCTGTTATCTATTTCTCTGTACTTGTAGGTGCAGGAGTTGTTGGTCTCTCCGGCTTGCTCGATGTACGCGTAGCCCATCGAGTAGCCACGCAAGTCGACCCCGTGGATCGAAATTTCGCCCGGAGCTTGAAGCAGTCGCTCCTCAGGTAAGCTGACACTCACGGAGTCAACGTGATTCCCCGGTTCGTTCGTGAGGTCTGGGGTTCGAAGCACAAGCGCCGGGTCTTCACACTGGAGAAAAGGATCCGCATAGAGCCGCTGGCCATCTGCCATGACGGCAGATGCGATGAAAAGAGCGACGCAGCACACAACCAATGTGGTCTTCCGCATGGTGCCTCCGGATGAAGATGGGCAGTCATAGTCCGGGCGCGCCCCCAGGTTGAAGGCACATGCGTCACTTCGCCGTAAACTCTCGGTCTCAAGTTGCTCGTGCGAGGAACCGCGAAACGTCCCGCCGCCCAGTCGCTGTTCCCGGCTCTCGCCAGAGGCGAACACCTCTCGTCAGAGGCCGAACACCTCTCGTCAGAGGCCGAACATCTCTCGCCAGAGACCGAACACCTCTCGCGATCGGCCGAACACCTCTCGTCAGCGGCCGAACACCTCCGCCAGAGCCCGTGTACCTCTCGCCAGAGCCCGTGGACCTCTCACCAGAGCCCGTGTACTTCCCGCCAGAAGCCGTGCACCGCCCGCCAGAGCCTGTGCACCCCTCGCCAAAGCCCGTGCACCCCTCGCCAGAGCCCGTGCACCCCTTGCCAGGGCCCGTACATCTGGAAGTGAGGTTGTTGAGTGCGGCCGTACACGTACATCTACGCACTGAGTGCGTGCCTCGACGACGCAAGAGACGAGGCGGCAACCGAAGCGGACAACTGGCAATAGCGAAGGGACCAAGAAAACAGCGCCCCGACCAAGGTGGGAGCGCTGCGTCGCAACCGCGTAGCGAACACCTCAGTGGAGGATGTTGAACTCCACCCGGCGGTTGGCTTCTTTGCCCTTCGCGGTGGCGTTGTCTTCCGCCGGGCGATCAGGACCGAAGCCGACGGGCTTGAGGCGATCGGCCACCAGCCCCTTCTTCACCAGGTAGTCCACCACCGACTTCGCGCGATCGGCCGACAGGGTGCGGTTGAACGCCGCGTCGCCCGTGTTGTCGGTGTGCCCTTCGACCTGCAGCTGAGCGATCTCGGGGTGTGAGCCGAGGATCGAGGCGATTTGATCGAGCAGCGCGTTGGAGCGCGCCTGAATGGTGGCCTTGCCCGTGTCGAAATAGACCTTGTCCTTGATCACCAGCTTCTCGGCGGTGATCACCACCAGCTGCTTCTTGGCGGCAGGGCAACCCTGGTTGTCCACCGGGCCCGCTTCGTTGATGCAGTTGTCGACGTTGTCGACGGTGCCGTCCTTGTCGGTGTCGGGGTACGGGCAGCCCTTGTTGCTGGCGGCGCCCTTCTCGGTCTTGCAGGCATCGAGGCGATCGACGGTGCCGTCTTCATCGGCGTCGGCGTCGGGGCAGCCCTTGTTGTCGACCACACCCTTCACGTCGATGCAGGCATCGAGGCGGTCGAGCACGGTGTCGCCGTCTTTGTCGCCATCGGGGCAGCCGTTGTTGCCGGCCGAGCCCTTCACCAGCGGGCACTTGTCCTTCTCGTCGGTCACGCCGTCGCCATCGGAGTCGCCTTCGGGGCAACCGTCTTCATCGGCGACGCCGTCTTTGTCTTCGGCCTGATCGCGGCACTGATCCTTGTCGTCGTCGATGCCGTCCTTGTCGTTGTCCTTCTCGGGGCAGCCGTCGGTGTCTTCGAACTTGTCGAAGTCTTCCGCTTCGTCGACGCACTTGTCGTCGTCGCCCTTGATGCCGTCATTGTCGTAGTCGGCGTCAGCCGGCGTGGTCTGCGGCGCGCCGATGGTGATGGAGAGACCGAACAGCAGCATCGCGTGGGCCCCCACGTCTTCCGGGCGCTGACCGAGGAACATGAACTTCGCGAAGGGGCCGATGGAGAGGCCTTCGATGATCGAGAACTCAGCGCCCGCGCCGACGTCGAAGCCGACGCCGAAGCCTCCGGAATTGAGGGTCACGTGCCCGTCGACCCAACCATTGCCCCACAAATTGCCGGTGCGCTTGGTGCCGGGGTTGAACAGGTAGCCCTGCTCGTCATTGAACAGGCGCACGCGCGCGCCGATACCGCCGCCGAACACCGCGCCCTTGTCGAGGTACGAGTCGCTCACCGCCGAGGCGCCGAAGAACTCGATCTGCGGTGCCACGGGGCCGAGGAACTTCAGCAGCGTGACGTCGAACTTGAGCGATGCGCCGGTGACGAGGATGGACTTGTCGAGCCCGGTGCCCACCATCGGGTCGAGGTGGAAGTTCACCGCGGCCTGTTCGGCAAACGAGGTGGTCGCGACGAGGGCGGTCGAGACGATCAAAAGACGCAGGCGCATGGAGTGACTCCGAATGGAAAAAGCGCGCGGAACCTAGGCGCGATCCAGCGGGCGCTCCAAGCTGTATTTCCAGTGTTTTCAGCGCCCTCGGCGACGCCGGAAGAGCCCGAGGCTGATCAACGCGAGCAGGCCGGGGGCGCTGTCGCAACCGCAACCCGCGCGCGGGCCGATGGTCTCTTCCGCGCGGGCGAGCGTCACAAGAGCCGGTTCCATTCCCGCGTCTTGAACTCCGGCGTCCGGGCGCCCTGCGTCGGGGGAGCCCGCGTCGTTCATCGTCGACCCTCCACCGCCACCCGTCGCGCCGCCACCACCTCCTGCGCCACCACCCGTGGTTCCACCGCCGCCCCCGGTACCGGCATCGACGTTCATCTGGAAACAACCCGAGACGTGAATGGATCGGGTGGAAGCGCAGCTGGCCGGAGAAGCGCAGGAAGGATCGGGCAAGGTGTTGGGGCTGCCGGTGGTGCCGATGTCGGAGAGTTTCGGGTACGCGAGCGCGACCGAGGTCCACTGACCGGCCGCGGGCGGGTACTCCATCCAGCCGAAGACCTTCTCCTGGTACGGCGCGGCGCCTCCGACCGAAGGCCGGTACACGCCGCGGGCCGAGTCGAAGTTCGGGTTGTTCGGGTTGTTGCTGTAGGCGAGCCCGTTGTACGCCCACACGGCGCTGTACCAATGCTCGATGACCCTCGGCTGGTTGTCGCCCACGCAACGGGTGGCGCGCCATTTCTCGCCGAGAATGCGGGTGCCGGTGGCGAGGTTGTAGGTGGGGTCTGAGGCCACGCGCGCGCGATCGAAGTTCGGCGCTTCACCGATGTGCATGCCGCTGGTGACCTGGCCGATGCCGTACCCGCAGTCGAACGAGATGATGGTGCGCGAGGCGCCGCCGACCTGATCACTGGGCGTGGTGGGCACGCAGAACTGCCGCCACCCCGACTCCACCATGGCGATGGCCTTGAGCACCTCGCAGGGAAACTTCGCGGAGACCTGCACCGTGGGCATCGGCTTGCCACAGCCCTGGCCGAGGTCGGGCACCGAAGGCCCCGCGCTGCCCCACACCGAAGGCCCCTGCGCGACGAGCTGAAAGATGCCCTGCCACTGCGCGGTGGTGGGGTTGGTGCCGTTGACCGCGGAGACGCCGCAGTTGGCGTCGTTGTTGGGGCTGTTGAGGGTGTAGCTCGGGCAGAACTGGCCGAGGCTCAACAAGACGAAGGTGCTGATCACGGCATCACCCCCGCCACGTCGAGCCGGCTCTCGGGAGGCGCGGCCAGCACCTGCGCCACGCCGTCTTTCACGGCGAAGAGCACGGGAAAGTCGCCCGGCCTCAGGTGCAAGCCGACGATCAGGTTCTTCTGTTGAAAAGCGATCCGCGTGAAGCCGGGCACCGTGGGCGACCCCTCGAGCGTGCGCAGGCCTTCGCCTCGGTTGATCAGCACGCGCCCATCCGCGAGCACCGCGGGCATCAAGGTGACCTCGGTGCCTTCCGCCAGGAGCGACGAGGCGCCGCTGATCAGATCGACCTGCTCCACCACCCACCGATCCGCGACGCCTTGCGTGAAGATCACCCGGTGGCGCGGCACGTCGACCCCGAAGTCACGCGCGAGCGGCGCCATGGGGTAGAGCAGCTCTCGCACGGCGAAGGTGTCGACGTGCACGCTGATCAACCGCGCGCCCACCGGGGCCACTTCGTAGATGATCAGCTCTCGCCCCGAAGCGCCCGCGAGGAAGGTGAGGTAGCCCGCGGTGGAATAGACGACCCTTCGCGTGGCGGTGGTGGGATCGATCTCCTCGATGGTCAACGCGTCGACCCGCAATGCGTCCCGGCCATCCACCGGCTCGAGGCCCGCCCTGCCGCGCGAGACGAACACCCTGCCCTCTGCAGTGACGAGGGGCCGCGAGCCATAGACGAGCTGATCGGCCAACACGCGCGGACTCTTGCCGGGCTCGAGCCTGATCAACGAATTGGCGAACGAGAGATCGCCGCCCGAGCGCAAGGTGGCCGAGGCCACCACCACCCGGCTGCGCGGCAGCAACGAGCCCTTCACCGCGCTGCCTTCGGCATGGGTGAAGCGGGCGACGGGCGAGGTCAGTTCGGTGGTGCCCAGCGGTTGAAATCGCAGCTCGGCGACGGTGCCCTGGGAGCTGAGCACGGCGACCTCCGGAGAGACGGCCAGCGAGAGCACGAGCGCGGCAGTGAGCATGGCCTCTCATACCCCAGTGACTGAACTGGTCGACAGCGGTGCCTCGATCTCGCGATACTCCAGCGTTCCAGCAGCCCCCGAGGCCACATGAGCGATACGACCGAGCAGGAAAACCTCGACGCGCCCCCGCCGATCTCCGCCGAGCAGCGAGCGAAGATCCTCTCCGACCCGAACGTGGCGAAGATGGCCGCCGAGCTCGAGATGTCGCTCGACGAGTTCGTGAACACCGTGGGCTACTACTTGAACAACCCAGGGGTGGAGCCCGCGTTCCTGGTGGTCAGCGACGCGAACCTCGCGAAGATGGGCGTGCACGCGCCGACCAACGCTGAGCTGGTGGCCAACGTGAAAGCAAGCGTCGAGGCGATCAAGGCCGGCCAGGGGCCCAGCGGCTTCGACAAGGCGAAGAAAAACGCGGTCGAGATCACCAACGCAGGCGGGAAAGCGCTCAGCGCCGCTTCGAATCCCGACCTCGAGGCGGTCGTGAAGAAGTCCCGCCCGCGCGGAAAGAGCTGAAACTCTTCAGTTTTCGATGTTCCCCCGCGGCGCAACTCGCGCTCGTGGGCGGGCGATAACCATCCAACGTTCCACTTTTTCCCGGAGTTACAAAATGGGTCTCCTCAAAGGCATCGGCAAGGCGTTCAAGAAGATTGGCAGCTTCGCGAAGAAGGCTGTCGGGTTCGCCAACAAGATCCTGAACGGGCCCCTGGGCAAGCTGGCTTCGTTCATCCCGGGCGTGGGTCCCTTCATCGCGGGCGCGGCGAAGATCGTCGGCGTCGCCAACAGCGTGATCAACGGTGGTGGCCTCAAGGGCATCATCGGCGGCCTCGTGGGCAACCTCGGCGGCGGTCTGCTCGGCAAGGCCGGCACGCTGCTCAGCAAGACCGGCCTCGGCTCGGTCATCGGGCTCGGCTCGCAGGCCACCAACAGCAACCAGCTCTTCGACATGGTCAAGGGCCTGATGAGCTCGCGCAAGGCCGACCCGACCCCGGCCGCGCAGGGCGATCGCTACAACCTGAGCCAGTTCGCCGCCTTCAAGATGGCCGAGCTCATCCGCAACTAGGCCCGCCTGAACTCCCTCTCCCCCCCGGGGAGAGGGTCGGGGTGAGGGGCCAGTCTCCACCCATTTCTGAGCCGCGCCCGCGGCTCGTTTCATTTGAAGCTAGCTCCAATCCGGAGCCAGCAACCGGCGCCGATCAGCAGCCCGCATCACGGTCGCATCATCCGAAAGACCCTTCACCCGGTCCCACAACTGGCACGTCACCGCCTGATGCGACTGATCGAGCCCCTCGCAGTAGTTCGTAAACAGACACCGTCGAATCTCATCGCCGCGGCCCAGGCGAAGCTTGAGCAACCAGTCGGGATCCGCGAGTGACTGCCGGGCACTCGCCACGATATCCGCCTGCCCCTGAGAAAGAATCGCCTCTGCCTGCGCGAGCGTCGCGATCCCGCCGCACGTGACGACGGGAGTGCTGAACCCGGCACTCACCAACGCCCGCTTCACGTGAGCAACCGCCTCCACATTCCGCCCCCACGGAGCGGCCAGCTTCGTGGTCGGCATGCACTCGTGACCTGAAGGCCCGGTGTACGGATAGGCCGAAGCGCCCACCTTCGGCTGCTTCGCGTCTTCGAACTTTCCCCCGCGTGAGAGCGAGAGAAAATCCATCCCCGCGCGAGCGAACTCGACCGCGAAGAACGCCGCATCATCGGCCCGGTTGCCGCCTTCGATGATCTCATCCGCGAGGAACCGGCACCCCACCGCGAACGAAGCCGGCACTGCCGCACGCGTGGCGGCGAACACCTCCAGCGGCAACCGCACCCGCGACGCTCGTTCACCACCGTAGCCATCGACGCGCGTGTTCAACGCAGAGAGGAACGACGCCATCGTGTACGCGTGCGCGTAGTGCAACTCGACGCCGTCGAAGCCCGCGCGAGCGCATCGTGAAGCGGCCTGGGCGAACAGCTCAGGCAGCACCTTCGGCAACGCAGCGATGTGCGGCAACTGGGTGTCGGTCACGCGCTCGCGCAGACCGAAATTCAGCGCCTCGAGTTCGCGCTTCGGCAGCAGGCCCGCCAGCGTGTCGTCGTCGAGCGAGTCGAGGTACGCGCGCAGGCCCGCTTCATCGAGCTCGGGCCGCAAGGCACGCAGCGCAGGCGTCACCGTCAGAAAGCGCGAAAGATACGCACTGCGTTGAGGCCTGCGTTTGATGGCGAGAAAGTCGATCAGCTGAATGAACAGCTTCGTCTCGCCACCACTCGCGCGTTTCACCGCCTCGACCAGGCGCGAGAGCCCGTCGACGAACCGATCGTCACCCGCGCGCAGCAGCGGCCCTGAAGGCACGTCGCGAATGCCGGTGGCCTCGACCACCAGCACACCCGGGCGGCCGCGCGCGAACCGTTCGTACCAGGCGATCACCTCGGCGGTGGTCTCGCCGGCTTCGTTCGATCGCCAGGGCACCATCGCGGGCACCCAGGTGCGGGTCGCGGCGCTCACGGGGCCCAGCTGCACGGGCTGAAACCACCGCGCCTGCGCCGCCTCTTCACGAGTGGGCCAGCGCGGCACCGGCAGTAACTTCTCGCGGCGCTTGTCAGTCACGGCGCACATCACACATGGCCCCGCAACCAAATGCACCCAGTCGTGTTGGAGAATTCATGAGCGTGATTTCGAGGCGATGGGGCGTGGCGATCATCGCGAGCCTGGTGGGCTGCGGCAGCTTGCCGCCCGCGACGACTGAGCTGCCGGTGGTGAACGATGGAGGCCCCGAGGTCGTCGATGCCGGCGTCGATGGCGGCGTGCAGTGCACTGCCGAGCTCGAAGCGAAGATGAGCGCGACGCTAGCCGCCGCTCCTGCCACGGAGAGCTTCTACCTCGAGCTGCGGCGCGACTCCGACGGGCGGGTGTTTCGTGCTTACCGGGTCATCTCAGGGAAGTCGCCCGTCACCGAGACCACCCAGCTGCAATCAGCCTCGACGGCGAAGTGGATCGCCGCGACGGTGGTGCTCGACGTCGTCGCCAATCCGGGCAACTACCCGGGTGGCGGGCAGGTCAACGGGCGGGCCCTCACGTTGGACAGCCCCATCAAGGACTTCCTGCCGTCGTGGAAGCCGACGCTCGGCTCGCTCAGCGCGTCGAACCGGTTGGCGAGCGTGACCCTCCGTCAGTTGCTCGCCTTCACCTCAGGCCTGGAGCGCGAGCACGCCTGCATCAGCTCGACGACCGATCCCGACGTCTGCATCAGCAACCTCGTCGACGCCAACCTCGCGGAGAACGCGAACGGGAGCGCGCCGCGCACCTTCTATTACAGCGGCGCGCATCTCTTCGTCGCTGCACGCGCCGCAGTGCACTCTTCAGGTCTGGGCGACTGGGGCGCGCTCTTCAAGCGCTTCAAGGAAGTGCATGGCGTCTTTCAAACGCCGCTCGAGAGCCCGGGACCCGCGCAGTTCGGCCCCGGCGGCTTCTTCCCGGCCTCGGGCGCAGGCAACTCGCCGTCGCCTGCAGGTGCGATGCGCTACACCGCCGGCGACTACACGCCCTTCCTCGTGAAGCTGGTGCACGGAGAGATCCTCCCGCTCGCGACGGTGGCGGAGTCGTTCGGTGACGAGGTGGCACGGCAGGGCGTGGCCATCGAATATTCGCCGCTGCTCGATGACGGCGAAGCGTGGCACTACAACCTCGGCAATTGGACCGAGTGCGCCTCAGCGAGTTTCTCGCCTCAATGCGCGAGCGCGCGGCGGTACTCGAGCCCGGGCAGCTTCGGCACCTACCCCTTCGTGGACTTCAACCCTTCGGAGCAAGGTGAGGCTCCGTTCGTGGGACTGCTGGGTTACGGCGGCACGACGCCCGGTGTGGCTTCGACCGTGATCGCCCTCTACCGCACGCTCGGCGCCGACTCGGTGGCCGCGCGGGATCTCGCGCAGCAGTGGGCTGCAGCGATTTGTCCGTAAGCCTGCTCGCTCCGAGAGCAGTCGAGACCGGTGACGCAGGTGAAGCCGGTCCCCTGCGCGGGAGGATCGGTGGGTGGGCTAGGGTCCGCCGCCATGCGAACACTGGGAATGTTGGCCGCGCCGGGCACCTGGACCACGCCAAACCAACCACTGGTCGGCCGGACGGTGGCCAACGCGCAGTTCCTCAAAGCGCTGCTGCGCTATTCGAGCTTCGAAGAGATCGCGCTCTTCATCGGAGAGACCGCCGACCTCCCCGCGCTCGAACAACTCACGCAGACCTGGAACGTGCCGGAAGAGCGGCTGGCGGCGTACACGGTGTGGCAACTGCCTGAGCTGTTGTCGCGAGGGCGCCTCGACGTGCTGCACCACGCCTCTCACGTCGACCGGCTCTACGATCTGCTCGCCGCGCGCGATCGGTTCGCCTCGAAGACGGTGCCGGTGACCGGGCAGATCCACTCGCTGTCGTACCCGCGTTTTCACCAGGAGCTCGCGCGCCACCTCTTCGTGCGCCCCACCGCTTCCGACGCGCTGTTCTGTTCTTCCACCGCGGGCCGCGGCGTCATCGAACGCAGCTTCAACCGGCTGGAGACCGAAGCGCAGACCGCCGGATTTCAAGGCACCCTGCCCCGTTGGGATCTGCCGCACGTGCCGCTGGGCGTCGAGCTGGACGCGGTGATCGGAGGCAATCGGGCCGCCACGCGCACCGCGCTCAACCTGCCTTCGAACGCCGTGCTCATCACCTGCCTCGCGCGCTTCACCGAGTACGACAAGCTCGACCTCTTCCCGGTGCTGCGGGTGCTGGAGAAGTTGGTGAGCGAGCCGAGCGCTGGAGCGCCGCCCGTCTATCTGCTGCTCGCCGGTGCGCGGCAGGGCACCAAGACACCCGAGATGCTCGAGCTGTGGGCGCGTCACCTGGGCGTGCACGACCGCCTGCGCCTCAAGGTGGACTTCACCGACGCCGAGAAGAAAGACCTGCTCGCCGCCAGCGACATCTTCGTCTCGCCGGTGGACAACGTGCAGGAGACCTTCGGCCAGTCGGTGATCGAAGCGCTCGCAGCGGGCCTGCCGGTGGTGGCCTCCGACTTCGACGGCTACCGCGACACGGTCGATGAGAGCGTGGGCGTGCGGGTGCCGACGCGACTCAACGTCGATTGGTCTGAGCTGAGTGAGCTCGCGCCGCTGTTGTACGAGCGACCGCTGCACCTGGTGTTGGCGCAGTCGATCGAGGTCGAGCTGAGTCCGCTCGAGTCTGCGCTGCGTGAGTTGGTGCTCGATCCGGCGCGGCGTGAACGCCTCGGCAAGGCGGCCGCCGTACGTGCACGGGAGCGCTACGACTGGAGCGTGGTGATTCCGAAGTACGAGTACGAGTGGCACCGCCTCGCTGCGACGGGCGCGAAGCCCAGCGGCAAACCGCACCCGCTGCGCCTCGATTACGGCGACTTCTTCGGGCACTTCCCCACGGCGACGTTCGATCCCACACGTCGGGTGCAGCGCAGCTCGCGGGCCAACGACTTCGTCATCTACCCCGAGCTCAAACACCTCTTCGTCGAAGAAGACGTGCGCGCGTTGTTGATCAACACCACCGAGCCGCGCACGTTGGGCGAGCTGGAGGCCGAGATGATTACCCGCCTGGTCGATCGCCGGCCGTGGGTGGCGCGCTTCATCGTGGGCTGGCTGGTGAAGCAGGGCCTGGTGCAGTGACGTCAATCAGCCCTGGGGAACGGGCTGGTTTCCGGATCTGCATCGAGGTCGCTCCGAACAGGCTCTCTGCCTCGGGCGAAGATCCTCACGTCGAGCTGGTGATCGAAGGCCTGTTACGGATTCTCCATCGAGCGTCGAAATTTAGGAACTGCCGTACGGCAGCGAGAAGGAATGGGCTGTCGATGGAGAATCCGTAACACGAACACTCGAGCAACCCTGTCGCGAGCCGTGTTGCGGATTCTGCATCGAGGGCCGGATTTGCCGAGCTGCCGTACGGCCGCGAGCAAAAATGGGATCTCGATGCAGTATCCGCAACATGAGGACTCGAGCATCCCTGGCCGGCCAGAGATGCCCTGGGGGGGCTTCCGATCGCGCTCGACGCGAACAGGCCTCGCTGAGCGGGCGCTGCGGGTGACACCGGCGGGCACGGTGACGGTGACGCCCGAGGGGATCACCACGTCGCCCGTCATGGTGCCGCTGCTCGAGGTGACGTTGCTCCACGACGTGGGCTTCTTTCCCTCCCGATTGCTCGAAGCTTCGACTCAAGTGACCCGCGCACAGCGGCCCGTCACGCGAGTCGCCTGAACGCACCGGATTCGCCCCGTAAACGTCTTCGCGCGAAGCCCAGAGGCCTGTGCGGGAGGAGCACCGAAGCAGACCCCGCTTGGGCCGCCTTCCCCGGGGCTGTTTCTGGGTCGCTGCTCCGAGAATCAGTTCATCGTGCCCGACGTACCGGGCGAACCCGACGCGCCGGGTGAGAAGCCGCCGTTGCCCGCGTTACCCGGCGAGATGAAGCCGCCGACCAGCGTGGGCGCCGTGTTGACGCGGTAGATGCCGTACGACAACCCGCCCGCGCCGCCGCCGCCGTGACCACCGCCGCCACCATCGCCGCCGAGGCCACCGTTGCCGCCACCACCGACTTCACCGGTGCACGAATTGGCGCCGAAGCCGCGCCCACCGCCCGAACCACCACCCGCACCCGGCGCGCCCACACCACCCGAGCCGCCGTTGCCGCTGCTGATCTCCGCGTTCTCGAAACGGATGCCGTTGGAGTTCACCAGGAAGACGCCGAACGAGCCGCCGCCCGCGCCGCCACCCAGACCACCACCACCGCCGCAGCCGCCCGCGCCACCACCACCGCAGCCGTTGCCGCCGCCGTCATCGACGCAGCCGCCACCCTGGCCACCACCACCACCGCCACCACCGCCGCCGTTGCCATGCAGGCCGTTCGCGCCGTTGCCGCCCGAAGAACCCACCCAGAAGCTGGCGACCACCACGCCACCATTGCCTGCGCCGCCGTTGCTCCCGCTCGAGCCCGCATTGCCGTTGAAGCCGTCACCTCCGCGGCGTCCCGCGTTGCAGCTGCCGCACACCACGTTGCAGCCATCACCGCCGCCGCCACCACCACCACCGCCGGGGGTGCCGACGACGCCGGTACCGCCGTTGGTGCCGGTGTTCCGGCCTTCCTGCCCACCAAATCCACCTGCGCCACCATTGCGGCCACAGCTCGAGGTGCCCGCAGCGCCGCCCGAACCTGCCGAGTTGTCGCAAGAGCCACCGTTGCCGTTGAAGCCGCCCGAGCCACTGGCGCCCGCCCCCGTGCTGGAGCCGTTCGAGCCCGCGCCTGCCGAGCCCGCGATGATGAGCGAAGATCGCACGGTCAACGCCGGGCAGTTCTCACAGTGCAGACCGTAGGTGCTCACCCCCGCGGCCGTGGTGTCGAGCGCACGAATGGTGACGTACGCGACGGTGCTCGGCGCGGTGATGCCCAGACCCGAGACCGCCACGATGCGGCCCGCGTTGATGAGCCCGTTGCGAATGGTGACCACCGAGCCCGGCCCGCGCACCCAGGTGGTCGGCGCGTAGCCGCCGTAGATCGACACGCCGCTGCGCAGCGCCACCGGCTCATCGTAGAAACCGGCCGAGACGTACACGTGCGGCAGCGTGGTGGAGGCCGCCGAGATGCCGGCCTGAATGGTGCGCTTGGGCTGCTGGCGCGTACCGGGGTTGAGATCGTTGCCGGACAGCGACACGAAGATGGCCCGCGAGACGTCGCCGTCGATGCCGTCGCAGTTTTGATCGGTCGAGCTGTCGTCGGGGTCATCCGCTCCGGTGGCCACGCAGGTGTACTCGCAGCCGTTGGCCGCGTTGCCGTCGAGGTTCACGAAGCCCGGGTTGCAGGTGAAGCCGCAGCCGCCCGCCACGCAGGTGCGCGCCGCGTTGTTGCGGGTCGGGCAGACGTTGGTGCAGCTGCCGCACTTGTCGACGTTGGTGGCGGTCTGCACCTCGCAGCCGGTGGCCACCACGGTGTCGCAGTCGGAGTAGCCCGCGTTGCACGAGCCGATGGCGCACGCGCTCGAGGCACAGACCGGCGTTGCGTTGGGCGTGGTGCACACCTCGTTGCAGTTGCCGCAGTTGTTGATGTCGGAGGCGACGTTGCGCTCGCAGCCCGTGCCGTACGACTGGTCACAATCCGCGAAGCCCGAGTTGCAGGTCATGATGCCGCACTGGGTGGCCACGCACGCGTAGGTCTGGACGTTGCCGTTGTTCACGTTGCACACCCGGCCGCAGACCCCGCAGTTGGTGGGGTCGGAGGTGAGGGTGAAGCCCTCGTCGACGAAGCCATCGCAGTCGTTGTCGGTGCCGTCGCAGACTTCAGCGCCCGTGGGCGTGCACATCAACTCGCAGCCGTTGCCGTCGATGCCGTCGGCGTTGATGAAGCCGGGGTTGCACGCGCCGATGCGGCACATGCCGCCCATGCACACCGGCATGGCGTTGGGCCGCGCGCAGACCGTGCCGCAGCTGCCGCAGTTGTCCAACGAGGTCAGCTTGTCGAAGCCCTCGTCGACGACCGAGTCGCAGTCGTTGTCCTTCTCGTCGCAGATCTCGATGCCCGGCAGGCCCGGCTCACACAGCTGCGGCGCGCCGTTGACGCAGTTGGTGACGGTGCGACGGCACTCGCCGGTGCCGCAGGTGGTGTCGCCCAGGTTCTCGTCGGTCATGCCGTTGCAGTCGTCATCGCGGCCGTTGCACGACTCGGTGGTGGGCACGGGCGCGGTGCAGGCCTCGTAGCCGTTGGGCGGCCGGCAGGTGCGCACGCCGTTGCAGGTACCAAAGCTGTTGGTCTCGGCGCACGGCTGCGTCTGACCCGCGCTCGCCGCCACGCACTCGCAGGTGCCGGAGGTGGGCTGGCACTGCTTGGTCACGTAGGCGCCGTTGGTGTCGGTGCCGTCGGCGCAGCGATAGCTGGTGGGGCACTGGCCATCGAAGCTGCAGTCACGCGCGCAGACCTTGGTGCCGCCGATCTCCAGGCAGCGATCGCCGGGGTACGGGCAGTCGACGTTGAGCGCGCACGGCTGGCAGAGGCCCGGCACTTCAGGCACGCAGGCGAACCTGTCGTTCACCGCGAGCGCGCTGCAGATGTCGCCCGCCTTGCAGCCGGCCGAACACTTCTTGAAGCAGACCTTCTCCTTGCCGGGGAGCTTGTCGCAGAGCGACGACTCACACTCTTCGTCTTGCGCGCACGCCTGACCATCGGGCTTGAGCGTGTTCTGCACCGGAGCGCGCCCGCACGTGCATGACGCAAGACCGAGGGCCAGCAGGACGACGGACAGTCGGGAGAAGAACGGCATGGATGCTCCTGGGGAGAGGGCGTGGGGAGCCCAACCGCGAAGATGCATCGTAGCCCGGGTTTCCCCCTCAACCCGTAATCTGCCTCCTGCCGCAACGCGTCACCCACAGCAACCGCCACCCAGAAGCCATCGCGGCTGGTTTGGTTTTACCGGGGGCCGACCATGTCTTCGGGCTTCACCCACGCGTCGAACTGCGCCGCGGTGACGAAGCCCGTGGCGATGGCGGCCGCCCGGAGCGTGCTGCCTTCCTGGTGCGCACGAGCGGCGATCTTCGCTGCCTTCTCGTAGCCGAGGTGCGGGGCGAGCGCGGTGACCAGCATCAACGACTCCTGCACGTGCTGGGCGATGCGGGCTTTGTTCGGCTCGAGCCCGGCCACGCAATGTTCACAGAACGAGTCCATGCCGTCGGCGAGCAACCGGCAGGATTGCAGGAACGCGTTGATCACCAGCGGGCGGAACACGTTGAGCTCGAGGTGGCCACTGGCGCCGCCGAGTGAAACGGCTGTGTCGTTGGCCATCACCTGCACGCAGACCATGGTGAGCATCTCGGCCTGGGTGGGGTTCACCTTGCCCGGCATGATGCTCGAGCCCGGTTCATTCTCGGGCAGCAACAACTCGCCCAGGCCCGCGCGCGGTCCACTGCCCAGCAGCCGCAGGTCGGAAGCGAACTTGAACAGACTGACCGCGAGCCCTTTGAGCGCACCGTGCGCGTGCACCAACGCGTCGCAGGTGGCCAGCGCTTCGAACTTGTTGTCGGCGGTGCGCACGGGCAGCTCCGAGAGAGCGGCGATCGCCTGAGCGACCGCTTCGGCGTAGCCGGGAGGCGTGTTGAGCCCGGTGCCCACCGCGGTGCCACCCAGCGCGAGCTCTCCCAGGTGAGGCAGCGCCGCCTCGAGGTGCTGCCGCGCGTGCTTCAATTGCGAGACGTAGCCGGAGAACTCCTGCCCCAGGGTGAGCGGCGTGGCGTCTTGCAGGTGCGTCCGCCCGAGCTTCACGATGTCTTTGAACGCGGTGGCCTTCGCTTCCGTGCTGTCCGCCAGGGTGTCGAGCGCCGGCAGCACGCGCTTGCTGATCGCCTCCAGCGCGGCGAGGTGCATCGCGGTGGGGAAGACGTCGTTGCTCGACTGGCTGCGGTTGACGTCGTCGTTCGGGTGCACCAACCGCGCTTCACCGCGAGGGCCGCCCAGGATCTCGGAGGCCCGGTTGGCGAGCACCTCGTTCACGTTCATGTTCGTCTGCGTACCGCTCCCGGTCTGCCACACGGAGAGCGGGAACTCGCTTGCGTGCTCGCCCTCGAGCACCTCATCTGCCGCGCGGCGGATGGCGTCTTCTTTCTTCGGATCGAGGCCGGCGAGCTTCACGTTGACGGAGGCCGCCGCCTTCTTGATCAACACCAACGCGGCGATCAGCTCGGTGGGCATCTTCTCTTCCGAGACCTGGAAGAAGTGGAGCGAGCGCTGCGTCTGCGCCCCCCAGAGCTGCTCCGACGGAACCTCGATGGGACCGAACGAGTCCTTCTCCGTGCGCGTGGTCATGAGGCACAAGTAACATCACCGCCATGCGGGTCCATCACAAGTGCTCCCTCTCCCCCGCGGGGGAGAGGGTCGGGGAGAGGGCTTACGCCGCAATCTCCGAAAGCCGTTCGATCCGCCGATCGCCATCGATCCCGAGCCCAACGAAGAACACCCCGGCCGACTGAGCGGCCGCACGATCAAACCGGGAATCCCCGACCATCCACGCCTCGCCCGGCTGAACCCCAAGCTCGCGGC
>JANODF010000020.1:0-6062 GCA_031412555.1 Archangium sp. | reverse complement strand
GCGAAGAAGAAGTCGGAGCGGGTGATCTTGAAGGCGGCGAAGTGGTTGAGGTAGCGCCTCGACTTCGCTCGGCGAGAACGGGATCCGATCTGTCCAAGCGGAGTCGAGGACCGCCTTTCAACGGCCCTTGCCGCCCCTGATGATCTGAATTCCGCCCGACGGCTTCTTCGTGCCGCCCTTGGCCAGCTTCGCTTTGATCTTCAGGTACTCGGGGTTCTTCGGATCCTTCCGCAGCGCCTCGTTGATCAACTTCTGACCCCGCTCCACGTTGGCCCAGGTCTCCGAGTAGTACTTCGCCAGCTGCACCTTCTCTTCCGCGTCGATGTCGTTGTGGAAGAACAACAACTCGAGCGTGTCGATGGCCTCGGCCTTGTTCCCCTTCTTGTCCTGAATGCGCCAGATGCGCTTGAGCGCCGGCACGAACCCGGAATCGGTCAGCAGCGCCGACTGGTAATCGTTGAGCGCGTCATCGAGGCGTTCCTGCTGCTCCAACGCGCGGCCACGCACGTACAGCGCACGCGCCCACCGGGGCTCCATCGCGAGGATCTGATCGACCAACACCTGCGCATCGCCACCCTTCCCTTGCAGCAGCCGGGTCTCCGCGAGCAGCGCCAGCGTCTCCGCGTTTTTCGGATCTTCATCGACCAGCCGCTCGAGCAGTGAGGCCGCTTCATCAGACCGGCCCAGCTCGTTGAGCACCCGCGCCCGCAGCGTCACCACATCGGTGCGCTTGGCGTCTTTCGGGTCGACCATGCTGACGTCCTGCTCGGCCTGCTCGAGTTGCCGTTCATTCAAGAAGTACCGAGCGCGCAGCAACCGGGCCGAGGTGAGCGAAGGCGTCTCGGTCAACAGACGATCCATCAGCTTCGCGGCGAGCAGCACGTCACCTTTGAGGAAGAGGATCTCCGCCTCCATGGTCTTCGCTTCGACATCATCGGGGCTTCGCAGCTGAATTCGCTCGAGCGTCTTGAACGCCTCGGTGATCTTCCCCGAGTGAGCGAGCAGCCGGCTCAAGTTGAGGATCTCGGGATCGGTGAGCAGGTCGTCGTCACGCATCGACATCAGCTCGACGGTGGCGGCCTTCACCTGGTGCATCTTGATCAACATCTCCGCGCGCTGGCGGCGGATGCTGGGGTCCTTTACGCCTGAGACAGACTCGGCTTGCTTGAGCGTCAGCGTCGCTCCCGCCTCGTTGCCCGCCGCGTTGTAGGCCTCGGCCAGGAGCAAATAGAGGCTCGCGTCTTCGGGCGAGGCCGAGATGGCCTGCTTGAACTCACGCGCCGCAGCCTCAGGCCGGCCGGCAGAAAGTTCAGCCCGGCCCTGCGCCACGAAATCGACCGTGGTCTCGATCTTCTTCCGTTCGCGGGCCTTCTCGGCCTCCTCGCAAGCCGAGAGGGCCAGCGCGCCTACGAGCAGGACGGTCAGTCGTCGCATCGGATCACAAAGTACAGATGTTACGATGCGGGGTCGATGGATCCCTTCGTGCGCAAGCTGGTGCTCAGGCTCTTTGACGAGGGCGCGCCGCTCTCGCGCAATCGGCATTTCCATACCTTCGAGTCACCCGAGGGCAAGCAGGCGATGCGCATCTCGCGGCGGCTCAAGGCACTGCAGCTCGACATCGCGAAGTGCAGAGATGCGGGCGGCGCCTCGAGCGTGGTGGCCACCAGGGATGGTGAAGGGGTGGTGAAGGTCGAGATCCGCCTCAACCACCTGCGCTCCACCCGGCTCACCATGCTCGACGAGATGGAGTTCGAACTGTTGAAGCAACTGCCCGGCGTGAACGACCTGCTCAACGACGTTCAGAAGGGCTGAGAGCGGCAAGTGGCCCCTCGACTGCTCTCGGGGCGAACGGTCAGGCGCTCTTCACTTCACGCACCGGAGCGCTCCAATTGGGGCCGCGCAGACGGCGTTCCCGGGTGCGCTCGCGGGCACGTTCAGCGTTCTTGGGTTCAGGAAGGTCGTTGGCTGCGGGGGCGACGAGAAGAGGCATCATGCTGGCCCCACATTGCAGCGCTTACGCCAGCGCCAGAGGCCTGAAGTCAGGGCCCTGACGCGGGGTCCACCCTGAACTGAGGGGTCAGGCCTCACCCGTCGACATCGACTCGGGGATCTCCTGATTCGGCGTCTGCATGGCCGCCAGCAGCAGCGCCCGCACGGCCCCCGAGACGTCGGTGCTCACCAGGGACACGCCGGCCGGAGCCCCCCGGAGCGCCGCCGGGAGAGACTCGATGGAGTTGAGCCCACCACCCGCCGCGCCCGCTGCGAACACCACCGGGAGGCGCAGCTCGAAGGCGCAGAAGCGGGCCTGCTTCATCAAGGCGTCGGTCTCTTCGATGATCAGCGCGCCGATCGCCGCGGAGAGAAACGGCCGCCACAACGGCCGCGCCGCTTCTGCCGTGGGCGCGAACACGAAGTCGACCTTGAGCACATCGCTGATCTCCAGCGTGCCCAGGGTGCCGAAGCTGCTGCGCAGACAGGCCGGATCGCTGCTGGTGGCCCTGATGCCGGGCAACGTTCGAAGGAACCACCGCCCTGCTTTGGGCCCGGTGCCGACGATGATCACCTTCGCGACCAACGCGTTCCGGTGAGCGCGGCCGCGCAACAACTTGCCTCGCAGCGCGTGCACTTCGGCGGTGCCCAGCAACGGCGCATCCAACACACCCACCGCGTCGAAGCGCTGAACGATGCCCTTCTCGATGAGGGTGGTGACCGCTCCGAGAATGTCGAGGTCCGCCGCGTCTGCGAGGTCCATCAACTCGGAGAGCTTTCGCGGCTGCGAGAGCACGCGGAGGATCTCCTTCGTCACCGGGTGCGGCTCGATCAGCTCGCCTGCATCGGGCACCAGGGCCAGCGACTGGCTCAGCGGAGGAAGGAAGCTGAGCAGCCGCTCGCGCTCGTCGGTCTGGCGCATGCCTTCCAGCAGCACGTCCTCCATCGAACGATCGATCTTCGCGCGCGCAGGTGGGGGCCCGGGGTGGAACGCGAACGTACCGTCACGCCAGCCGATCAACCGGAAGAGCGCCTTCTCGCCCTGGATGTCGTTGACCCGCGCGTTCACCGGCTTGCCTTCAGCGATGTGGATCTCGCCGCGCTCCTGGCCGTGCACGAGCGACAGCCGGCCGGTGCGCCGGTTCATCGACATGATCTGCATCAGGTCGGGGAGCGGCAGCTGCGCGAGCCCGCCTTCGATCTCCCGGGCGTCGCCTTTGAGCTCGTTCGCCGCTTCAGCCCGGCGGCAGAGGTGATCGATGCGCGCGATCACCTCGTCGATGTTGAACGGCTTCTGCAGCACGCCCTCGCGGAGCATGCGGAACTTGTCGAGGTCGCGCGAGGTGGTGGTGACCACCACGGGGATGTCTTCGGTGCGCGGGTTCGACCCGAGAATGTTGATGAACGATCGCGCTTCGATGAGCGTGCAGGTCTCGTCGAAGAGGATCACGTCGGGGTGCCGGAGCACCGAGACCTCGAGCGCCTTGCTGCCATCGGGCGCGTGCTGCACCTGGTAGCCGCGTGCGCGCAGGGCCTTGGTCAGCGCGCGAATGGCGCCGACATCGGGATCCGCGAGGAGGACTTTTCGCGCTTGAGCCATGGGTCAGTAGGGCTGCAAGTCGTAGGCAGTCTGGAGCTTGGAAACGAGCCCCTCGACCAGCGTGGGATCAGACGTGTGGAACCCCCAGGTCGCACCGCGGCCCCGGCGCTGGAGCAACGCGTAGGCCGAGCCGTCACCCATCCACAGCAAGAACTCGTGACGTGCGAGCCGTTCGTCGCCTTCGAGGAACACCGGCGTCATGGCGTGATGCTCCTGCAGGTCGGCATGCCGGCCGAGCACGTAGACGCGAGGCGCGAAGTCAGCGGGCGCGTGATCGAGCGAACGAACGATCGGCAGATCACCCTTCACCGCCGGCCCGCCCACGTAGAGCAGTCCACGCGCCATCGGTTCACGCAGGAACTCGCGGCCGATCTCGCTCTGGAGTTCTTCGAAGAGCACGTCGGCCACCTTGCCGCGACGTGACGGTTCGCCCGAAGCATCGGGCAGTCGCGGTGAACGCGAGTTGCCCAGCAGCAGCTCGACTTCATCCCAGAACGGGAGCGGCTCGAGGCGCAGGTGGTGATGCAACGAACCACGCCGCTCGTCCATGCGGCGGCGGCAGCAGATCAGCAGCTCGTCGAAGTCGTCGCCATCGCGCGGGAAGGTGGCCACGCCGCCGGTCAGCCCCATCGGCACGCGGGCCTCGAGCGCCTTGGCGTCGGTCTCTTCGATCACCGAAGAGAGCGCGCGGCGCAGGAACATAAGCCCACCGAAGTAGTCGGTCTCGGGGAGCAACACGTGGAACTCCTGTTCGGGGGCGCGCGCCACCACGTCGGAGTCGCGGCTGATCTGCGAGATCACCCGGAGCACGATCTGCTGCGCCTGCCGCACCGCCGCGTGACCGACGCGTTGGCGAATGCCGGCCAGGTTGTCGAGTGAGAAGGTCAGCAGGGAGAACGCGCGGCCATAGCGGCGCGCCTTGTAGATCTCCTTGGTGGCGTAGTCGGTGAAGTACGAGAGCGTGTACGCACCCGTCTCGCGGTCACGCAGCCCCTGACGCTGCAGCTGGGCGAACCGGGTCGCGGTCTTCAACGCCTCCGCGGCGAAACTTCCGAAGGCTTCACAGTCTGCGAGCAGCTCATCGGAGAACGTGCCCGAGAGGGGATCGCTCAGCTGCACCAGCGCCATCAGCTCACCGCTGCTCGCCATCAACGGCACCAGCAACGAGGTGTCGGCCTTCCACGCGCGCGACTGCACGAGGCTCGGGTCGACGAGCTCAGGCAGCGCCGCGCGATCGAGCATGCCGCGCCAGGCCCGCAACCGCATGCCCACGCGCTCGCCCGAGACCCACAATGCGCCGCTCTGTGCAGCGCACAATGAGGAGAACTCCGAGAGGATGTGCTCCTGCAGCGTCTCGATCTCGGTGAGCGCGACGATGGCCAGGCAGCGCTGATCGAGCGTCGTCACGGAACGCTCCCCTGGAACACGAAGCGCACGGCGCCCTTGAGCCAGACCTGGGACAAGTTGGAGGCGACCTTGATGTCGAGCACCCCACCCGGCAGCTGCACCGGCACCCATTGATCGTACGGGCTGCGGCCATCGAGGGCCGAGGCCACCACCGCGGCACACGCGCCCGTACCGCAGGCGAGGGTCAAGCCGACGCCGCGCTCCCAGACCGTGACGCGCAGGCCGCCGTCTTCGCGCGGCTCGACGAACTCCACGTTGGTGCGGTGCGAAAAGAGCGGGTGCAGCTCGAGCGCAGGGCCCAGCTTGCCCGCTTCGGAAGGCGGCACGTCGAGCAGCACGAGGTGCGGGTTGCCCATGCTCACCGCGGTCCCGAGGTGACCGTCGATGGGCTTCCTGACGAAGGGCCCGCCGTTGGGAAGAATCGGCGCTTCCAGCCTGGCGGGGCCCATGGCCACCGTGACGCGTTCGACGCCGTGCACGCCCCACTCGATCTCACTGTCGAGCACGCCCGCGCCGGTGGCCACCTTGAGGCGGTTGGGCTTCTGCGGATCGTTCTCGGCGAGGTACTTCACGACGCAGCGAAGGCCGTTGCCGCACATCTCGGCGATGCTGCCGTCGGCGTTGTGCACCACCATCCGGCCCGCGGTGCCCGCTTCGGGGAGGATGGACAGCACGCCGTCAGCGCCGATGCCGTAGTGGCGATCGCACAGCCGACGGGACATCACCTCGTCGACATCAATGGCGGACTCGCGTCGGTCGATGACCACGAAGTCGTTGCCGATGCCCTGATACTTGAAGAACGTCTCCAAAACGGGGTTCGGTGTAGCCCGAAATGGTGAAACACAGAACATGTGACGCGAAGCGCTCACTGCTCGAAGCAGACGATCGGCAGGCTCTCGGAGCAGTAGTGCACGAAGGTGCCGTTGTTCCAGTAGCCGCTCTGGCCGGTCCCGGCAGAGCCCGTGGTGCTCGTCCAACCGCTGCACGTGTTGCTTGAACGCAGGCCGGTTTGCAGCGTGCCGCTCCAGTACGTGGGGGCCGAGAAGGGCGCGCCGTTGCCCTGCTC
>JANODF010000019.1:0-12205 GCA_031412555.1 Archangium sp. | reverse complement strand
GAGGCCATCAGCGCCGCGGGCTTCAAGGCCGGCGAGCAGATCGCCCTGTGCCTCGATGTGGCGGCCAGCGAGTTCTTCGACAAGAGCAGCAAGAAGTACAACTTCAAGGCCGACGGCCGCGCGCTCGACAGCGCCGGGTTGCTGGGCTGGTACCAGGAGCTGGTCGGCAAGTACCCCATCGTCTCGATCGAAGACGGCTTCGCGGAAGACGACTGGGGCGGTTGGAAGCTCGCCAGCGACGCGCTGGGCAAGAAGATCCAGCTGGTCGGTGACGACCTCTTCGTGACCAACGTGACCCGCTTGCAGCGCGGCATCAAGGAAGGCATCGCCAACTCGATCCTGGTGAAGGTGAACCAGATCGGCACGCTGACCGAGACCTTCGACGCGGTGCGCATGGCGCATCGGGCCGGCTACACCTCGGTGATGAGCCACCGCTCGGGTGAGACGGAAGACACCACCATCGCCGACCTGTCCGTCGCGTTGGATTGCGGTCTCATCAAGACGGGCTCTGCCAGCCGCAGCGATCGCATCGCGAAGTACAACCAGCTGCTGCGCATCGAAGAAGAGCTCGGGGAGCACGCCCGCTACGCAGGCCGCGGCGCGATCAAGCAGTGAAGCCGCGCATCCTCATCAGCAACGACGACGGCATCAGCGCCCGGGGCCTCATCGCCCTGGCGAAGGTGATCGAGCCGCTCGGTGAAGTGTGGGTGGTGGCGCCGGAGCACGAGCAGAGCGCGATGAGTCACTCGCTGTCGCTCCACCGGCCGCTGCGCATTCGCAAACACGACGAGCGCTGGTTCGGCATCGACGGCACGCCGGCAGACTGCGTGTACATCGCCATCAATCACCTGATGAAGGGTGACGCGCCGGTGCTGGTGCTCTCGGGCATCAACCACGGCCCCAACCTGGCGGACGACGTCATCTACTCGGGCACCGTGGCGGCCGCGATGGAGGGCTGCATTCTGGGCTTCCCCGCGATCGCCTTCAGCCTGGCCTCGCGGAAGAACTTCGAGTTCGAGCACGCCGCGCACTTCGCGCATGCGCTGGTGAAGACGGCGCTCGCTTCGACCATTCCGCAGCGCATGCTGCTGAACGTGAACATTCCTTCGTATGGCCCGGTGACTGGCTACGAAGTGACCCGGCTGGGCCGGCACAACTACAACGCCGATGTGATCGAGAAGGCCGACCCGCGCGGCCGTCACTATTACTGGATCGGTGGAACCGGTTACGAGCACGTGAAGGAAGCCGGTACCGACGTGACGGCCGTTCACGACGAGCGCCGGGCGTCGATCACGCCGCTGATGCTGGACCTCACCGAGCACAAGTTCGTGCAGCCGCTCAAGGCGTGGTCGGTGGACGGCTTCAAACAGCACTGATCTTTCCCTCTGGGAGAGGGTCTGGGTGAGGGCAGTTTTATTGAGCCCAGCCCCCAAGGGGACACACTCCCACCCAATGAAGTCGTACTCGCCAGCGCGATGGCTGGCAGTGGCCGCAGTGTCACTGCTCGTCTCCGCATGCGCGACGACCCACGTCCCCGCCAAGACGGGCGCCCTGGAGACCCACGTCGAGCCCGACCAATCGGTCGTCACGCACAAGGTCGGCAAGGGCCAGACCCTCTACCGGATCGCCAAAGCCTACGGCCTGAGCGTGGAAGAGCTGATGGACGCCAACCGCATCGACGATCCCCGCGAACTCAAAGCCGGCGAACTGCTCTACGTCCCCGGGGCGCGCCAACGAAAGACCGTCGCTGAATACGACGCGCCCGAACCGGAGCCTGCACCGAGGCCGGTCACCGCGAAGTCCTCCGAGCCCGAGAAGAAGCAGCCGAAGACGGTGCGAGTGGGCAAAGGGAGCGGGGTGCTCCAGTGGCCGTTGCGCGGCGTGCTGTACGCGCGGTTCGGCAAGAAGGGCAAAGAGCCCCACGACGGAGTCGATCTCGCCGCGCCCGCGGGACAGTCGGTGAAGGTCGCCGCTCCCGGCACGGTGCTCTTCGCTGGCGAGCAAAAGGGCTATGGCCTGATCGTGATCGTCGAACACGACGGAGGCCTCATCACGCTCTACGCCCACAACCGCGATCTGCGCGTGAAGACGGGCCAGAAGGTGCGCGAGGGTCAGGTGGTCGCCACGGTGGGCGACTCCGGGCGAACGAGCGGGCCCCACTTGCACTTCGAAGTGCGCAAAGACGGTGTGCCGGTCGATCCACTCGACTATCTGGGCCCGGTGCCGCCCGCATGACCACCGTGCTCTTCATTCATGGCCTCGAGTCTGGACCGCGCGGGAAGAAGGCGCTCGAGCTGGAGGCTGCCGGCTTCACCGTGGTCGCGGGGCAGATGCCGTGTTCCCAGCGGGCCATCCTGAAGGACCCGGCGGTGATCGCGTTCTTCGCGATCGCGTTGGGTGTGCTCATCGCGGCTGCCTCTCAGGGAGTGATGGGCTTCATGATCTGCGCAGTTCTCTACGCGGTGCTGTTCCGGTTCGTGGAGCCGGCGATCACGCGAAGGATGTTCCGTCGCAGCGTGGCGGTGCAGGTCGCGCTGTTGGCTGCGAACAAGATCGACGTCGTGGCGGGTTCTTCATTTGGTGGTGCGGTGAGCGTCGAGTTGCTCGCACGTGGTGCGTGGAAGGGTCCGACGATCTTGATGTGCCCGGCGCACCGGCTCGTCGCAGGTCGTACCTGGCGGCCGTTGCCGACGTTGCCTGCCGACGCGTCTCGCATCGTGGTGGTGCACGGCCGGCAGGACGAGACGGTGCCGATCGAACACTCGCGTTCGCTGGTCAAAGGTACTGCCGCGAAGTTGATCGAAGTCGACGATGGCCACCGGCTCATGAACGTCGCGACCGCTGCGAACTTTCGCGAGTGGGTCGGGCTCGTCACTACCAGGCCTTAGGGGAAGGCAGCGGTTCGAGTGCGCCCGAGCGGCGCCTTCTCGTGCTTGCCCAGCGCTGCCAACACCGCGAGTGCACCACTTGTGTGAGTTTGGTGCCGTTGGGACAGCCTCAAACTCACACATGTCGAGGGGCATGGATCGCGTGCACCCGCCGAGCTTCGAAGGGAGGGGCAAGCGCGATGAGGCTCCAGATGCGGAGATGCTCCCTCGTGTTCTCTCGGGATCACCGGCGTGAAGGCAATCAACTGGTCATCTTCACTTCTGCAATCCTGGCAGCCAGAGCGGCTTCCAGTCTGAAGCTGGGTCGAACGTCACGCGGCTCGGCTGACCACCGCGCGGCATCACGTACACCTCGGCGTTCCCATCGCGGCTCGACACGAACGCGATCCACTTCCCGTCCGGGCTGAGCGCAGGCAGCTGGTCGTCCCAGGCGCCATCGGTGAGCTGCTGGAGCGAACCCGTCGCCACATCCGCCGAGTAGAGGTGCCAGTACCCGCGAGGGCCGCGCGCGGAAAACACCAGCTCCGCCGAATCAGGAGTCCACACCGCGTCCGCCTCGCCGGCCTCGTACTCGCCCGCATCCCACCGTGTGTCCTGCGCGGCTTCCGAGTGCAGCCGCCGCTGACCACGCCCATCCGGCTTCACCAGGAACAACCGGTCCTGCCCCTCGCGATTGCTCACGAACGCGATCCACTTCGCATCGGGGCTGATCTTCGGCGCGACGTCGTCGAGGTGAAACGCGGTCAACCGCTGCAGCTGCCCACCATCGATCGCCGCCCGGTAGATCTCCGCGTCGCCATCGCGGCTCGACACGAACGCAAACCACTTCCCATCCGGCGCGACGCTCGGCTCGAAGCTCCCCGCGGGGTGGGTGATCAGCTGGCCGCCGTCGATGAGCGTCAGGTTCGAGAGCCCATCGACTCCCGACTCGAACAGGGTCACGCCGCCCGCCGAACTCACGCTGCGAGCACGTGCTGAAGACGCACTCACCGGCCTGGCCCCTCCATCGAGCGACAACAACAACAGCTGCTCGCCTTCGTTCTGACTGCGCGTGACGAACAACCCGTCCGCCTGCACCGACGCCAGGTAGTGCGCGGCCGGAGGGCGGGTGACCGCGCGGCCATCGATCATCACCTGCGGCTGCCCGGAAGACTCCGAGATCCACGCGAGTGAGAACCCCGCATCTGGCAGCTCGCGCCGGACGACAGGTTTCGGAACGACGAAGCCCGCATCGACGACGGTCGTCGAAGCGGGCTTCCGGCTGCAGGCCGACACCAGACAGAGCATCAGCACGAGTCGCCACATCACGCTGACTTCAGCGGATGCGCACGGCGTCGGCAATCACCACTTTGCCCGGCGCCTGCCAGCGCGAGAGCACGATCTTGTTCCACCCGGCGGTGAAGTTGAACCGGCCGACCTGGTTCCACTTGCCACCGTTGACCGTCTGGTTCGCGGTGCCAGTGCCCACTTTCTCACCGCGCGAGTTGAAGGCCACGAAGGCCGAAGCGGTCGAACGATCGCTGGCCGCGGTCCACCACGCGTCGATGGTGCGCGCGCCGTCGGCGTCGAGCTTGAAGAAGAACGCCGCGCCATCGCTCACTTCAGCAGTGGTCGCGTACCAGTACCCGCTCCCGTAGTAGCCGGCGACGTTGGCCGAGCTCTTCCAGTTCGCGGAGACCTGCACGTAGCCGCGCGCCTGGTTGTTGTTCGCGTTGTTGCTGTCGACGATCACCGTTCCGACCGGAGCAGGCGTCGGGCCCGGCGTCGGCGTCGGCGCAGGCGGCGCGCACACGGAGTTGATCTTCTGCAGGTACGACGTCCACGGCCAGTTACGACCCGGATCGGTGCGGTTCCACGGCTGCAGCTGACCGTGACCCACGATGTGGAAGCGGTCGCGCGCGATGCCCCAGTCCTTGGTGATGTTGCACACCAGGCGGGCCGAAGCGTCGATCTGACCCGCGGGCCAGCTCGACTGCGAGGCGAAGCCGGCGTGCTCGATGCCCACCGAGAGGCTGTTGCCGCTCTGGCCGTTGAGGCCGCACTTCTGGCCCCCGTTGCGGCTGCACTCGTAGTCGGCGGCGATGTGCCAGGCGCGATCCGACTCCTTCACCAGCTGGCTGATCTCGGAGCCCGTGGTGTTCACCACGTAGTGCGCGCTGGCCCCGGCGCGGCTGTTCGACAGCCAGCCCCAGCAACCCGAGTACGCACCTTCGCAGGTGTGGATGATGACCAACTGCGGCCGCGTACCGCTGCGCGAGTTGAAGTTGGGTGAGGGGCGCCACACCGCCGCGCCGTAGTCGGGGGCGCGCGAGAGGCCCTGCAGCACCTCGGCGTACTCACCGACCGAGGCCTCGAGTTCCTGCGCCTTGCCCGAGACTTCCAGCTCTTCCGAGAAGCGGCCCACGCCGAGCTTGAGGGCTGAATAGACTTCGCCCTGCACGAACGCGGTGCGCACCGACAGCTCCTCGATGCCGGTGTACTCGCCGATGACCGGAGACCAGGCGAGCAGCTTCTCGCGGTCGATCGCCTGGGCGTCGGCGTGCTTCGACAACCACGCGGCCGCCACGCGAACGTTCGCGGTCACGTCGGTCTTCGCCTTCTCCTCGGAGACGTGCGCGGTGCTCAGCGCCTCCGCCATCATCGTGGGGGTGAGCGCCATCAGGCCGTAGGTGGGCTGCACGCCCTCGAACTCGCCTTCGCTGCTGATCATCTCGTAGCGCGTCAGCGAGTAGGCCATCGACTTGAGCAGCGCGGGCGGCACGTTGAACTCTTTGCCCGCGGCCTCGAACACGGCGTCGTGCGTGCTGCTCGAACGGAGCTCGCCTTCTTCATTGGCCCCTTCGAAACGCTCGGCCTGCGACTCGTCGTTGCGAATCACGAGGGCGGAGTCGTCGACCCCACAGCCCACCAGCGTCAGTGCGGCGAGAAATCCAGTCAGTGTCCGATTCATGAACAGCTCCTTGGGTCTGCCGTGAAACGCGCGCGTTTCACGAGGTCTGCAGACACAGTCCGCACGCGCCGTTCCAACTCGCGGCGTGCGTCGTTCCGGCGGCTTGCGCGGCCGCTTCAGGGCACCTGTCGCGATGTCATGCGCCACTTTCCTTCTCGGCTGGCGCGACTCGGGACAGCAGAGCGTAAAGAAACTTCGCGCCCCGCTCCGGCGTCGCGCACAGGTGACAGTGCGTGCATGTGCGCCGTCTCGCGTGCGTGACAGAGGGGGGAACGCGGGAGAGAGTCGCGCGGTGCGTCGTCTTTTCCTGCTCCTGATTCCGCTCGCCCTGCTGGGTTGTCCCAAGCCGCCGCCGAAGGTGGTGGAGCAGAAGGTGATCGACCCGGTCGAAGCGGCGCGCGAAGTGATGCAGAAGCTCTACGAGTCGGTGGAGTCCGGCAACGCCGACCTGCTCGAGCCGCTCTTCACCGAAGACGCGCTGATCTTCGGCCTGGGCCCGTCGGATACCTGGCAGGGCGGCACGGTGATCACCGATCGGGCGCGGCAGGCGCTGTTGCCGATCGGGCTTGCAGGCGATGAGGTGAAGGTCGAGACGTCGGCGGTGGTGATTGGCCTCGCTGATGCGGAGTACTCGGCCTGGGCGTTCGACTTGCCGAAGGTGACCACGAAGCACAAAGGCAAGTCGGAGACGTGGTTGCCCCGCATCACCGCTCACCTCGTACGTGATGGAGATCGCTGGCGCGTCGATGCGCTGCATGTGTCGTTGGCCGTGCCGGATGCGTTGGTGTTCGCGCCGGATGCAGCGAAGAAGCTGCTCGCGCCGGCGGATGTGACGAACGAGCGCAGCCCCGATTCGGAGCAGGTGATCGGGCTCGTGAAGCGTTCACTCGAGGACTACGGCGTGAAGGTGGATCGCACGAGCGAGCGCGCGGAGTTCGTGCAGCTGGGTACCTCGCAGCCCGAGGTGTTCATCGGCGGCAAGGCGTTCAAGGATCTGATCAAGCCGCAGCTGGGGGAGATCAAGAAGGCGGGCTACAGCTGGAAGCTCGACGGCAACCTGCGCGTGAAGCTGGCGCCGGGTGGCAAGTCGGGCTGGGCGGCGGCCGTGGTGGTGCAGCGGCAGGGCTCGGGGAAGAAGATGCAGGTCTTCCCGGCCTTCCGCGTGCTGTGGACGTTGGTGGAAGAAGCGGGCGTGTGGAACATCAGCTCGGAGCATCAGTCGCTGGCCGTGAAGGAAGACCTTCGTGACGCCGCGAATGAGGAGCAGCTGAAGACCTGGAAGATCAGCCTCGAGACCGCGGAGAAGACGGCCGCGAAGTCGAAGTCGAGCAAACCCGCGCCTGCAGTCGAGAAGAAGGACGACATCGGCGCGTGGTGAGTCGTTCTCCCTCTCCCTTCGGGAGAGGGTTGGGGTGAGGGGCTGGTCGCTTCTGCGCCGTTCGCGACGAGCGTTTTGCCCTGTCCGACGCCCTCACCTTGACCCTCTCCCAGAAAGGGAGAGGGGATTTCCTCAGGTGACTTCAGCTGCGACGGCGACGGCGCGTGCTGACCAGCAGCATCAGCCCCATCAACGGCGCCGCGAAGTCTGCTGGGGTGCTGCAACCACAACCGACCTTCGCGTTGGGCTGCTCGGTGGTGCTGTTCGCGCCGACCGAAGGAACGGTGGTGGTGCTGGTGTTGCCACCGCCCCCGCCGCCCGTGCCCGCGTCGATCGTGCCCCCGCCGCCACCACCCGTGCCGGCATCGACCGGCAGCATGCAGTTCACCAGCGGGTCGACCGTGAGGCTGACGTTCTGCATCGTCGCGCCCTCACCGGGCGCCGCGAGCGTCACGTAGACGTCGGTGTTGCACGGCGCCGAGACCTCGGCCGTCGCGGTGACGTTGCTGCCCGCCACCGTGGCGTTCACCGTGAGCTCTGCGTCGTTCTGCAGCAGCCCGCCCTGGCGCACGAAGGTGATGGGCGAACCCTTCTTCGTGAGCATGCGGATCATCGGAGCGCCGCCACCGAAACCACCCCCACCGCCGGTGAGCGCGGTCAGCCGAACGCGCAGCGCGCCCGCGGCCGCCGGGATCTTGAACTGGAACGGACCGGGCATCAGCGCGTTGCCCAGCGCCGCCGGAGCCGCCGGCACACCGTAGTAGGCGCGCGGGAAGACGCCTGGGCCGACCGTGAGCACCTTGCTGCAGCCGAGCACGCCGCGGGCCTGGAAGATCGCCGTCATCTGCGCCGACGCGTTGGCGATGCCGGGGAACGCCGTGGCCACCCGCGCCGCCATGGTGGTCGCCACCAACGCGAAGTCAGCGTTGGGCGAGATGGACACCAGCATCGCGTAGAACGCCGCGTCGAAGGTGTCGCCGTTGTCGGTGCCCTGGAACACGTTCTGCCGCGCCTCCCAGAGCGCGCCGGCCACGTGCATGCTGTCCTGGTGCACCTGGCCCCAGAGCACGTCGGGGCAGGCCTGGGTGTTGTCCATCGACCGCAGGTACGCATCGCTGCGCACGCCGGGCGCGGTGGGCTGACCAGCCGTCACGCGCGGGCCGAAGTAGGGGCCCACCTCGGCGACGTTGTTGAACGCGGCCGCGATGTAGTCGGCGAAGCCTTCGTGCAGCGCGCCGCCTTCGTTGTTGGCTGAGCGGTTGTCGATGGCGGTGTCGTCGAAGGTCAGCGCGGCCGTCGCGTAGACCGCGCCATGGCCGAACTCGTGCTGAATCACGGTCGCGTCGTAGGCTGCGTCGGCCGCGTTGCCCTGGAAGATCATCAGCGTGTCAGACCCGGTGTCGAAACCCGGCAGCGGAATCTGGGCGAAGTTTTCCCGCGGGAAGAACGCGGCGTTGTCGAGCCGGAGCAGGCGAGTGGCCCGGCAGGGAGGCGCGGCCAGACAGCCCGGGTTCGCGAACAGCTCGTTGAAGTCGGGGAACATCACGTTGGTCCACACCGAGACCTTCACCGCGGGGGTGCGCTTCTCGTCGCGCATGCGGAAGGGAACGATGACCGGGTTCGCCCCGAAGATCGGCTGCGCGCGCGTGGAGAGCCGGCGCATCCAGTCGTAGACGGTGTTCACGTGGTAGAACGAGTGCACCTCGGCGAACTCGTCGGAGTTCGACAGATCGCTGGCCACCACCGCGGTGCGGTTGGTCGGCGGATCCACCGGGGTGTACGTGTAGTCGGCCGTGCCGTTGGTCACGTTCGAAGCGCGGCGCAGGCGATCGCAGGTCACCACGTCGTACTGCACGTTGAAGCCCATGAAGTTGGCGACGCCCGCAACGCGGCGGGGGCCGGCGTCAGGCTGGCAGCCTTCAGTGGGGCAGCAGTTGTACATCATCAGCTGGGTGCCGCAGAGCTGCCCTGCATCGTTGGGGAACGACGAGAAGCCGCCGTCAGCGAGCGGGATCACGCAGGTGTCGCCGATCATCGTGCCGCCGTCCGTGTGGCGCAGCTCGCGGGTCACCGGCTGCACCGTGCCCACGCCGGCATCGAGACCGCCGGGGCTCAGCGGGTAGACCTTCGCGTCGAGCGCGGCGTGGTGCACCCGGTTCTGGCGGAAGAGCTGATCGCCGGTCACCGCGTCGATCGCCACGTACCAATTCTTCGTCATGTCGAGCGTCGCCACGTTGGCCACGAAGCCGCGGTGCAGCTCGTCGCCCACCCGGAAATAGAACGCGCGCGCGCCGCCGTACGGCACCCCGTCAGGGCGCAAGGCCACCAGCGGCAACGTGCCCGCGGCCCGCTGCATCACCTGCTCGAAGCCCAGCGCTTCGCCATCGACCACGCTGGTGAAAGGCACCAGGCTCGAGCTGACCTGCACCACCTGGCGCTTGTCGTCGAGGGTGACCACCAGCTTCGCCTGGTAGACCTCGAGGCCGGCCACGGTCTGCTGAAGGTGAAAGCTCGCTCCGAAGCGCGTGCTGAAGGCTTCGACGAAGGTGAGGGTGGCGGCGGAGGGCAGGCCGTAGCGCTGACGCTGCGAGAGCGCCCAGGTCAGCACCGCCGAGCTCAGCTCCCCCGGAAGCGGCGCGGAGAGCACGCCTTGTTCGAGTTTGGGCGCCCCGGAGGTGGGGTTGACGATGAGCTGGGTGGGCTGCGGTGTGAAGACACTGGCAGCGAGGACGAAGGTCGCAAAGGTGGACAGCATGATCTCCCCAAACGTGGTCCGACGGCCTCGGTCCACTGGCGGCTACAAAACGCGCGAACCCTAGTGGGTTTTGTTGATGAATCGAAGCTCGTCTGACGCTAGAGAACACGCCATGGCCTACGTTGTCGCCGAGCCCTGCATCAAGTGCAAGTACACCGACTGTGTCGAAGTCTGCCCGGTCAACTGCTTCTACGAGGGCGCGAACTTCATCGTGATCCACCCCGACGAGTGCATCGACTGCGGTGCGTGCGAGCCGGTGTGCCCCACCAAGGCGATCTTTGCGGAGAGCGATCTCCCCGAGAAGTTCAACGAGTACAAGGCCATCAACGCCGAGTACGCCACCAAGTGGCCCGTGCTTACCGAGAAGCGCCCCGGGCTGCCCGAGGCCGACAAGTTCAAGGACGTCGCCGACAAGCGCGCGATGTTCGACGCTGCGCCCGGCGGCAAGTAACCCACCGTTCCTCCCGAGCGGAGTTCCACTCAGGCCACTGAGAGCGCGCCCACCTTCAGGCCGCGTGCTCGCAGTTCATCGCGAATGCGGCTGACGGCTTCGGCCGTCGGCGGGCCGCGGTGCCCCACCAGCTTCAAGGCAATCTCCTTCGGCCCGATGCGCTCGATCTCCACGTGCGCGCCCAGGGAGTTGTTGAGGGTCAACGCCAGCCCCGGCCGCTGCGACTTCACGAACAACTCGATGCGCTCGATCAACGCGACGGCCTGAGCGGCTTTCGTGTCGGGCGGCGCTTCGACCTTCGGCTGCGCTTGCACGGTGGGGTGCAGGTGGTGCACCGACGCTTCGACGCCCAACGCCCGCGGCTGCTGTGGCTCGGGGGTGAGCTCCCTGGTGATGAACTCGAGGACGCGGGCGGCCTTCTGATCCTGCTGCACTTCGCTGCGTTCACTGCGAACCGTGGTCAGGGCCTTCGTCACCTCTTGCGCCTCGGTGCGCACCACGCCCAGCCGCTGGGCCTCTGCGTGGGCGTGCGTGCGTGCGCGATTGAGCGTCTGCGAGGTGGCCACCGCGGTGGTGCTGACCCGGGTGAGCGCCACTTTGGCGAGCGGCCGCAGCCCGGGGGGCACCAGCGGCTTCACCTCGGGCTTCAGATCGGAGCGGGCTTCAGCGAGGAGCTTCTTGAACGGCTGTGCGGCTTTGGCTGCGACGGCTGGGGGGACAGACGCCTTCGGATCGACCTTCATGGACGGCACACTGAGCATCGGCTGTGCCGCCGTCTTCAGAACGTCATTTCAGGCGTTTACGTTTCGACGCCAGTCCGCTGGCAGGGTCGTGAAGCCCCTGGTCGTGTTTTTCCGAGCACCTTCAGTGCGCAAAACCACCGGGCTGCTGCGCCGCGGTTCCGGTCAGCTCATTGAGGGCCACCGGGCAGGTGGCGACGTCTTGCGGCCGGCCCAGCAACACGCCGGTCGACCAATCGCGATCGCTGAAGAGCAGCCCCTCCCGAATCTCGAGCTCGGTGGCGCTCTTGTTCATCTCGAAGAACTGCCCTTTGACCATCACGCGCTGGCCGCGATGAAACTTCTCGAGGTCGGCGTACTGCTTGCTCGCCAGGCGCACGTAGATGATCACCGGGTCGACCTTCACGGGGGCCTGGGCGAGCAGGTTGACCTGGTTCATGCGCGGGTCTTGCGGCATCCACTGGAGCACGGCCACCAGCTCTTCGGCCGCCGCGTCGCGGTAGCGCTTCTTCTTGCCCTTGCCCTTGGGCTGATTGATCCCGATGTCCAGCAGGGTGGCCCCGCCCCAGGCGACGTCGCGATCGACGTAGGTGTCGTGAAAGGCGGCGACCACGTCGGTGGTGACCGCGCTGTTCGCGTTGAGGGCTTCTTCGGCGTAGCGCTCCCGTAGCATGGGAATGGTGAAGTAGGCCGAGTCGGCCGGCTTGATCTGCTCGTTGATCATCTTGAGCTTGGCCAGATCGATGAGCTTCACCTTCTTGTTGAGCGCGACCGCGGTGGCCAGCCACTCATCGGGCAGCCGCTTCTCGATCATGATCTTCCGCACCATGGCCACCAGGTAGGCGACCGCGGGAAAGCCGGGCGTGGAGAGCTGGCTCTGCACCGCCTCCTGCAGCTCGGGGGGAAGGGTGAAGTTCTCGTCTCTCTTATGAATCACGGGCGCGACCTCAGCCAGTGCGACGAAGAGACCGCCCAGCAGCTGCACGCAGCCGGGATCTTCCGTGCCGGTCACCAACATCTTGCTGAACTTCGACTTCACGAAC
>JANODF010000018.1:0-5309 GCA_031412555.1 Archangium sp. | reverse complement strand
CCCCGACACGCGCCCCTTCGACGTGGGCCGGCTCGACGTCCTGGGGCACGACGGCAAGCAGCAGACCCGCTACTTCGCGAACATCTGCAGCTTCGGTGTCTCGGGCCTGGTGGATCTCGAGGTCAACAACACCTCGAAGGCGCTCGGTGGCACCGTGTCGTTCATGTGGGGCTCGCTCAAGGCCATGCGCAAGTACAAGGATCAGCGCGTGCGCATGACCATCGACGACAAGCCGCTCGAAGAAGTGATGGTCACCACGTTGTCGGTGGCGAACGGCAAGTTCTTCGGCGGCGGCATGAAGGTCGCGCCCGACGCCGACGTGAGCGATGGCCTGTTCGACGTGGTGGTGTGGAGCGGTTACGGCCTCACTGACTTCGTGGTGCGCAGCAAGGGCATCTACTCGGGCTCTCACACCACCTGGAAAGGCACCCGCATCGTGCGCGCGAAGAAGCTGGTCGCCGAGAGCGACGAGAAGGTGCTCATCGACTGTGACGGCGAGCAGCCGGGCACGTTGCCCTGCACCATGACGATTCTCCCCTCAGCCATTCGTTTGAAGGTCTGACCCATGGCCCTGGGACGTTTTCCGGTGAAGCTCGAGCACCGCGTCGCCTGGGGCGAGATGGATGCGTTCGGGCACGTGAACAACGCGAACTACCTGCGCTGGTTCGAGTCGGCGCGCATCGCGTATTTCGAGCGGATCAAGGTCGGCATCAGCTCGCACGACACGAGCGCCTGGGTGCCCATCCTGGGGCGGGCGACGATCGATTTTCGAAAGCCGGTCACGTACCCCGACACGGTGACGCTGGAAGCGACCGTCACGAAGTTCGGGAACACCAGCTTCACCATGGCGTACCGCGCGGTCAGCCCGGTGCTGGGGCTGGCAGCGGAAGGTGAAGCGATCGTGGTGTTGCTCGATGCGGCGGGGAACAAAGTGCCGTTGCCGCCCGAGCTGAAGAAGGCGATCGAAGACCTGGAGACCTAATCCCCCTCGCCCCTCCGGGGTGAGGGGCCGTTTCGAGTCGTCTCAGTCGATCCAGAAGTACGACGAGGCGACCATGGTGCGGTTGGTCACCACCTTCGCCTTGAGCGCGAGCGCTGCCAGGGTGCGGTCTTTCTCGGCGTACTTCGCGTCTTCGGCCTGACGCAGCTGCTGCAACTTGCGGCGGTACTCGCGCTCGAGCCGTTCCGTGGTGGCGCGCGCCTTCATGCGCTCGGTGGGATCTTCGATGTCCATCACCAGCTTGCGCGCCGTTTCCCACTCCGCGTGCGACCGCTCGACCTGCTGGCGCGGTGAGAACAGGCAGTCTTCCGCGAACCGGTCGGCGCGATCCTTCGCCGCATCGAGCTCGAGCATGTTGCGCCGCTCGGCCACGCGGGTCAGCTCGTCCTTCGCCGCCATCAACGCCTTCTCGTGCTCCAGCGTGGGCAGGTTGGGAGGCGGCGTGCGCGTGTTCTCTTCACGAGCCGAAGCGCGCGGCATCACGTCGGCGTCCATCCACGGCACCACCCGGTAGCCTTCGCCGTACTTGGTGCACACGATGTGAACGAGGCGCTCTTCGGGCTTGAGGCCGGTCAGCTCGAACCGGTACGCGTACCACCAGCCCTCTTTGCCCTGCAGGTGCCCCAGCTTCGCCGGCAGGGTCGAGCCGTCGATCACCAGCGTGGTGACCGCGTCGTTGGTGCGGGCGCGAACTTCTTTTGCTGCGAGTGCGAGCTGACGGCGCCCCACCGCGGCCGTGCCCAACACCGAGCCGGTGAAGTTCTTCTCGGCCAGCTTGCGCTTGCTGACCGCCTCCCGCGCAGCATCACTGGCGACCCGCAGCTTCTTGCGCACGTCACCATCGAACTTCTCGATGAGGGTGGCGCGGGTCTCCATCATCTTCTGATCGATGCGGCTCTCGAGATCCTTCCGCAGCGCATCGAAGGCGGCGTTGATCTCTTCGGGCAGCCGGCACGACTGGTAGATCTCCAGCACGCGCTTCTCGAAGTCGACGCCGCTCTCCAGCGCGCCGAGGATCTCGTCGGAGGCGCCGAACACACCGTCGAACAGGTTCAGCTTTCGCTCGAGCAGCTCGTACAGCCGGGCGTCGGCCGCGTTGCTGCGGTTCAAGAAGTTGAGCACCAGCACATCGCGCTGTTGCCCGTACCGGTGGCACCGGCCGATGCGCTGTTCCACGCGCTGCGGGTTCCACGGCAGGTCGTAGTTCACCACCAGGTTGCAGAACTGGAGGTTCAGACCTTCGGCGCCCGCCTCCGTCATCAGGAGGATCTGCGCCTCTTCTTTGAACTGCCGCACCAGGTCGCGCCGCGCTTCGGGCGTGCCGGCGTCACCGGTGAGCTTGCAGATCTTCCCCGCGTAGCCGCTCTCGGACAGCAGGGTGAAGAGGTACTCGAGCGTGCGTTTGCTCTCGGTGAAGATGACCGCTTTCTCGGGCCACTGGTGCGCGCGGGCGACGGTGAAGACGCGATCGATGGCGCGGGTGAGCGCTTCGCCCTTGGAGTTCACCTTGATCGCTTCGGCACGATCCGCGAACCCACGCAGCTCGTAGACCTCGCGCTGCATGTTCGCGAGATCGTTCTTGCTGACCCGGGGCGCTTCTTCCCAGTCTTCGCTCTCTTCGGCGTGAGACTTGGCCTCTTCGGGCTCGAAGAGCATCGCGCTGGCCTGCTTGCCCAGCTTGGTGGCCTCGAGGCGCGCCTGCAGCGTCTCGGACAATTTCCGCAGCGTGGGCGCGATGGCGTAGGTCGATGAAGCGAGCAGCTTCCGGTACACCATCGTCAGCAGCGTGCGTTTGCCGGGCTCGATCGCCGAGCACTCGTTGCGACGCAGGTATTCGCTGACGTCTTCGTAGAGCGCGTGCTCCTCGGGGAGCGGGGTGAAGTCCTCCACCACCGAGCGGCGGTTGGTGTACTTCACGTACTCGCGCACCTGGCGGCGCAACGTGCGCTGCACCACCGGCGCGATGCGGGAGCGGATTTCTTTCTGCCCCTGCTCGGTCAATCCACCGCTCTCGGGATCGATGGGGAAGTGGGCGCGGAACGCCTCTTCGGGCCCGAGGATCGCCTCGTCGATGAGCGACATGAGCCCGAACAACTCGGTCATGGCGTTCTGCAGCGGCGTGGCGGTCAGAAGCAGGCGAGGCGCCTTGCCCAGCCCGGCCTTGAGCGCCTTGCCCATCTTGTTGCCGGGCTTGTGCGCGTTGCGCAGGCGGTGCGCTTCGTCGATCACCACGCAGTCCCAGTTGATCTGGGAGAGCAGCTCCTGGCGGAACGCCGCGAACGGATGCGAGGCGATCACCACCGGCACCGGCTGGTCGAAGGCGTTGCCCGTGGCGCGCACCGTGCGGCCGTCGACCACGATCGAGTCGAGGTCGAACTTCTCTTTGAGCTCCACCTGCCACTGCGCCCGCAGCGTGGCGGGCGCGAGCACCAGCAGGCGGTTCTTTCCTTCACTGGCCAGCTGCGCCAGCACGATGCCCGCTTCGATGGTCTTCCCGAGGCCGACTTCGTCCGCCAGCATGCAGCCACCGCGCGAGAGCGACTCCATCGCGAAGACGGCGGCTTCCAGCTGATGGGGGTTGAGATCGACCTTCGCTTCGGCGACCGCCCGCATGACTCTCGCCTGGCCGTCGGCGACCTTGCCCGTCAGCTCCTCCGCCATCAGCCGTTCGTGAAAACGGGTGAACGGGCGGGGGGCCGCGGGTGCAGGGGGAGGTACGACCTCCGTCGAGATTCGGGGCATCTCCGACATCAGATCGTGCATTGTGATCAGGCCGAACCGCCTGTAAAGCCAGAGTTTTCTGGGGCCGATTTACCGCCTCCGGAGCGATCGCGCGATCTGGTGCGCGAGCGGCGGCGGAGGTGGTTCAGTGTAGGCAAGCCGAGGCGGAGCGGACAGGAAAATCAGGGATCGTCGTAGTTCTCGTTCAGGTACTTCTTGAGCTTGCCATCGACGTACTGCTGCACCTTGCCCCGCCACGGCCAACCCGGATCGTGGGCGAACCCGACCACCGACGACTCGTTGATCGCGAACATCGCCTGGATCTTGATGCCGAAAACCGCGCCCGAAAGGAACACGCGATCACCGCGCCACTCCGCCACCAGGTTGAAGCGTTTCTTCCAGTACTCCAGCAGGTAGCCCAGCCGGGTGACCGCCTCGGGCCGTGCGAAGGCGTGCTTCACCGCCACGCTCAGCCGGCCGGTCTCCGAGATGGAGAACGGATCGCCCTCGGCGGGCACGGCCAACGCAGCCAGGGCAGGGTCGGGCGACACATCCTCAGCGGCGGCGACGGCGCTCAGGAGCAACACCATGCTGAGCGCCGCGCGACTCATGACCGTGGATTTAGCCCGCGGGCCCCCCTGAGTGCCAGCCCGCGATAGTGATGGGTCGCTCGAAAAAGGGGCACGCCCCACGGTCGCTCCGCCCAGAAATTCACGGCGATCGCCAAACGCAGTTTTTGCTCGCGCGGCAGCCTGCGCCCGGGAATCTCGTTGTTCGCATCGAGCACACCGTGGGTGAGCCGGCCGTCGAAGAACGTGAAGCGGTTGGGCCGGGGCGTGACGAAGTCGAAGTCGTGCACGTCGGGCGCGAACGCCTGGTTCTCCGGGTTCGGATCCTCCCGGGTCACGGCGAGCAGGCCACCGCGGCTGTCGCTCAGGTAGAGCAACGACGAGATCTTCGGGTTCGACTCTTCGCCTGTTTCGTCGAAGCGCGCGTTGTCGCGATCGCGATGAAAGTCGACCTTCACGTTCGAAGTGCGCATGCGCGAGAGCCACCACTCCACACCGGTCACGCCGCGCCGGTGTCTGGCCGGCAGCAGGGTTGCCAATGCCAGCACCGCCTGCTCCACGCAGTTGGAGGGCTCTGCGTCGAGCGGGAACCAGAACGTCGTCTGGTAGCCCGCCACGATGCGTTCGCTGCCCAGCCGCACGATCGCCGACTTCAACGCGCGGTGCTGAGCCTCAGGCAACGCGTCGTCGATGATGGTGACCAGCGGCTTCTTCACCTGGAGAGAAGGATCGCTTCCGACAACACCGAGCCCTCGTTGCTCGCGGGGGCGCCCATCTCGAGGATCGCGCTGACCGTCGGAGCGAGATCGATCGGCTGCACCACCGAGCCGTAGATGCCCGGCTTCACGCCTTTGCCGAACAAGAAGAGGGGTACTTCCGTGTCGTAGCTCCACGGCGTGCCGTGCGAGGTGCCCGCCTTCTCCGATTCGAGAACGTGGAAGGGCTTGAGCACCATCAACACGTCGCCGCTGCGCTCCGGGTACAGGCTGTTGACGAAGTGGCGGCCGAGCCCCGAAGGG
>JANODF010000017.1:0-15689 GCA_031412555.1 Archangium sp. | reverse complement strand
CAGGTGGTCGTCACGCACGCGCTCGCCAACACCGCGGCCGCCATCAAGCGCAGCCTCATGGCGTGCTCCCCGTCAGCTCGAAGGTCTTCGAATGAACCTGCGTGGCGCCGGCCTCGACCACGAACTGGCAAGGCTGAGCGCTGCTGCCGTTCACCGCCCAGCTCGCCGACCACGCGTTGCCCTTCTCGCGGCGCACCTCAAAGCTGTAGCCCTCGTCGTTCTGCGCAAAGCCGCCTTCACCGAGCAACACCTGGCCTCCACACTCCACGCGGACCTTCGCCAGCGCGCAGGCTTCGTCTTCGTGCGCGCCGCTCCAGTGGAAGACGATGTGTCGGGCGCCGAGGTCGAGCGCGCCGGGTGACCACTTCGAGGGCTCACACGGGTTGCTGGTGGGAATGAGATCGGTCTGCGCTCCGGGCCGGAAGGCGCGGTTCAAGTCGAAGCCGTTGACGGTCACCTGCTGCGGTTTCCATCGCGCGGCGAGGCGGCCGAATTCTTCCGCCACGAAGGTGCCTTCGTGCCCACCGAAGAGGGTGCCGCCGCCTTCGTAGTCCTGGATGAGGTATTCGGCGCCGGTGGTGATGTAGAGCAGGTACGCGTTGGTCAGGCCCATCACGGCGACCGGGCCCTTCCACCGTTCACGCGCGATCTGCGACATCACCATGCGGCCCACTTCGGTGGTCGGTTCTCCCGGCACGCCCGCGAGCGCGAGACCGGTGGCGGGTTCACCAAAGGTGATCAACTGAAAGGTGCCCACGTCGGGAAAGTCTTCCGGCATCACGGCGATCTCCTGCAGGCCGATGGGGCCGAGCGCGTAGACCTTGGTGGCGGTGCAGCCGTGCGGCGGATCCACGATGCCTTCATCGGTGCGCAGAATCGGAGCGGCCCACCCCGGCACGCCGCGGCCTTCTTCCGAACCACGCATCTGCGGCCCGCCGAGGAACGCGCTGGGGCACAAGCGGCCCGCCGTGGTGTTGGCGCCGCGCAACGAGGTCTCGTCGTAGACCACGGCGATGGGCACCGACGCGGCTTCGGGCCGGGCGATGGCCTCGTCGAGGCTCTGGTGGAGTTGATCAGCAGTCTGAGCGATCAACTCCGCCACCGACATGGTCAGCGTCAAGCCTTGCGGTCCACCGGGTGTGGGCCCCGGCGTGACGTCGCCTTCAGCGCCGGTGGTGGTGGCCGCCAGGAACCCGGTCACGTTCGTGCGTCGTTCGATCTTCCGCGCGGTGAGGCGCGCCGCGAGGCCGTGAATGTCGCCGTGAAAGAGCGACGCTTTCGGCTCGTCGGCACGCACCGGGCCGATGCTGTTGCCGTGCACCGCGAAGATCGACCACGCCGCGAGTGGTGACGTGGTGCCATTCTCCACGGCATCGAGGCGCAGCAGGGTGAGCGTGCGATCGATGTCGGTGCCCGGCACGCGCCCATCGGCGAAGTTGTTGAGCCACGCGTCGCGGCTGCGATTCGAGCTGGCGGGGCCGGGCACCTGGGCCTGGCCCCATGCCGCGCGCGCGTCTTTCATCTGACCGAGCGCGGTCTCCACGCCCTTCGCGAGCGCGTCGGCCATCGCGTCGACCAGGTGTTCATCGAACTTCGCGGCGGCTCCCACCACGGTGTTGAAGAACTTGTCGCCGTAGATGGCCGACGGGCCGCCATGCGTGTGCACGGTGGCCATCACCAGTTGCGGCGCTGCGATGCCGAAACGTTCGATGCGCTGGGCAATCTTCCGGTGAAGCAATGGGCTCGCGGCGCCGAGGTCCAACTGCAGCATGGCCAGCTTCGTGGTGCCCGACTGGAGCACGATGATGCGCCCCCGCAGCCGCAGCCAGTAACCCTCGGCGTGCGCTGCACCCGCTGACGAGAAGCCGTACGTGGGAAGACCCGGAGGCGGCGTGAGGTCGACCTCCGCGACGCCCGCTCTGAGCCGCTCGACCATCACCGCGGGTTCAGGCGCCTTGTTGCGTACCCAGAGCAGGGGACCATTGGCGAGACACGACGACAGCAGACAGCCCACCAACAGCACCCACCCGACACGCATGGCGCGGAGCTTCATCAGGTATTGCGCGCGTGTCCACGTTCGTATCAGCGTGCGCCGGTGCGTCTCCTCGCTCTCGCCTCGTTCTGTTGGTCTGTGGTCGCGTGTGGGCCCACCCTCGTGCCGCCCGCTCCGTGCACGGCGTTGCGCGCGAGCTGCCAAGAGAGCGCCGAATGTTGTGAAGGCTCGTGTGTCGGGGGGCAGTGCCTGTTGCCCTGCAGGCCCGCGGGCGAGATGTGCCTGTTCAACTCCGACTGTTGCGATGGGTTGTGCCGCAACGGCGTCTGTGGCTGCGCCGCCAGTGGTGACGGCTGCGCGAGTTCGTCGATCTGTTGTTCGAAGACCTGCCTCAACAACCGCTGCGCCGGTGACGGCACCTGTGGTGTGCCCGGTCAGAATTGCGTGGACACCTCGGACTGCTGCACCGGCTCGAGCTGCATCGGCAACCTCTGCCGCTCCACCTCGTGCGCGGCGACCGCGGGCTCGTGCATCGAACAGAGCGATTGTTGTGAAGGCACCTGCAACATCAGCCTCTGCCGCTCCGCGACCTGCAAGGCCGCGGGCGTGACGTGCGCAATGGATGCGGAGTGCTGCGTGGGGTTCTGCAGCCCCGACACCTTCACCTGCCGCTCGCAATGCCGGCAGGCCACCGAGAGCTGCAGCCAGTCGGGTGATTGTTGCCTGGGCCTGCAGTGCCAGCTCGGTCAGTGCCGCGGCAGTTGCGTGGCCGCGCAAATGCCGTGCACCGCGCAAGGCCAGTGCTGCTCGGGCCAGTGCAACGCCGGCCGCTGCAACTGAGCGGATGGGTGATGTGCCTGTGACGGACACCGTTACGGGTTCATCATGAACAAACGCGCGTTGGCGGGCCTGGTCGCTGGATTGGTCATCACCCGGCGATTGATCGCCCGCCTCGCCCGCTACGACTTGCGCGGCAAGGTGGTGGTGGTCACCGGCGGCGCGCGTGGCCTGGGGTTGGTGCTCGCGCGCGAGCTGATCAAACGCGGCGCCGAGGTGGCCATCTGTTCGCGCAACGTCAGTGAGGTGCAGAAGGCCCGTGCCGAGCTGGCCTCCGGGGGCGGTACCGTGTTCGCCGCCGCCTGCGATGTCACCGAACGAGATCAGGTCACGCACTTCCTCGCCCAGGTGCAGGCGGCGCTCGGGCCGGTCGACGTGTTGATCAACAACGCCGGCGTCATCCAGGTCGGGCCGTTGGAGCTGATGAGCCCTGAAGACTACGACGCCGCCATGCGCATCCACTTCTGGGCGCCGCTCTACGCCACCTTCGCCGTCTTGCCGCAGATGCGCCGGCGCCACGCGGGCCGCATCGTGAACGTCACCTCGATCGGCGCCAAGGTGCCCATCCCCCATCTGCTGCCGTACAGCGCCAGCAAGTTCGCCGCGTATGGCTTCTCCACCGGCCTGCGCACCGAGCTCGCGCGCGATGGGGTCAAAGTGACCACGGTCTGCCCCGGGCTGATGCGCACCGGGAGCCCGCGGCACGCGCAGGTGAAGGGCCGGCAAGAGGCCGAGTACGCGTGGTTCAAGCTGAGCGACAGCCTGCCGGGCCTCTCCATGAGCGCCGAACGCGCGGCCAGACAGATCATCGACGCCTGCGAGCGCGGCGACGCCGAGGTGGTGCTCTCGCTGCCGGCCCGGTTGTTGGCGCGCCTGTACGCCTTTGGGCCGTCGTTGATGCAGGACCTGCTGGGGGTGGTCAACCGGCTGCTCCCCAGCCCGGAAGGCGGCAGCGACCAGAGCGTGGAGGGCAAAGACGCACAGTCGCGGCGAATGCCCAGAATCCTCACCCGGCTCACCGATGCAGCTTCGTTGGAGAACAACGAGGTCTGAAGAACTTCGAGCATCGCGCGCGGTTCGCCCCTACCGTTGGGGGTCCGTGAGCGAAGCACCTCGGCAGAAGCGATGGCTGGGTCTGCGCCCCGAGAGCTGGCGGGGTGACTTGCTCCAGGTCGTCTTGCGCGTCACCGCGGTGTTGGGCGGGCTGGTCTACCTGCCCAGCGTTTCGCTCGCGTACGTCAACGCCATGTGGGGTGTGGTGGTCATCGACACCGTCGCCATCGTGGGGGTGATCACCCTCTCGTTGGTGGAGCGCATTCCGCTCAAGACCCGCGCCGCCTTCACCTCGATCATCTTCTACATGCTGGGCGCCGGGTTGATGATCACCGTGGGCTCGGTCAGCCAGATCTATCTCTTCGCGTTCTCGCTCTTCGCCACGTTGTTGATCAGCCTGCGCTGGGGCCTCGTGTCGGTGGTGCTCAACACGCTCACGTTGCTGGGCGTCGGCGCGCTGGGCATCACCGCTCCCGAGATGGTCGCTCCCCGCTGGATCATGGATCTGCCGGGGTGGACGCTGGTCACGGCCAACTTCACCTTCTTGAACGTGTGTCTGGTGCTCGCGTTCGGCGCGGTCATCGAGGCGCTGGAGCGTTCGAACCTCACGCTGACCGAAGAAGTGGCCCGGCGCGCGCGCTCTGAAGATGCGCTGCGTGAAGGCCGCGCATTGCTCCGCATCGCGGGCCGCACGGCGCGGCTGGGGGGCTGGCGGGTCAGCGTGCGCGATCAGAAGGTCGTCTGGTCGGAGGAGACCCGCGAGCTGCACGAACTCCCGGACGGCCAGCAGCCCACGATCGAGAGCGGGCTCGAGTTCTACGCGCCCGAGTCACGCGAGCTGGTGCGGGAAGGTGTGCGAGCCTGTCTCCAGGAGGGAACTCCTTTCGACCTCGAGGCCCAGCTGATCACCGCCCGCGGCAACCGCCTCTGGGTTCGCAGCATCGGCAACGCTGAGCGCGACGAGTCGGGCGCCATCACCCACGTGCACGGCTCGATTCAAGACATCACGCCCGAGAAGGCCGCCCATGAGCGCGAGCAGAAGCTCGAGGGCCAGCTGCGCCAGATGCAGAAGATGGAGGCGGTCGGCAGCCTCGCGGGCGGCGTCGCGCACGACTTCAACAACCTGCTCTCGGTCATCCTCAGCTACTCGGGCTTCGTCATCGAGGAGCTCAAGCCCGACGACCCGCTGCGCGACGATCTGATCGAAATCAAAAAGGCCGGCCAACGCGCCGCCGAGCTGACCCGTCAGCTGCTCGCCTTCAGCCGCAAGCAGATCCTCCGGCCCGAAGTGCTCGAGCTGAACGAAGTCATCGGGGGCGTGCAGAAGATGCTCGCGCGCTTGCTCACCGAGAACATCAAGCTGACCGTGCTGCCCTCACCGCAAGCGGGCAACGTGAACGCCGACGTGGGCCAGCTCGAGCAGGTGATCGTCAACCTGGTGGTCAACGCGCGAGACGCGATGCCCAACGGCGGGCGGGTGACCGTGGAGACCGCCAACGTGGTGCTCGATGAAGCCTACGCCGCCGAACACGCCGACGTGACCGCCGGGCCCTACGTACTGCTGGCCGTCACCGACACGGGCATCGGCATGGATCGCGCGACGAAGGATCGCATCTTCGAGCCGTTCTTCACCACCAAGGACAAGAGCAAGGGCACGGGCCTGGGGCTCTCCACGGTGTACGGCATCGTGAAGCAGAGCGGCGGTCACATCTGGGTCTACAGCGAGCCGGGCGTGGGCACGACGTTCAAGGTCTACCTGCCGCGCACCGATCGCGAGGTGACGCAGCAGGCAGCGCCCAGCGCGCCTTCGAGCACCTTGCGCGGCACCGAGACCGTCCTGCTGGTGGAAGATCAGGAGCAGGTGCGCGACGTGATGCGGCTGGTGTTGCGCAAGGCCGGCTACAACGTGCTCGAGGCGGCCAACGGCGGAGAAGCGTTTCTCCTCTGCGAACAGTTCACCGCCACCATTCACCTGCTGCTCACCGACGTGGTGATGCCGCACATGAGCGGTCGGCAACTGGCGGAGCGGCTCAAGCCCGTGCGGCCCGCGATGCGCGTGCTCTACGTGTCGGGCTACACCGAAAACACCATCGTGCATCACGGCGTGCTGGATGCGGGCATCGAGTTCTTGCCCAAGCCGATCATTCCCGAGGCGCTGTTGCGCAAGGTTCGTCAGGTCCTCGACGACTGAATCAAGGCACGCTGGCTACACCCGCGGCAGTTGCGGGATTCGCTCGAAGTCTGAGTCGCGCGTGAAGAGCGTGGCGTGGTGTTGGAGCACCAACGCGGCGATCCACACGTCATTGATCGGGATTGGCGTGCCTTGCGTCTTGAGCTGCAGCTTCACCTCGGCAAAACGAGCGGCCGTCTCTTCATCACAGCGAAGGACCTCGACCCTCGCCCGATCGAGGAAGCGCACCAGGTTCGCCTCGTTTTCGCGCCCTTTGGTTCCGTTCAGGAAGCCGAAGCGGAGTTCGGCCAGGACAGGCACGGGCATCAAGAGCCGCTCTGCCGTTCGCGCCAGCCGAACCGCGTTGGGCTCGCCGTCCATCATCAGCCGGTACGCGTTGGTATCGATCGCCAGCTTCACGCCCAGTCCCGGGGGTCGACCTTGCGTTGCTCAGCGAGCGCTTTGTCGACGGCTGCGTCGTGCACCCAACTCCCGAAGAGGTCGTCGAGGTCGTCGTGAACGCGAAGCTCGCCTCCCTCGCCCACTTCAGCCTCGAGCGCCTGAACGACGAGGGTGTTCAGACTCACTCCTCGCTCTTCGGCCTTCTTCCGCAGCGCCCGGTGGACCCGGGGCGGGACATTGCGGATGGTGTACTGATGTGATTTCGCCGCCATGCCTGCATGCTTGCTTCTCCATGCAGGCATCGTCAAGCCGTGCAGCGCCCGCGCCGCCTTTCGAGCAGGTGACGTCGCCGACGCCAAACGTTCCCCAGTTCTGCTCCGATTGTTCGCTGGCACATCCCGTGAATCAGTCGGCGCTCCATGCGATTCCGTACGGCGATGGGCGAACTGTGCACGTTGATGCTGCTTCGACAGCTGACCTCCGACAGCTTCGCCCGGTGGGTGCGGCGGTATTACGGGGAGCCCAAAGACCAGAGCAGCGCGGGCCTGGTGCGATTGGTCGCGAAACACCACGAGCAGCCACACCCGCTCGACACCTTGCGGGTGCTGGAGTTCGACCGCTATCTCCAAAGCCAGGAGATCCGCGACTCGGGTTTCAAGCGCGCGATGCTGGAGCTGCGAAACGTGTTTGCGCGGAACGCAAACATCGCTCCGGCTGAGAGTCAGAGCGCGTGAACGCCCCGTGGCACATCGCGTGAATTCGCAGCTGCTTCATGAAGAACAAGCTCGCGATGAGTGAACTCTGCACCTTGATGTTGCGGCGTGAACTGACGGCCGAGAGCTTCGGAGACTGGGCGCGGCGGAACTACGGCGCACCCCATGGCATGAACAGCAGCGCGTTGGTCTGCTGGGTGAGCCGCTACCATCGGGAACTCAGCGAGCTCGATGGCTTGCGCGTGCTCGAGTTCGACAAGTTCATCATGCAGCCCGACACGCAGGACTGCGACTTCACCCGCGCGATGATCGAGCTGCGAAATGTGTTTGCGCGAAACGCAAACATGGCGACCCCCGAGACGGTGAGCCTGGGCCCGCAGCCGGTGTTGACCTCCCAGTCGTTGCCACCTGCGCCGTATGCGTCCGACGCCTACTCGGTGCTGGCCGAGACGCTGGCCCGGCTGTTGTGCGAACAAGAGGGCCGCCGGCGCTCTAACCGGGCGGAGCGCACGCTGTAGCAGCCTCGGTTGCGGGTAGAAAATTCCAGCCGATCGCCCTCCGCGCTCTGTCGAATTGAGGGAGTGCCCGCCATCCTGATGGAGCGAAACGCCCACGCACGGCCGCAAGCACCGGCTCTTGCTCGGATCAGCCCGCGGCGCGAAAGCTGCTCAGCCCGGGCTCATGAATCAGAACCCGCTGGTCGCAGACGAAGCTCGCCGCGTGGCGCACCACGACGAGATGAAGTCGCAGGTCGACGATGACGTGAACGCGAAGATCGCCGCGCGCACCGAGATCACCACCACCGCCGAAGCGAAGGAGATGGACAAGGTGGCAGGTCAGTTCCGCGGAAAGGCCATCGACGAGGTGGCGGGCAAAGACCGCGAGGTGCGGCGCGCGCGGGTGTTGGCGCGGGTGTCTCAGGTCGTCGACTACTTGTTCTTCGTGCTCTACGGGCTGCTGGGTGTCCGCCTGGTGCTCACCTTGATCGCAGCGCGCCCCGGCATCGGCTTCGTGCGGGTCATTCGCGCGCTCACCGATCCGTTCTACGCGATGTTCAACGGCATCGTGGCCAGCCCCAGCGCGGGCGGCTTCACGCTGGCCGTGCCCATTCTCATCGCGTTGGCGGCGTATGGCCTGCTGCACTTCGGCATCAAGGGGTTGCTGCGGTTGATCGCGCACCGCAAGACGGAGATCTGAAACACGCGAAATCGGCGAAGCTGCGCCGCATGGCTTTTCGAGTGAACCGGACCTTCGCCATCCTCCTGGGCGTGGTGGGGGGCCTGATCTTCCTGCCGCCCTCCGTCGCGTGGCCCCTCGACCTGCTGCGGGGTGGTTCGGTGACCGATGGCGCCGATGTCCTGGTCATCGTGACTGGCGTCGGCTGGGCCGGCCTCGCCCTCATCGCACGCTTCATCTGGCGCCCGCGCCTCGAGCTGACCGCCAGCGAGCTGCGCGAGAACCGGCTCTTCTTCTCCACTGCGATTCCGCTCTCGGGCCTGACGTCGCTCGACCGGGTCTCGGGGCGTCTCACGGCGAGCAAGCCGAGCCGGGTCGACGAGCTGCACCTGTTCCGCGCGCAACCGGAGAAGCGGTGGGTGATCGACCTCGGGTTCGTGGATGCTCCCGAGAAGTTCATGGCGGCGCTGCTGGGCAGAGTGCGCCTCAAGTGCGCGAACTACACGCCACGGGATGCGCCGCCGTGGACGCGCGGCTGAGCTGTCGGAAGGCCAGCCCTCCTCGAGGCCCTCACCCCAACCCTCTCCCGAAGAGAGCGTCGAAGTAGGCGTCTCGACTGCCCATCACCGTTCGCCCCGAGAGCAGTCGAGGGGCTACTTGCCGCGCGAGGCAGAAGTACTCCCTCGACTGCTCTCGGGAGGACCGGTGGGATCAACCCTGCAGGCGGAGTCCCCTTCTTCAACAGCCTCCCGAGGGGAGAGGGAGCGCGCGGGTTACTTCTCCACGCTCTTCATCGGCAACTCGCGCTGCAGCAGCTTCGCCACCATCACCGCCGCGAGGCCGCCGCCTTCGCCCCCGCCGACCGCGATGTCCGGCACCAGCTTCACGCCGTGCTGACCCAGAATCGTGGCCAGCTGCACCGAGGTGTACGCCGCGTTGCCCATCGCCTCGACGCCCTCCTGGTACGCCGCCGCGCGCGCGCTGCCGATGGCCCGGGTGGCTTCGGCCTCTGCATCACCATTGAGCCGGGTGGCCTGCGCCTGCGCTTCGGCGCGCTGCTTCATCGCGTGCGCCTCGGCATCGGCCGCGAAGCACACCCTCGCCGCTTCACCCCGCGCCGTCTCGCCCACCGCCAGCGCGTTCTTCTGACTGATGGCCACCATCTGCTCGGAGCGCACCACCTCGCCCTGCATGTTGGCCACCGACGTCTCCCGCTCGAGCTGCTGCCGCTTCACCTGCGCCTCGCGCTGCACGTCGTAGGTGCGCTGCAGCTCTTCGGCGATCTTCCGGTCGGTCTGGGTCTTCATCAGCTCAGCCGGCGGCTGGATGTCACCAATCAACGTGTCGATGCACTCCACGTCGTAGGCCGAGAGCGCAGCTTTGATCGCGTCGTACGCCTCCCGCTGCCGGTCGCTGCGCGCCGAGAGGAACTCGAGCACGCCCACCTGCTGGGCTGAGTTGCGGAAGTAGTTCGCGACCGTGGGCTGCAGCACGTGGTCCACCAGGTTCTGCATGCTGCCGACCCGCGAGATGACCCGCGGCGCCTGCTTCATGCCGATGTGAATGATCTGCGACACGTCGAGGGTGAAGCTGAAGCCGTCGTGCGAACGCACCGTGATGGGCGCGAGCTTCTGGTCGTAGCCGTGCTGCTCCACCCGGCCCGCCCAGTTGAGCACGATGTTCGTGGTGGGCACCGTCTCCACCTTCATCACCTTGGTGTTGATGGGGTGTTTGCCCGGCAACAACGCCTCGACCCACACGCCCTTGCGGCCGCGCTCCACCAGGTCACCGTGCGTGAAGTCGGCGCCCGACACGTCGAGGTGCTCCTTGCCCACGTAGCTGACCACCACGCCCACCGAGCCGATGGGCACCTCCGTCATGGGGATCTGCTCGACCTTCACGAACCACGGGTTCAGGTTCCACGAGCCCGACAGCAGCACCTGCTCCTGCAGGCCGCGGCAACCGCCCGCGCTGATGAACGCCTGGCCCGACTGAAACGAATCGTGCCCGATGACCGGGTGACCGGCCACGTCGCCCGAAGGGATAGGCTTGCCGTCGAGCACCACCACGATGCCCACGCGATCGGGCGCCACCGAATACACCTGGAGCTCGCGCTCCAGCACGCCGAACTGATCCGAGTTGTCGGTGGTCACCACCTGAAAGAGCGCCGGGTTGATCCGGTACGTACCCGCGCGCAGGAAGGCGACCTGCCGGCCCTTCTCGCCACCGTTCTCCAGAAACGAACGCGCATTCTGAAAGTCATCGCTGTCGACTTCGTGACCGAGGATGCGCTCCCCGGGGATCGCCGCGCCATCAGCGGCCACCACCAGGGCGATCTCGCCCGAACGCACCGAGAGCATCGGCACGCGCTCCACCCGGTACTTCCAGCGCCACAACCCGAAGTGCCAACCGGGGGGCAACAGGTCGGCCTGGTACCCGGCTTCGCCCTCGAGCGCGATCAACCGGCCCGGGGGCAACGCGGTGCCGAACTTCTTGATGACCAGACCTGATTCGTCCTCCGAGATGATCCAGGTGCCGGCGAACGACACCAGTCCGGCAGCTCCCAGGGTGATCATCAGCGCAGCGATGATCCAGTGCTCTGCAAAGAGGGCGAACATGATCGGTCAATCCTTTCGTGGGTGAACGGCGGCAGCCCTCACTGCACGCAGGAGACCAGCCCGCAGGTGGCTGAAGTCAGGCCCAGCCGCCCCACGGAACCACGATTCAGTTCACGTCAGACATTCTTTGAATCACGTTCACCAGGTGATCTCGAAGCGGTGTTCGGTGCCCGTCTTCTGCTCGCTGACGATGCGGCCGCCGCGCGCGAGGGTGAAGCCCACGTCGAACATGCCGAGCCACAACACGCTCACCACGGGCGGCACCTTCTCGGGAAAGACGAAGGTCACCACCCCGCCGGGTTTGCCCTCGTGCGGCACGAAACGCGACTCCACGCCCTTCACGCCGGCGCCCACGAAGTTGTTCAGGCGCGAGATCAACGCGTTCACCGGCGACTTCGAGAGCGAGAGCAGCACCGACGCGAGCGGCCGCACCAGCGGGCCCATGCGTTCACGCGAGCCCTGAATCGAGGCCGCCTTCACCGCCTCGAAGCCGGCCGCCGTTTCCATCGCCTGGCACAACGCGCTCAACCGGTGACCCGGCCACCACGCTTCGGAGCCCGGCGCTTCCACCATCGCGCGCGTCTCTGCGTCGAGCAGCGGCAACACGGCGGTCAGATGCCCGAGCGACTTTGCCGCGTTCACGAAGCTCGTCACGTACGTCGCGCTTGCCTGCCAATTCGCCGGGGCCACCCGCGAACCCTAGCGCCGAAAGTGGCATGTGCGTTGCGTCACGTTCGCTTCGAACTTCTCCAGAGGAGAACGCATGCTCGCCATGAACTACCGCCGGCCCTACCGGGTGCGCGCGGACCAGCTCCCCGAACCGACGATCGAACATCCCAACGACGCCATCGTGCGCGTCACCCGCTCGTGCATTTGTGGCTCAGATCTTCATTTGTACCACGGCCTCGTACCCGACACGCGCGTGGGCTCCATCTTCGGCCACGAGTTCACCGGGGTGATCGAAGAGATCGGCCCCACCGTGCAGAACCTGAAGGTGGGTCAGCAGGTGTTGGTGCCGTTCAACATCTTCTGCGGCACCTGCTACTTCTGCCAACGCGAGCTGTACGGCAATTGCCACAACACCAACCCCGAGGCGACGGCCATCGGTGGCATCTACGGCTACTCGCACAGCGCCGGTGGTTACAACGGAGGCCAGGCCGAGTTCGTGCGCGTGCCGATGGCCGACGTGGGCCCCACCCTTCTTCCCGACTGGCTCGACCTCGATGACGCCGTGTTGCTCACCGACGCGTTCCCCACCGGCTACCAGGCCGCGGAGATGGGCGAGATCAACGGCGGTGAGACGGTGGTCATCTTCGGCGCGGGCCCCATCGGCATGTTCGCGGCGAAGTCAGCGTGGCTGCTCGGGGCGGGGCGGGTCATCGTGGTCGACCACGTCGAGTACCGCCTCGAGTTCGTGAAGAAGTTCGCCCAGTGCGAGACCGTCGACTTCAAGTCGGTGAAGGACATGGCGGTGCACATCAAGAAGCTGACCGATGGGCTGGGCGCCGACGTGTGCATCGACGCGGTCGGGTGTGAAGCGGCAGGCAACGCGCTCCAGCAGTTGACCGGCGTGAAGCTCAAGCTCCAGGCGGGCTCGGCCACCGCGCTGCACTGGGCGATCAACTCCGTGCGCAAGGGCGGGGTGGTGTCGATCGTCGGGGTGTATGGGCCCACCTTCAACGCGGTGCCCATCGGCAACGCCATCAACAAGGGCCTCACCTTGAGGATGAACCAGGCCAGCGTGAAGCGGCACCTGCCCCGGCTCATGGAGCACATTCAGCAGGGCCACATCAAACCCAGCGAAATCATCACGCACCGGGTGCCGCTCGAAGAAGTGGCCGACGCGTACCACCTGTTCTCCGAGAAGCTCGATGGCTGCATCAAGACCATCTTGATTCCCCCGAGCGCGCAGCGAACGTCACTGCCCCACTGAAAGGAGCGCCCCATGGCTCAGTCAAACGGCAACGGCAAGCACTCGCACATCAAGGGGTGGGGCTCCGACCTCGATCACCACAACCGCCCCGCGTATCCCAAAGAACGCATGCCGCCCCGCTTGCCCGGCATTCACTGGACCCAGCCTGATCAGCAGGAGCCGCGGGTGCAGGTGCTGCACTCCATCGAACACGACGGCCTCACGCCGTTGTTCGGCAGCAGCGTGCCGCCCAGTGGCTTGAGCGGCGTGGTGCGGCGCGGCGCCTTCAAGTTGAGCGAGAACGACCTGCGGCATTGGTTGCTGCTGTTTCTCGCGGATCGGATCAACGTCGTCGAAGGACTGATGGACGATGTCCGGAAATCGAAACGCACGCCGGTGATCGGCGCAGTGAGCGCGGTGGCTGCGGCGGCCGGGGTGTTCGCCTGGCTGGTGCGCAAGAAGCGGTGAGCCTCGACGCAACGGCTGCAGTGCGCGCGGGGCGGGGCCGCCTGATTCTGGGGCCTGCCTGAGCTGGCAGCGACTCTTGCAAGAGCGAAGGCGCATGCGCCGACGACTGCTCTTCCTCACTTCCGCCGTGATGCTCGGTTGCGCGAGCCCGCCGCCGGGTTCGTCAGGCTCGTTGCGCGTGGTGGTGCACGTGGAGCCCGGCCTCGGCAGCCGGTGCGCCCGGGTGATTGCGCGTGGCAACGCCCAACGCGACTCGTCGCCCGTGCTGCTCTCGGGCCGCAGCAGCTTCGTGATCGGCATCGCCCAGGAGCGGGAGCCGGAAGAGGTGACCTTGCAGGCCCAGGGCTTCGTGGATGACGAGTGCACCCGGCTCAGCGTGCCGGCGGAGAACTCCGAGCTGCTGCTGACCCGCTTCGGTACGCCCACCACCTCGGCGATGCTGGTGTTGCGGCTGAACCCGGCGCCGGATGCAGGCGTCGATGCCGATGGTGACGGCGCTCCCGCCGGGCTCGACTGCGACGACGCCGACGCCACCGTTCACCCCGCCGCGAAAGAGGTCTGTTCGAACGGCGTCGACGACGACTGCGACCGCGCGGTGGACTGCGCCGACCCGGGTTGTCTGGGGCAGGCCTGCGGCGTGAACGGTCAGTGCAATGGCGCGGTCTGCCTGGCGCCCACCGAAGCAGGGTTGTGCGCCGATGGCCTCGACAACGACGCCGACGGCGAAGTGGATTGTGACGACACCGATTGCCCGATGGGCGCGGCTTGCAATGACTCGAACGCGTGCACCGATGGTGATGGGTGCGGGTCGCCGGGTCACGGCTGTCGCGGTGTCGCCCGGGTCTGCAATCAACCGCCGGCCGCGCAGTGTTTCGCCGCCGCCGGGCAATGTGTCGCCGGTGCCTGCAGCTACCCGGTGACGCCGGGCCCGTGCAGCGATGGGCTGGCCTGCACTGAAGGCGACGCCTGCGCGGCCGATGGAACGTGCCGAGGCACGCAGCGCTCGTGTGCCGCTCCGCCCGGGCCGTGTTTCGCGGCGAGCGGCACCTGCTCCGAGAGCCAGAGCGGCGCGTGCACCTACGCTCCTCGCACCGGCGCCTGTGACGACGGCGACAGCTGCACGCGCAACGACACCTGTGGCAGCGCCGGCGCCTGCACCGGCACGCCCGTCACCTGCACCCCGCCCAGTGAATGTTTCGCGGCCAGTGGTTGCTCCGCCAGTGGAGGGTGTCTCTTCAGCGTGCGTTCGGGTGCGTGCACGGGGGGCAGCTGCAACGCGGCGGGCGTCTGCACGCCTTCGGGGCCCGTCTTCCCGCTCACGCCCACCAACTTCACCGCTTCGCAGCTGCCGCCTTCGGCCGGCGCGGTGGTGTTGAGCTGCGATGTGAGCATCGACACGCAGGCCGCGGGTGGAGGCCTGGGGTGGACCACGTGCGCCGGCGGTGCGCCTGCGCCGCAGTGGGCGGTGGTGAACGGCGCGATGTTGCTCTTCTTCGACAGCCTCACCATCGGTGCCGCTGCGACGGTGACTGCGCGAGGCGAGCGGCCGTTGATCATCGCGGCCCAGGGCGCGGTGGTGATCGACGGCACGTTGTCGGCCAGCAGCGACGGCGTCAAAGGCGCGGGCAGCGAGCTCGCGTGCGGCGGGGGCGTCGGCGAGAACGGTGACGCGGGGGGCAATCCACAGACGGCAGGTGGTGGAGGCGGTGGCGGCTTCGGCGCCAACGGAGGCCGCGGCAGCGAAGGCGACCACGGCGGTGATGAAGGCGATCGCGGCGATGCGAACGGCAACGGGGGCCTGGCTCCGCTGCGCGGCGGGTGCCGGGGCGGTGATGGCGGCCGCTCGTCACCCGGCTCGGGCATCGGAGGCCGGGGCGGCGGGGCGGTGCAGGTGACGGCCGCCTCCATCACGCTGGGCGGCGGCGCCACGGTCAGCTCGCAAGGCGAAGGTGGCCAGGGCGGCGCGGCCAACCTGCGCGTGGGGGGCGGCGGCGGCGGCAGTGGCGGCGCGGTGTTCCTCGAGGCCCACCGGCTGACCATCAGCCCCGGCGCGGCGGTGGTGGCCAACGGTGGGGAAGGGGGCGAAGGCAGCGGCTCGAGCGACGGCGTCGACGGACAGAGCGGTCAGCGCAGCACCTCTCGCGCGAGCAGCTTCGCCATCGGCTGCGGCGGCAACGGCGGCTCGGGTGGCGCGCGCAATGGCGGGGCGGGCAACGGGCGCGATCCCGATTGTGGCAACCGGTCGCCGGGGGGCGGGGGCGGCGGCAGCGTGGGGCGCATTCGGTTCAACGCGCTGACCGCTTGTGACGTGAGCGGGTGGGCGCTGGTGAGCCCCCAGGCGAACGCC
>JANODF010000016.1:0-1694 GCA_031412555.1 Archangium sp. | reverse complement strand
GATCGAAGAGTTCCTGCTGCGCCGCGCCCGGGTGAAGAAGAAGGAAGAGGTGAAGGTCGCGCGCACCTCCGTCAGCGGTGAGGCGATCGACGCGTTCATCGGCGGCTTCATCACGTCCCAGGAACAGCTGGCCCTCGTCCTCGCCGAGCGCACGCTGCTCGACGCGATCCTCGAAGCGCAGCCGGTGTCCTTCAAGCTCGAGAAGTCGGGCCGGCTCGAGAAGCTGCAGGTGGTGACGCTGGCGAAGAAGGCCGTCTGGGAAAAGTGGCTCAGCCAGATCGAGCGTGAGCCGAAGCTCGCCCAGAAGCCGATGCAGGTCGCGCGGCAGCCGGCGCGGCGCCCGGTCAGCGATCCCCGCGGCTTCCTGCCGCACCTGGGCAAAGGGGTCGTGCTGCAGCTGCGCAACGGCGTGAAGCTCGCGCAGCCGTTGTTGGCGGTGGGTCCGTTCGACGTGCTGCTGGGTACGGAAGGCGACGAGCTGTTCGTGCCGCTGCACGCGATGTTGTCCTGGGTCCCGGCCTGAACTCCCTCTCCCTTCGGGGAGTGGGTCGGGGTGAGGGGCCACTAAAGCTGATTGCGCAACGCATCGAGCACCTCGAGCCGAGTGCGGTTCGTCCGCTCGTCGAACTCGACCTTGCACAACGCCTTGATGCGCGACAACAACCGATACGCGGTTGCGCGCGAAACACCCCGCCCCGCCGCCCACAAATCGATCGGCTGACCATCGAGCTGCGCCCGCATCAGATCCTTCTCATCATCACTGAGCACCGAGATGATCCCGCGGGCCAACCGCTGCGCATCGAGCCGAGCACCAATCACTGCTGGGAATTCCCGAATCGAAGAGTGGCTCGACTCGATCGGAAGCGCTGCCGACACGTAGCGAGCAAACAACTCCTGAGTGGCTTCCTTCGCCGACGGCTTGCGGCGCAGCTCACTCCACACCGCGGCCACCGCCTGCTCCACCGCGATCGCCGAAAAGCCCTGCCGGTTGGAAAGACTCGACGGATACCCCGACGACCCCGGCCCCGCGAGCGCACCGAGGGCATCGCGCACGTGAGCCGACAGTGCATGCCACGCCTGGTGCGAATCCTGTCCGCCCGCGACGACCTGTTTGAACCGGTGCCGCACCGCCTTCTCGAGCTCGGCGTGCGAGAGCGCGATCAACTCGCCCCGGCGCGCGTCGTCGTGAATGTGCCGCTCGAAGAAGAGGCCGATGAAGCCATCGAGCAACGTGGCATCGACCCGGCCCACGCCGGTCACCAGGCGGCGAAGCGCGAGGTAGTCCTCCTCACCAAACGTGCCCTCCGCCTGGTAGCCGCGAAGCGCTGCGTGAACTCGCGCGACGTCGCCCATGACGGCCGATCAGCGGCGCTGGCGGTACGCCTGAATGGGGATGACCTGACTCACGTGCGTGCCCGCGCGGGCCGATTGCGCCCGGCGAATCAGCAGCGGAATGTCGCCTTCACCGCGCTCGACCGCGAGGCGCAGATCGCCCAGCCGCTCGAGGTGCCTGCGCACCGGAATGCCTTCAGGGGAGAGCGTGACCACGCTGCGCAGATGACTCTCGGCGGCTTCCAGCTGCTGCTCGGCGCGCTCGAGATCCTTCCGGGCCAACGAGAGCCAGGCGGCGGTCTCTTCGCTCACCAGCTCGAGCTCGTGCGAGATGCCCACCACCAGCTTGCCGCGCGCAGACT
>JANODF010000015.1:0-8328 GCA_031412555.1 Archangium sp. | reverse complement strand
CCGCGTCGGGTGTTCCACCGCCCCCTCCCGCCCCACCGCCAGCGGCGCCAGCGTCCGCTTCTCCGCCGCCTCCTGCCCCACCGCCAAGCCCACCACCACCACCGCCACCACCTGTCGTTTCGCCGCCACCGCCTCCGGTGGTGCCGCCGCCGCCCCCTGCGACCGGTCCACCGCCCCCGGCTCCCGAATCGGGCTCAGCCGTGGTCTCAAGACATCCCGAAAGCACGACACTCAGTGCAGTGCACAGCAGCAGTCGACAGATCATTTTTTTGGGGAACATCATCGCGACTCCGACCTCATCTCCACGCCCTTCCCGACCGAAGTCCTGCGAGACGCGCGCCCTCCTAGTTGGCCGAACCACGACCGGTCAAGAGGTGTTGTTCGAGAACGCGGATTTCGTGCGCTTCCAGTCGCCGTCGATGGTCTGCGGCCCGCCTGCGTCCGCCGCCAAAGACGCTCGCGGCCTTACTCCTGGGGGTAAGGTGCCGTTGAAGCAGCAGTGCCATCTGAAATCGAAGGAGGGCTGGGATGTGCAATGTTCCGGTTCTGAATGGTTGGGTTCTCGCAGCGCAGGCGACGTAGCCTTGGGGCTCCGCCATGCACTGGCCTGAATTGCTGACTTCTCGCAACATGATCGTCGTGAACGACTCTGGCCCTGAGTTGCTGGTTGAAATTCTCGATTTCGGCTGGGGCTGGCGCCGTACCAGCCTGGCTGGGATTCAGTCAGAAGCGGCAGGCGCGTTCAGGATGCAAGTGACCGATGGCGACAGGACCAAGCGCTTTGCTGGTCAGCGCGACACCTCTGGTCCCGGCGCCGAGTCCCTGTCGATGATCGCGGACCAACTGGAGTTGGCGCTCGATGACGCAATGAAGTCGCTCGGAGAATCCGTGCTGATCAGCCCGTAGACCTTTGTCACCCGGATGAACTCTCGTCCCGTTGGGCGGCCGATGGTTCACCGACTGGCGCGACTCCGGGCGCGAAAGAGCAAGCCCTCTCCCCGACCCTCTCCCCCGCGGGGGAGAGGGAGGGCGTTGGCGGACGTTGGGACCGTTTTAGTTGTTGGGAGATAAGGGCTTGACCCACGCCCCCCGCCGTCTCATTGAACGGGCGTGTCGTCCCGCTACGTCATTGGAATCGATCTCGGCACCTCCAACTGCGCCGTCGCGTTCACCGAGCCGTCTGCCGGCGTCGCAGCGCGCGTTCAGGATTTCCCGGTGCCGCAGCTCGTTCGACCCGGCGAGGTTGCGACTCGCGCGCTCTACCCTTCCGTCGTCTACCTGCCCTTCGATGGCGAATTTCCGGAGGGATCGCTGGCGCTGCCCTGGACTCCGGTCGCACCCGCGCTCGCCACCGGTGAGCTCGCCCGCTGGCAAAGCAGCCGCGTGCCGGGCCGCGTCGTCACGTCGGCCAAGAGCTGGCTGATTCACGCCGGCGTCGATCGCCAGGCCGCGATTCTTCCGTGGGGCGCGACGGCTGACGTGCCTCGGCTCTCTCCGGTCGCTGCGCAGGCCACGCTGCTCAAGCACCTCGCCGACTCGTGGAATCATGCTCATCCCGAAGCGCCGCTCGCGCATCAGGATGTCGTGCTCACCATCCCCGCGTCGTTCGATGAAGCGGCGCGCGCGCTCACTTTGCAGGCTGCTCGTGATGCAGGGTTTGAGCTCGGCAAGCTCTCGCTGCTCGAAGAACCGCAGGCTGCCTTCTACGACTTCACCTCGCGTCACCGCGACACGCTGGCCAAAGCACTCGCCGGCGTGAGCCTGGTACTGGTCGTCGACGTCGGAGGCGGCACCACCGACTTCAGCCTGGTGCAGGTCGCGATGTTGCCCGAGGGCCCTGCCCTGCAACGCCTCGCGGTCGGAGATCACCTGCTGCTCGGTGGCGACAACATGGACGCGGCGCTCGCCCGTCAGCTGGAGACCAAACTCTTCCCCGACGGCCGCCGCTTCACCGGCGCGCAGTGGAGCCAGGCTGTGCAGGTCTCCCGCGCTGCGAAAGAAGCGCTGCTCGGTAACGATGCACCCGCGAGCCAGAAGCTGAGCATCGCCTCGGGTGGCAGCAAGCTCATCGGCGGAACGTTGAGCGCTGAACTCACCCGCGCCGAAGTGGAAGAAGTCGTCGCCAAAGGATTCTTCCCGACGGTCACCGCTGACTCCGTTCCCACTGCGGTGAAGCGCGGCGCCGTCGTCGAGCTCGGGCTGCCCTTCGCACAAGACGCGGCGATCACCCGTCACGTGGTGGCCTTCTTGAAGGCCCACTCACCCGGTGCGCTGCGAAGGCCCGACGCGATTCTGCTTAATGGCGGCGTCTTCAACTCGCCGGTGCTCACCGACGCGTTCCTCGATTCGATGTCGGCGCTGTGGCCCGACTCGCCGCGCATTCCCACGTTGCCGCACGACTCACTCGATCTCGCCGTCGCGCGTGGTGCTGCGTACTCAGGCCTCGCGCGAAAGGCGCTGGGCAAGAAGATCGGCGGCGGTGCTCCGCGTGCGTTCTACGCAGTCGTCTCTGCCGACGGCGCGAAGAAGGGCGTGTGCCTGATTCCCCGCGGCCTCGAAGAAGGCGAGACGGTCGATCTCTCCGCGCGCACCTTCACGCTCACGCTCGGCCGCCCCGTGCAGTTTCAGCTCTACAGCACCACCAGCGATCGCCTCGATCGGCCCGGTGACGTCATCGAGCTCGAAGGCGACGCCTTCAAGGCGCTGCCTCCGATTCACACGGTGCTCTCGGGTGCGAAGGGCAGCACCGTGCAGGTGCACCTCGTCGCGACGCTGACCGAAGTCGGCACGCTCTCGCTCTCCTGCGTTGCGGGCGATCAACGCTGGCGTCTCGAGTTCGAGCTGCGCGGTGCAGCGAAGACCGGTGAGCTGACGGTGACCGAGTCGATGCCTGCGCGGTTCTCCGATGCCACATTGGAGATCGATCGTGTCTTCGGCACCAAGCCGCTGCCGGTCGAGCCCAAAGACGTGAAGAACCTCTTCCGCACCCTCGAGCGTGTGCTCGGCCCCCGCGAAGGCTGGAGCGTGCCGGTGCTGCGCGAGCTGTGGACTCCGCTCTGGGCGGGCGTCAGCAAACGCCGCCGCTCGGCTGAACACGAGAAGGTGATGTTTCAGCTGCTCGGCTACTCACTGCGCCCCGGCGTGGGTTACCCGCTCGATCCCTGGCGCGTGGAGCAAACCTTCACGCTCTTCAAAGATTTGCTCACGCATCACGGCGAGCAGCCGCTCTGGATGGAGTTCTGGATTCTCTGGCGCCGCGTCGCCGGAGGGCTCACTGAAGCCGCGCAGCAACAGATCTGGAAATACCTCGAGCCGCACCTGCTCCGCCGCGTGCCGGTGGGCGCCCCGGTGCCCAAAGAGAAGATCAAAGGCGTGCAGCCGCAAGGCCTCGAGGAGATGGTGCGTTGCGCCGCCTCACTCGAATTGCTGCCCCCGGAGCACAAGCTCGCCCTGGGCACGTGGATCGTCTCACGCCTGCAAGCGCCGGAGACTGCAGGCGGTCCGTGGGCCTGGGCGCTGGGAAGACTGGGCGCCCGCGTGCCGGTGCATGGGGCCTCGCACCGGGTGGTACCGCCCGAGACGGCGACCGCCTGGGTCGAGGTGCTCCTCAAGCTCAACCCGAAGCAGCACGAAGGCGCCGCGTTCGCCCTCACCCAACTCGCCCGGCGTACCGGAGACCGGTCTCGCGACCTCGACGAGCCGGTGCGGGCCCGGGTGTTGACGGCTCTGGCTGGCGCTCCGGAGTCCTGGCGCACCAGCGTGGCCGAGGTGGTTCAGCTGACCCTGGCCGATGAAGCCCGTGCCCTGGGTGACACTCTTCCGGTGGGGCTCACGCTCTGACATTGCGGCCTCGGCATAATGGCGCTAGGCGCACGGCTCCGCGATGAAGCGAGTCCTCGATTGGCTGGTTTCCGTCTCTTCCCGCCATCCGTGGCGCTTCGTCGCCATCTCTTTGGTGGTGGCCGTCGTCGCGAGCGCGATGTCGTCGCAGCTGGGCTTCCGCGGCGACTTCACTGAGCTGCTGCCGAAGACGACCTCCGAGGTCAAAGACCTCAAGGAGATCGAAGATCGCGCCGGCGGCACCGGCTATCTGATGGTGCAGGTGCTGGGCGACTCGCGAGAGAACCGCCGCGCCTTCGCCAAAGAAGCCGCCTCCGTCATCGAAGCGCGCAAAGACGTGGTGCGCTTCGTGGAGTGGCGCTTCGACACCGAGTTCCTCCAGAAGCGCGCGCTGCTGCTGCTGGGCACCGACACGCTGCAGAACCTGAAAAACGACTTCGCCGGGCGCGTCGAATACGAAAAGAAGATCGCCAACCCGCTCTACGTGGACCTCGGCGAAGAAGACGCGCCGCCCGACTTCGAGGCGATCGAGAAGAAGTACTCGCCCCGGAACGTCAGCGGCGACTTCCTCGAGTCGAAAGACGGCGACGAGCTCTACCTGCTCATCAAGGCCACCTCGACGCCCGCCGACCTCGACTTCAACCGCAAGCTCATCGCGGCCGTCAAAGAGGTCGTCGCGCCGTTGATCAGCACGAAGTTCCCCAAGATCGAGCTGCACTACACGGGCGCTCACGCCGTGCGCGTGGAAGACGACGACGCGATGCAGGCCGACCTGCAGCGCTCGGTGATCATCGCCGCCATCCTCACCCTGGCCATCATCCTCGCCATCAGCCGCCGCCTGGCCATCATCGCGGTGGTCGCTTTCCCGGTGGGCATCGGCATCACCGCGACCTTCGCCTTCACCTGGGTGCTCATCGGTCACTTGAACCCGGTGACCGGTTTCCTCGGGGCGATCCTCATCGGCCTGGGCATCGAGTTCGGCCTGCACCTCTCGATGCGGTATTGGGAAGAGCGCCGCAAGCTCGAGCCCATCGAGGCGATGCGCGAGACGCTGCACGGCACCTTCGGTGGGGCGCTCTCTTCAGCGGTCACCAACGCCGCCGCCTTCTTCGTGCTGGTGTTCGCCGAGTTCGAGGCCTTCAAGCAGTTCGGCCGCATCGCCGCTTTCGGCGTGGTGGCCACGCTCGCATCGACCTACTTCTTCGGCCCCGCGCTGCTCTTCTTGTCGGAGCGCTTCGCCATTCGGAAGCCCAAGCCGGTGGTTGCTGATCACGTGGAGCCGCCTGCGCGCAGGCCTCCGACCGCGGTGTTGATCGGCATCGTCACCTTCATGGCCCTGGCGGTGACGGGCTCGTTGCTCATCAGCCACCGGGTCGGCTTCGAGACCAACCTGCTCAAGCTGACCGGCGAGTCGAAGGCCGGCGAGCTCGAGATCCACATCGCCAAGGAGATGGGGGTCATCATGATCCCCGGCGTGATCTGGGTGGACAGCCTGGAGAGCGCTCGCAAGGTCAGCCAGATCGCCAAAGACGTGCAGAAGGAACGCGGCGAAGAGTCGAGCATCGCGCAGATCGCCTCGCTCAACGACCTGCTGCCCGCCGACACCGAGAAGCGCCTCTCGATCATGGCCGAGCTCGGGGTGGTCCTCGACAAGCTCCCCAACTCGAAGAAGGAAGACGCGCGGGTCAAGCGGCTGGTCGAGATGACCCAGGCCCAGCCGTACACCATCGACGAGCTGCCCATCGAGTTCCGCCGGCGCTTCGAGCCGTTCGATCACCAGGGCACCTTCGTGCTGCTCTTCCCCCGCTTCGGCCTGCACGACGTCCGCCGGCTCGAGGAGTGGGCGGCTGATCTCAACAGCGTCGGAGCCCGCGCCGACAAGACCGGGCTGCACGCGCCGATCCTCGATGCGAACCGGCTGGCTGCGAAGATCTTCGCGCTGATCCGCCAGGACGGCCCGTTGATCATGGGCCTCGCGTCACTGGTGGTGTTCTTCACCATCTGGATCGCGCTCAAGAAGTTCACCCACGCGCTGATGGTGACGGGCCCGCTCTTCGCCGGCATGGCCTGCCTGCCCGGCGGCATGTTCCTGGGCGACATTTCGCTCAACTTCTTGAACGTGGTGGTGTTGCCCAACCTGTTGGCCATCGCGGTCGACAACTCGGTGCACGTCTTCCATCGGTACAAGGAAGACGGCATCGGCTCGATGCCCCGCATCATGAAGCACACCGGGCTCACCGCGGTGGTGGCCACGTGTTCGAACGCGGCGGGTTACGCTTCGATGTTGATTGCTCGCCACGCGGGTCTGAGAAGCGTGGGGCTGCTCGCGGTGGTCGGTGTGGTGTGCACGTTCCTCGGCACGACGATTTTGTTCCCGGCATTGCTCGAGCTGCGCGAGCGGATCTTGAAGCGCGGGCTGGGGAAAGATGACGTTTTGCCCAGGCCTGAGCACGAAGAGAAGAACTGGTAGCGGCTGGTGAGGCCCTCACCCTGACCCTCTCCCAGAGGGAGAGGGAACTCAGTTCGAGCTGAGGCGCTTCTTCATCTCGAGGTGCGGCATGCCCGCTTCCTCGAACACTGCGCCGTGCGGCTCGTAGCCATGGCGCTTGTAGAACTCCATGGCCGACAGCTGCGCGTGGAGCAGGATCCCGCCGAGCTTCCGACGCTGCGCTTCGGCCTCGAGAGCGGTCAGAAGCCGGCTCCCGGTACCGCCCTTGCGGTTCGACTGCAGCACCGCCATGCGACCCACCCGGCCCCAGGTGCCCGACTCGCCCGGAGGCGGCGCAGCCAACGAGACCAACCGGCCGGTGCCGATGGCGTGTTTGCCTTCCATCGCGAGCACGTGAAAAGCGACCGCGTCGTCGGCGTCGCGTTCGAGTGACTCGGGCACGCTCTGCTCCTCGATGAAGACGATCTCGCGGATCGCCAGCGCCTGGAACAGCTCGCCTTCGTTCTCGACCGGCTTGATGAGGATCTCTGTAGCGGTATCGGCCGGCATCGCTCGCGCCGTATAGAGGAATTCTCCGTGGGTGCCCAGTCCGGCGAGCGGCCGTACCCGCTCATCCTTTTCTACGTCCTCTTCTTCATGACCGTGGGCGTCTCCCTGCCCTTCATGCCGGGGTACTTCAAGACGCTGGGGTTTACGGGCGCCCAGTCGGGGACCTTGCTCGCGGTCGGCCCCCTGTTCGCGCTGTTCATGCCCCCGCTGTGGGGACAGCTGGCCGATCGAACGGGCAAGCCAGGCCTCATTCTCCTGGTGACCTCGGGGGGCGGTGCGATCGGCTACGCGCTGCTCTCTCGCGCCACCACCTTCACCGAGGCGTTGCTCGCGCTGAGCGTGCACGCCACCTTCGCCAGCAGCATCACCTCGTTGGCCGACACCCTGGCGCTCCACCACGTGCAGCGGCACGGCGGCACCTACGCCGGCATTCGCACCTGGGGCTCGCTGGGCTTCGTGCTCGCGTCGTTGCCCTTCGGCTTCCTGATCAAAGACATCGATCGCACCACGGTGCTGGTGCCCTTCATCCTCCTCTCGGCGGCCGCGCTCGCCTGCGCGTTGACCCTCGCGCGGTTGCCCGGGCGGTTTCACGAAGGCCCCAAGCCGAGCTTCGCCACCGCCTTCGCGTTGGCCCGCCAGCCGCCGGTGATTCTGTTTCTGCTGGCCACCGCGCTGCACTGGATCGCCTGCGCGCCGTACCACGGCAGTCTCGCGCCCCACGTGAAGGACCTCGGGCTGCCTCCGTGGGTGGTGGGCGTGAGCTCGAGCGTGGGCGTCATCTCGGAGATCGTGGTGATGGCCACCTGGTCGCGCTGGGCCGGGCGAATCAGCCCGCGCAAGCTGCTCCTGTTCTGTTTCCTGATCAGCTCCGCGCGCTGGACGCTGATGTCGCTCACCAGCAATCCGTGGGTGCTGGTCGCGGCGGCCGCGGCGCACGGTCTGACCTTCGGCGCCTTCTACCTCGCGTCGGTGGAGTGGATGGTGCAACGCGCCCCGGGTTCTTTGCGCGCCACGGGGCAGACGCTCTTCGTCGCGGCGACCTTCGGCGTCGGCGGCATCGTCGGCTATCGCACCTCGGGCGGGCTCTACGACCGGCTGGGCGGCCACCAACTGTTCGCATTTGCAGCGGTGATGGCCCTGCTGCCGGCGTTGGTGATGTGGCTGACGCCTCAGCCGGTGGCTCAGGTTCCTGCGGCCGCGAAATAAGGGCCGGCTACGGCCGTCGAGGCGCCAGTGATACCCTCAGCCCCGATGAAACACGCACTGCTCATTCTGCTCGTCGCCCTGCCCGCCTTCGCCCAGAAGGAAGAGATCTTCGGCACCGGCAAGCCTCCGAACTTTCGCGAAGAGAAGATGGACAGCAAGTTCGTGAAGTCGAAGTTCAGCAAGATGCTGGTGACCGGCACGGAAGACCCCGGCTGCGTGCAGTTGCTCGGCGGTCTGTTCGTCGCGTTGGCTGAGATCGCGCCCGTGATTCACAAGAGAGACGA
>JANODF010000014.1:0-3126 GCA_031412555.1 Archangium sp. | reverse complement strand
GGGCTTACCGCTGCTTCTTCCCCATCAGCACGCCGGCAGTCACCGCTGAGGCGACGCCAATGCCTGCGGTGAGAATCAACGCCGCTGCCATCGCCAACGGCTCACGGGGAAACCAGCGCTCAGCGATCCATCCACCGACACGCAAGGCGACGAAGCCACCGCCCAGGCCTGCGAAGAGCGACCAGATGAAGATCTTGAGCGCGTTGGGCATGGGCGGAGCCTAATCACCTGGACTGCGCCCTGCTCGATGCCCTCACCCCGACCCTCTCCCGAAGGGAGAGGGAGCACTTCGTTCAGTGTTCTTCGAGCAGCTTGCGAATCGCCTCGGCGAACTCGCGTTTCGTCGGCACCTTGCGCGGCCTGGCCACCGGAGGCGCCACCTTCAGCGGCTGCCCCGGCTTGAGCGGGAAGTCGTCGTACTTCCCCGACCCATCGGCATCGATCAGGATCGCGTTCGACCACCCCGCCGGCCGCGAGTCGTGCAGCGGCCGCATGCTCCGCCCCGACGTGCCGCGCGCCATGCCCACGAACCAGGTATCGGTCGTCGGCTGCACCACGAACTTCTCGACCACATGCACCCGCCGCAGCGTGCTGCCCGGCACCGCCTCCACCGGGAGCGTCAGCGGATCGAGCTCGCGCTTCTGCAGAATGCGCCCCTCCGGCCATTGATCGTTGCCGACGCCGTTGACCGCCTCGCGGCCCATGGCGTGCGAATAGATCTCCACCCGGTTGAACTGCATCCACTCGAGGCCCTGCACGTCGACGGTCAGCTCGATGCGCTCGTTGGCCGCGACCGAGAGCGTCTGCCCCATCTCCACCACCGGCCCCACCGGCATCATGTTCGCGTCGAGCTTCTGCGCGGTGAAGCTGATGATCGGCCCATTGCTCGCGAACGCGCGCTGCGTGCGAATCGCCTCGGCGAACACTGCGGGCGAAAACGCCGCAGGTGAATCGGTGCCGACCTTCGCCCAGGTGCGCGCGTAGCCGCCGTTGTCCCGGTACAGCTTGTGCGAGTCAGACACGCCACTCGAGGTGCGCACCGTGCCGCGCGAGAGGAATGTCATCCAGTCGTTGAGGATCTCGTAGTCGGGGTTCGGCCCATTGGCCGACTCGACCACGTCGAAACCATCACCCAGCAGCTTCGTGTCGTCGACCGTCGCCGAAGGATCGGGCTCCATGTTGAAGTTCGCCGGGTCGGCGTGGGTCTGCAACGTCGCCGTGTCGACCTTGAGCTGCGAGAGCACGCCGCTGCCGCCACGCGAGTGATTGAGCTGCACCACCGCGCCGGGGAACTTCTCTTTGATGCCTGAGAACACCTGCGGCATGCGCAGCGTGGGCCCGTCTTCGCCGCCTGCGTGCTCGAAGGCGCCGCCGTTGGGCACCGAAGCGTCGCGCACCAACGGGAAGGCGTTGAAGTGACCATGCGAGAAGGTGGTGACCTCCTCGCCGATCATGGTGGCCATCAAGTCCTGCGCGCCCAGCTCGCGAACGATGGGCGCAAAGTCGGTGATGAACTCGTGATCAGTCGAGAGCAACACGTCGACGCCCTCGGCCAGGAAGCTGGCGGCGCGCATCGAGTTCCCCACCGCGCTGTCGCTGCTGTTGATGGCGTGCACGTGCAGGTCGGCCGACATCCAACCGGTGGTGTCCACGATGCGGCCGAGCGTGGCGTTCACCGTCGCGTCAGCTGTGCGCAGGTCGACCGGGAAAGCCGAACCAGGCCAGGTGTCGGGCCACGTCGAATACTCCGGGCCTCGAGAGACCACGATCTCGTACTGGCCGGGAGGCAGGTCGACCGACACCTGGCCGTTCACCGGCGCGTACCGAATCGCCGCCGCGCCCATGTCGTACGCCTCGAGCAGCGTGTGCTGCGCATACGTCTGCGCATTGAAAGGGCAGGGACCCCCCGAACAGAAAACAGTCACCTTCGCGGGCATGCCCACGTCGGCGGAGTCTTTCACCGTGACGCTCAGCCGCCGTGCAGGCGCGAGGAGCAGGGTCTGCTGCGTGGCCGCTCCGGTGGTGATGGTGACGGTGACCTCGGGCCCGATCAGATGCCCTTCGAGTGCCGCCGAGAGTCGGTAGCTGCCCGGCTCGAGCTTCGTGGTGGCCACCCCGGCGGCGTCGGCCTCCATCACGCCGACCATGGTGCCGGCCGCGGTCAGCACGCTCACCCGCGCGTGGGGCGCAGGCGTACCGCCCGGAAGATTCGCCTGCACGCTGAGCTCGCCGGTGGCGAGGCCATCGCTCTCCAGCATCACCGCGTTCACGCCGGCGAGGTCTTTCGAGATCATGAAGTCACGCAGGTACCCGCGCCACTGACCGGGGCGGATGTTGAAGGTGCCGGGGCGCGTGCGCGCGTCGGGGTTCGTCCACGTGAGCACGCCGGTGAGCGACTCACCTTCGATGAAGGCGCCCACCACGCCGCCGTACCCGATGAGCGCATTGGCCACGACGGGCTTGTTCAGGTCGGCCAGCGAGGCGCTGCGCATGCCGTACGCCACGCCGTTGCCCTGAGTGCCGATCCACTTCGAAGGCGCGAAGGTGCAGTCGTCGTTGATGTCGAGCTTGCTGCCACCGAGGCTGTTGGAACAGCGGCCGGGGCTGAACAGCTCGAAGGCGCCGACATCCATCAGCTCGAGAATGGGCGCGAGCACCGGCGACTCGCCGTCGTTGCAGAACGCGGTGAGCATGCGCACGCGCGATTCACCCGGTGAGAGCACGTAGTAGGTGGTGAGGCGCAGCGGCAGTGGTTTGGCCGGGTCGATCACGAAGTCGATCTCGAGGCCAGCCTGGTTGCGCACCAGGGCGCCCAGGTTGATCAGATCGTGCGCCACGTCGATGCCGGTCGAAGCGACGATCGCGGGTCCTCCGTTCGAACCGTCGGAGATGATCTCCATGTCCTTCACGCTGGAGAGCCGGCCCAGCGCGTAGAACAACGCCATGCGCCCGAAGGCATCGCGGCCCGGTTCACCTGCCGCGCGTTGGAGATCCGCATCCACGATGCCGCCACCCGAGAGCAGCGGGCCGGTCACGCGGCCAGGCTGATCGATGATCACCCGCACCAGATCGTTCTGCAGCAGCACGTCGCCGTTGCGACCGATGCCCTGCTCGCCGCCGATGAGC
>JANODF010000013.1:0-3116 GCA_031412555.1 Archangium sp. | reverse complement strand
TGCTTGCACGGTTTGAAACCTCGCCCTGCGACAGCGGGGAGAAGTCGGTCCGAAGGACCGGGTGAGGGGCCCACTTCGGTGCTCGAACGGCCCTCACCCCAACCCTCTCCCCGCTTCGCAGGGAGAGGGAGCTACTCTTCGTCGAGCCGCTCGCCGGAGAAGCTGCAGTCTCGGGGCGCGGACGGCTGCATCAACCCCGTCATCAGCTCCAGGCGCTGAACGCTTCCCCGCAGGCCGGTGATCAACTGCAGCCGTGTTTCAGGCGGCAACGTGCGCGCAGGGCGGATCGCCGTGGGCACCACCACCGGCACGCACCCTCTGACGATGCGCAGCTCACCGAGCTTTGGGTCGTACGAGAAGTACACCGAGCTCTCGTTCGCCCCGCGTAACAGCCGCGTCTGCACGCTGGCCACCTGACCCGCCTCGTTGGCCACGCTGAACCGGAGCATCTCCATTCCGTCTTCGGGAACCACCTGCGCCGCCCACGCGAACTTGCCGTTCGGATCACCCCGGCTGATCAACGTCACCGGCGCGGTCAGCGGGCCCTCTGCCAACTTGAACGACGTGGAGATGGTGAACGGGCCGGTCGGCGCGAAGTCCATCGAGTCGGCCACGCTCAGACCCGTGGTGCCGTCCCACACCAGGCCGAAGAAGTCGTTGGTGAAGCCGGTGGTGGGGAGCAGCGCGTGGTGACCCCGCCCTGAATCATCGATGACGTAGTGACCGGGCTTCCGGAACTGCCAATCGGCGCGCACGTGCGTGAAACGAACCCGGCCCGCGGCCGGAGCGAGCGTGGGCAGTTCGACCTTCTCCACCGCGGGCGCGGGGCGCGGGGCCTCTGCGACCTCCGGTACGACCATCGGGGTGGGGCCCTGCTCCTGCGACACCGGCCGGCTCGCCAACCAGAAGGCCAGCGCGCCGGTGAAGAGCGCGACGCTCACCGAACCGAGCATGAGCACGCTGCGTGAACCAGAACGCGGTGACGAAGACGCGCGACCCTCGAGCACCGCCAGCGCTTCTTCTGCCGAAGCGAAACGTTGATCAGGCCGCGCGGCGACCAGGCGAGAGAGGAACCGCTCCGTCTTCACCGTGACGTTCACGTGCTTCTGGAAATCGAGCGACATGCCCGGGCCGAGCAGGCGCTCGGGTGGCGTGCGGGTGAGCAGGTGGATGAGCGTGGCGCCCAGGCCGTAGAGATCGCTGCGCGCGTCGACGGTGCCGCCGAGCTGTTCGGGCGCCATGTACCCGAAGGTGCCGACCAGGGTCGCGCGGTGCGTACCCGCCGCCTTCACCGAGCGCGCCGCGCCGAAGTCGACCAGGCACAACGTGCCATCGGGCTTCAGGATGAAGTTGTCCGGCTTCACGTCGCGATGCACGACAACGGGTGAGCGGCCGTGCAGGTAAGCGAGCACCAGCAACGCCTGCCGCGCGAGCACCAGCACCGAGTCTTCGTCGAAGTGTTCGGTCTCCAGCCGCTGCATGAGGGACTGGCCGGAGAGGTACTGCTGCGCGAGGTAGAGCCGGGTCGACACGCCCTGCCCCACCGTGAAGCTCTCGAGAAACTTCGGGATGCGCGGGTGATCGAGCGTTTGCAGCAGCGCGGCTTCACGCGTGAAGGCGTCGAGCTCTTGCGTGGTGGGGACCAGGGAGAACACGAGTTCTTTGAGCGCGACCTTCGCTCCGGCTTCGTCTTCGGCCAGGTACATCGCGCCGTGCTGCGAGCGGGAGATGAGCTGGAGGATGCGGTAGGGGCCGGCTTTCGCCGCGGCTCCGCAGTGGGTGCAGCGGTCGTCGCTCAGGGTTTGATGGCAGCCCACGCAGGTCGCGGTGGAGACGGTGACCGCTTCGAGCTGTCGCTGCATCGGGGAAGCCTACCTCGAACGGCCCCTCACCCCGACCCTCTCCCCGCGTTGCAGGGAGAGGGAGACAAGGTAGGTTTCGCAGATGCCGTCAGATGTGACTCCCGTGCGCCTGTTGATCAAACCCGTGATTGGCCAGGCCGCTGCGCTGGCAGAGCGGGTGGTCAAAGAACTTCCTACGCACGAAGGCCTGCAGCGCGCGACGCGCATGGTGGAAGGCGCTGCGTCGAAGGCCGAACGCATCGCCTCCGAGATGCAGCGCCCGTGGAGCCCGCATCGCCTGCCGGTGATGTTCCTCACCGCCGCGATGGTGGGGCTGCTCACGTTCTTGTACTGGCAGTTCTTCAACGTCTCCACGCTCTCACTCGCGTTGCCGGATCGCGACGCGATGTTGATCAGAGAGAACATCGCCGCCGACACGCGGGTGAACGTCACCATCATCGACGTACCGGGCTCGCGTGAAGCGGCCTCGTTGCTCGAGAAGGGTGAGGTCGATCTCGGCTTCATTCAGGGCGGCGTGCCGATTCCTCCGCACCTGCTGCGGCTGGAGACGCCGACGCGTGAGCTGGTGCTCTACTTCGTGCGCGAGCGCATCACGGGACCCGCACAGGTGAAGAAGGTGCTCACCTCGGTCGAAGGTGAAGGCAGCCACTCCGTCGCCAAGGCGTTCTTCGGGGCGTGGAGCGTGCCGGTGGTCTTCGTGCACGGGTGGAAAGACGTCACCGCCGACGAGCACTACGTGGTGCCCGACGACGTCGACGCGGTCTTCGTGGTGAAGGATCCCGGCGACGAGAAGGGGCTGCTCGGCGCCGAGCGCCTGGTGAAGGCCGGCTTCCAGCTCACCTCACCTGCCCTGGGTGCACGCGCGGGCCGCTTCGAATACCTCACGCCGTACGTCCTTCCCCGGGGCCACGTGCGTTCCGACCCGCCGCTGCCTGCCGCGCCCGTGGAGACGTACTCGGTGGCGACCTTCCTGGTGGCGCGGCAGGGCCTCACGCCCCGTCTGCTCACCCAGGCGGCGAACGTCATCGAGGCGCACCCGCGCACCATCTCGGAAGGCAGCTTTCGGATGAGCTCAGGAGAAGCGAGCGAGCTGTTTCAGGGCGTCGATGCGTTCTTCTCCATCATCGTGAACATCGGGCTCGCGTTTCTCGCGCTGCTCGGTCTCGACGTGTTCGCGTACCGGAAACAGTTTCACGAGCTCAACTCGCTGGTGAGCATCGTGAGCATGCTGCAGTCGAACAAGGACGTGCTCGG
>JANODF010000012.1:0-10670 GCA_031412555.1 Archangium sp. | reverse complement strand
CGCAGAGGCGAACGAGAGAAACGCACGTTCGTCATCGGGCCCCGCGGCGCGCACCCGCAGGGGCGCGGGCACGAAGGCAGCGGTGGGCAGCCGCATCGGCTCGAACCGAACGCGGTACGCGAGGCCCGGCTTGAGCAGCCGCGAAGAGACCGCGTCGTAGATGCGCTCGGCGCAGTTCGACACCCGCCACAGCCCGCGCACGTACTCCACGTCGGCCAGCGCCTCGCCGTACTCGAAGCTCAACGACAACACCTGCTGCGAGAGCGTGCCGGCGCGGTGAAGACCCGATTTCACCAGCAGATGCTGGGCGAGCCACGTGCGCGAATAGATGCGCAGGCCCGAGCTGTGCGCAGCCAGCTCGCCGTCACGCTGCACCACCACGGTCTTGGAGAGCCCGTGCGAGCCATCACCCAGCAGCTGCTGGGCGGCCGAGGGGGGACCTGCGTGATCGCGCCAGAGCGCGCCTTCTTCGCGGAAGAGTTCCCAGATGCGGGAGAACGCGACCGACGAACCACAGGCCGCGCCTTCCACCCGATGGTGCAGCAGCAGGTCGACCAGGCGTTGGCGCTCTTCGGCGGAGACCTGGGTGAACGTGAGGTGGCCGACCGACGTGGTGACGGCGGAGAAGTGCAGCCGCTGGCCCGCGAACTCCACCATCACACGCTCGAGCCGAAGCCCCGGAGGAACGACGTCGGCGGGGTCGACCTTGAAACTCGCCCCCGTGGCGCTGAGTTGAAGGACGGTGCGGCATCGCAGCAGGCCACTGAGCGGAGAGACGAAAGTGATCGACGCACCCGGCGGCAACGCCAGCGCACGCAGGTCGGTGCGGGGAGGCCGGGCGGCCAACGCACGAGGCAGGTGCAACACCACCGCGTGGCCCGAGGCGATCACCACGGCCGCGTGACCGGCCACCTGACGGCCATTGGCCTCGAAGGACACAGTGACGATCTGCCCCGGCTGCCACTGCGGTACGCCGCGCGGCGAAGGGCGAGGCAGGTAGAGCTGCTGGTCTTCGATGCGGGCCGACTCGAACTTCTCTTCGACCGGTGAATGATCGGTGGCCACCGTGAAGCGGGTGCCCGCGGAGCACGCGGCCTCCAGCACCACGCGCACCCGGAGCGGGCTGGTGATGCGCAGCGGCAACGCAGGCGCGTTCTCGCTGGGAACAAAATGAGCGGCCACGAAGAGGAGCTCGGTGCCTTCGACGGGGCTGACGCGCTCCACCGTGCAGGTCACCTCGCCCATCAACACTTCTTCTCCCCGGTGCAACGCGCCCAGCGCAAGCACCTCGCCCACGGCCACGGCGACCTGCTGCGGCACCAGCAGGCCCACGCCCTCGTTCGAGACTTCGATGCAGGTCGCTTTGAGGTGCTGGCCGTCACGAAGCACGGTGGCGTCGACCGGCGTGGTGAGCGGGCGGGCGGCAGAGAGCCGGGCCAGGCGCTTGAAGTCCTCGTGAAGCGCGGTCTCCAACTCGGAGCGCTGCGGCTCACTCAAGGTGGTCGGACGACGGAACATGGGAACCTGGCGCTTCTTCGCGTGGGGGGCGGCCGTAGGAAGCGGAGGAAAAGTAGAATTAACAGCTTTGAGATTCAAGGACTGTCTACGACCAGTCGAGCTCGTACGTGAGGTGGCCTGGTGGGCTCTGTCCTTCACCGAGGATTTTTCCAGTACGACGGGTCAGTTCGAAGGCGTAGCGGATGGCGCCGCGCCAGAGCTGCTGGGTCTCCTTCTCCAACGCGCGGGGATAGGTGAGCTCGAGTGTGCCGCTGGTCGGCGACGCGCTCGTCCACTGAATGCGCAGCGGCCGCACCGCCGCCCTCGCGAGTTCATCGAGCTGCGCGAACAACGCCTCGGGCCCGGCGCCGGTGGAGAGCGCTGCTGCGATCTTCTCCTTCACCAGCGGGCCGATCACGTCGGTCACCACGGTGTAGCCGACCTGCTCGACGGCCCACTCGCCGTAGACCCGGCCCACGGTGGCTGCGAGGTGTTCGGCGTACCGCGCATCCCACCAGGGTTGCAGGGCCGGCTGCCGGTACGAAGCGCGTTCGGTCTCGGTCATGGTGATCAACGCGCCGTCGAGAAACCCGCCGCTGCGCACGGCGCCGACGAGGCCGTTCATGTACGCCGCGGAGAGCTCATAGCTATCAGGTGCAGACATGACCCAATCTTGGCGCGCCTCTCCTCGAAGCGCAGCTCCCCTCGGTGGCGTATGAGGAGCGCGCGATGAAGATTCTCACCTGGAACGTGCTCCACCGCGTGCACGCCGAGACGCACAACGAGAAGGCCATCGTTCGGTGGCCCGAAGAGGCGCAGCGGGTGCGCGCGGTGGCTGGCTGGCTGGTGAACGCGATGACGGCGGGGGACTTCGACGTGGCGTTGTTGCAGGAGGTGAGCGGCGATCTGCTGGCCGCCCTGCGCGCGCAGCTGCCGGGCCGCAGCGTGCTCGAGCACCTGTACCCACGCGTGCCCAGGAGAAGCAGCCCGTCGTTGCGCGACCCGCGGGAGTTCCTGGTGGTGATCGCTCCGGCCGGCGCGAAGATCGTTCGGGCGCACACCTTCGAGAACGATCCGGGCAAGGGCTTCTTGATGGTGCAGCTGGCCTCGGGTCCGGTGGTGATCTCCACGCACGTGAGCTGGGGGCCCAGGGCGATTCCCCAGCTGCTGATGCTCTCGCAGGTGCTGCGCGACGCGCCCGGCCTGGTCTGCCTGGGGGGCGACTTCAACGCCGACCGTGCGGCGATCTCCCGCGCCACCGATTCAGACGCGATGATCAGCGTCTTCCCCGAAGGCTCGCCGCCCACGCGCCCTCAAGACACCGAAGAAGGTGGGGCCGACATCGATCACCTGCTGTGCAGAGGCGCCCAGCTGAATGAGGCGCACGTGTTGGAGCACGGGGGGCTGTCGGATCACCACGCGGTGGGCGCGACGATCGTGGCATGAGCGATGCGTAGTGGAGCAGGCAGAGGTATCGATGCCGACTCCAGGCGAAATCCTTGCGGGACTGATCAGCATCACCAACCGCGGGTTCATCTTCGCGGTCGCCTGGCACCTGTTGGTGGGAGCGGGCTTGATCGCGGCCTACCAACAGTGGCGGGCATCACCGCGGTTGGAGGGGGCGCTGCTGATCGCTCCGTTGCTCTCGGTGAGCGCGTTCGCGTGGGGCGTTCACGAACGGTTCAACGGCACGGTGTTTCTCGCGCTGAGCGCGGCGCTGGGGTTGATCAGCTGGCGATCGAACCGGGTCGCGGTGCCGCGGCAGAAGTGGACCCGCGTGCTGGGCGTGGTGCTGATCTCGTTCGCGTGGGTGTACCCGGAGTTTCTGCGGGGCTGGCCGCAGGTGACCTATTTGATCGCCGCGCCGATGGGCCTCATCCCCTGCCCCACGTTGGCGCTGGTGATGGGCTTCACGCTGCTGGGATACGGGCCTTCGAGCCGGGCGTGGGCCGTCGTGCTGGCGCTGGCTGCGAGCTTCTACGCGGGGGTCGGCGTGATGCGGCTGGGCGTGACGATCGACCTGGTGCTGCTGGTGGGCGCGATGGGTCTGGCGGTGCGTGCGTTGGGCCGGTCGCGCGGGGCTGAGCGGCGCCTGCAGTTGGTCAGCTGATGAAAGACAAGTGCCTGGGGGTTCCGTGCCTCCCTCTCCCCCGAGGATCCTGCTGCCCGGCGCCCTGGTCGGTGCGATCGTGGGTGCCATGAAGCGACTGCACCGCAAAGACCTGTACGGCTGGTCGAAGTTCCACGAGCCGATCAACGTCGACTTCAACAGCGTGCTCTGGGTGCGTGAAGGCGGCAACGTGGTCATCGATCCGTTGCCGCTCTCTCCGCACGATCTCGCGCACCTCCAGCAACTCGGCGGCGCGGCGTTCATCGTGATCACCAACTCAGCGCACCTGCGGGGCGCGCTTGAGTTGCAAAAAGCCACCGGCGCCAAGCTGCTGGGCCCGGCTGCCGAGCGGGAGAAGCTCGCGTGTGATCGCTACCTGACCGACGGTGAAGAAGTGGTGCCGGGCCTGATGGTGCGTGAGCTCGATGGCTCGAAGACCCCCGGCGAGCTGGCCCTGGTGCTCGAAGAGACCACCTTCATCTCCGGAGACCTCGTGCGTGCGCACCGGGCCGATTCGGTGATGCTGCTGGGGCCCGAACAAGGGGTGCCCGACACGACGCGCGCGCTGGTCTCGCTGCGACGACTGCTCCAACTCCACCCACGCATCGAGGCGATCCTGATGGGCGACGGCTGGTCACTCTTCCGCGGCGGCCATCGACGGCTGACCGAAGTAGTCGAGCACAATGGGTAGCGCCGGTTACCTTGCGCGTTCATGAGCAAGCCCACGCTGACCTACTTCGACATTCCCACGAGCCGCGGTGAAGAGTGCCGCCTCGCCCTCTTCATCGCCGGCGTTCCTTTCACCGACGAACGTCTTTCCCGCGAGCAGTGGGAAGCGCGGAAGGCGACCGCGCCGTTCGGTGCGTTGCCGATCTTCACCAGCGAAGGCCGCCCGCCGCTCTCGCAGTCGAACGCGATCCTCCGGATGATCGGTGGCCAGCACGGCCTCTTGCCTGCCGACGCCTGGGAGTCCGCGCGTCACGAAGCGGTGATGTGCGCGGTGGAAGAGATGCGCGCGAAGTTGGGGCCCACCGGCCGCATCAAGGATCCGGTGGAGAAGCAGAAGGCCCGTGAAGCGCTGGCGACCGGCTTCTTCCCCGAATGGAGCGCGCAGGTCGAAAAGCAGATCACCGGCCCGTTCCTCGGCGGCGCGCAGATCAGCGTGGCCGATCTGAAGATCTTCGTGGCGCTCTCCACCCTGCTCGCGGGGAAGATCGATCACATTCCGGTCGAGACCTTCAAGCCGTTCCCGAAGCTGCTCGCGTTGACCGAAGCGGTGAAGAATCACCCCAAGGTCGTCGCGTGGTACGCGCGCTGATTCAGCGCCCGCAGCCCTTCCGGAAATCGGAGTCGTCGAGGAACTGATCGAGCGCCTGCTTCCAGGCGGTCCACTTGTGGCCGCCCGGAACAGGGAACTTCCGCTTCATGGGGAGCGCCGTCGCGAGCACCTCGTTCGACTCGCTCAGGATCTCGTCTTCCGTGCCCCAGCCCAGATACAGCTTGGGGCCCTTTTCTTTTCCCGCCGTCAGCGCCTGCAGCCACCGCCACAGCTCGAGGATGGTGGTGTCTTCGTCTTTGACCTCGACCTTCTCGGGCGCCTTCCACTTCGCGAGACCGCCTTCTGCGCGGATCTTCGCGGCCACCGGGTGCACGCCGAGAAACGGAGCGAGCGCGAGTACTCCGGTGATCTCTTTGGGGTGATCGTGTGAGTACATCAACGTGCCCAGGCCACCCATCGACAGACCGATGAGCCACGTCTCGCGGTACCGCTTGGCCTTGGCGGGTTGGAACACGTCTTCGCCGAGCCGCTCCACCACCGTGCCCTTGGCGTAGTACGAGTACGTCGCCTGGGCGGAGATCAGGTCGACCGAGAGCCCGCGGTCTCGAATCGAGTCGACGAAACCCTTCTCTTCGAAGTCGGTGGCGGTGTCTCCCACGCCAGGCAGGAAGACGACGAGGCACTTCGCCCGGCCCTTGAAGTCATCGTCGACCTCCACCATCGGGCTGACGGGCGGCATCATCATCGTGGCGCAGCCGCTCAGCAGCAGCGCCACCACACCGGTCACCCCCAGCGAAGTCGAGGGGCCACCTGCTGCCCGAACCGGAAGTGCACCCTCGACTCCGCTCGGGAGGAACGGTTTTCGATTCTTCATGCGCCTCCTCGTATCACGCGTCGAAGAGCGCGAGCAGGTCGTCCCGTGTGAGCCCACCGGCGGCGCCCGCTCCACCATCGAGCGCGGCTTCGAAGAGCGCGCGCTTCTTGTCTTGCAACTGAAGAATGCGCTCCTCCACGGTGCCTTGAGAGACGAGGCGGTACACGAACACCGGCTTGTCCTGACCGATGCGGTGCACACGATCTGCGGCCTGCGCTTCGACCTGGGGGTTCCACCACGGGTCGACCAGGAACACGTGATCCGCCGCGGTGAGCGTGAGCCCGGTGCCGCCGGCCTTCAGCGACATGAGCAGCACCGTCGGCCCCGTCGGCGACTGGAACTGCTCGACGATCTCTCCACGATTCGAGGTCGAACCATCGAGGCGCGAGAACGTGAGCTCCGCCGCCTTCAGCGCAGGCTCGATGAGATCGAGCATCGTGGTCCACTGGCTGAACACCAGGCAGCGATGCCCATCGGCCGACGCATTGACGAGAGACTCGACGAGCGCATCCACCTTCGAGCTCGACTTCGCCTGTTGACCGGGCACCAGCGCCACGTGACACGCGGCTTGCCGCAACCGGAGCAACGCCTCGAGCGCCTTGAGCACACTGCCGCCCCCCTGGAGCAGGCTCACCACGTCAGCGCGCGTCGCGGCATGCACCGCGTCGTAGACCGCGCGTTCCTTCTCCTCGAGCGTGACGAAGCGGATCGCCTCGGTGCGAGGAGGAAGCTCAGGGGCGACCTCCTTCTTCAACCTGCGCAGGATGAACGGAGCCAGCCGCTTGCGCAGCGCCTGGGTCGCTTCCTGCGAGCCGCCTTCGATCTTCTCTGCGTACCTGGTGTTGAAGTCGCTGCGCCCGCCGAGCAGGCCGGGGTTGGTGAAGTGCATCAGGCTCCACAGTTCTTCGAGGCGGTTCTCCATCGGCGTTCCGGAGACCGCGAGCTTGAGACCGCCGTTGAGCCGGTACGCCGCGCGCGTGGCCTGGCTGTCGGGGTTCTTGATGGCCTGCGCTTCGTCGAGCACCACCACGCGCCACTGCCTGGCAGCGAGCGCATCCGCATCGAGCCGGAGCAGCGCATAGGTGGTCAACGTGACGTCGGCGTCGGTCAACGAGCGGCCGGGCCCGTGGTACGCGTTGACGGTCATCGAGGGGCGGAAACGCGCGAGCTCGGCCTTCCAGTTCGGCAGCACGCTGGTGGGGCACACCACCAACGAGCCCTTCTCGAGCGCGCAGATGGTCTGCAGCGTCTTGCCCAGACCCATGTCGTCGGCGAGCACGCCACCCAGGCCCGCTGACTTGAGGAAGCTCAGCCAATTCACGCCGTGGCGCTGGTAGGGGCGCAGCGTGGTCTCCAGACCATCGGGCACCACCGCGGAAGGCAACGACTCGAACCCTTCGGCCAGCGGGCGCAGGCGCTCGAGTCCCGCGGGCGGGGGCGTCTCCATCTGCTGACACAGCTCGGCCAGCGCAGGCAACGCGTGGTTGGCCACCGTGCCGCTCTCGGAGCGCGCTTCGAGTAACGCCGCCACGCGCGCACCGTGCGTATCGAGCCAGGCCGCGGGCAGCGGAGCCCAACCACCACTCTCGATGGGCACCAGCCCGAGCCCTTCTTTCCACGCGCGCAACACGGCCTCGCCGGAGACGAAGGTGTCTTTCGCGCCGCCTTCCACCTCGAAACGCAGCCCGAAGCTCGCACGCGGTACGCCGAACGCATCGAGGCTGGAGCTCGTCTCGAGCAACGGCTTGAGCGAGAGGCCGGTGCCCACCACCCGGCGCGCGTCACCCGAAAGTCCACCGCGCCAGCTCTTGAGTTGATCGACGAACTTCGAGAGCTCGGGGCCGTTGAGCGTGGTGCGCCGGCCGGGCAGGAGGCTCATCGTCTCGCGCAGCTGCAGCGTGACGCGCGATTCTTTGTTTTCATTGCGCACGGGCATCGGACCACCGAGGTAGGTCAGCTTGCCGTTGTCGATGCGCGCGGTCGGCGGGCTGCCGTACACCAGCACCGGCAACACGGAGAGCCCGGTGTCCATCTGCGCCAGCTGCAGCTCGATGCGCGGCTCGAGCGTGCGATCGATGCGGGGCAAACGCCGGCTGTGATTGTCGACGGGGAAACGTTGCGCGAGCTCGGGGAGGATGCGGCTCATCAGCTCACCCAGCTGCGTGGCCTGGTACCGCCGCACGCTGGGAATCAAGTGCAGCCAGGGGCCGGTCAGCTCGGTCTCCCCCAGCGCGCACACCACTTCACCGCACCGGGCGACACCCGGGCTCACCACTTCGGACACGCGGGGATCCGCGTGAATGGTGACCACCACGTCGCTGCCTTCGTCTTCCACCTTCACGCGCGGCAGCATCACCTCGTTGGTGAAGGCGACCGGCTGGCCCTCGAGCAAGATGTTGCGCGAGACGTTGAGCAGGCCGAGCAGACCCAGCAGGCGATCCGGCGGCAACGCGCCTCGCCACGGGCGGTCGAGAATGCGATCCGCGAGCAGATCTCCGTTCTCCAGCTGAAGGTTGCGCGCCTGACCGCCGGCGACCATCGACTGCAATGAAGCGGGCAGCGGCTCGACCTTGCCGTCGGAGTGCAGCAGCTCGCGCGCGACGGTCAGGCCCTGGTCGACCTTGGTGAAGCGGTACACCAGGCGCGTCCACGTCTGGGCAGCAGTGGCGACCTCGGTACCGCCTTGCATGAGCGTGATGACCGCGGCGACCACGTGTTCGCAGGGACTGAACGCGCTGTCGCAGGAGCACTCCCAGGCGTCGTCGGGCGTCAGGTAGACGGTGAACGCGACGGGTCGATTGGCCGGCTTCACCCGGAAGACGAACTCTTTGCCCTGCTGCTTGTCGAGCGCGGCGGAGTTGGCGCGGGCGAGTTTCACCCCGTTGGCCCAGAGAGCCGGCTTGGCCTCCGCGCGGATGGCATCGAGCAACGCTTGCGACATGCGGGCGCCTCTTACTCCCTCTCCCCACCGGGGAGAGGGTCGGGGTGAGGGGCCTACCCGTTGAGAGCCTGACCCAACTCATCCAGGTCAGTCGCCGTGAGCTCAGGACAGTTCTTCTTGATCTTCGCCAACAACTCTTCATCGCCGGTGTGCTCGGCCGCACACGCCGTGTGCAGATACCCCGGCCCCTTTCGAACGAAGCTCCCGGTATCCACCTCGCGCTCCACCGCCACGCGCAGCGAGCCCTTCTCGATCAACTCTTCACACTGCATGCACTTGCTGCGGCCGGTCGACGCGCGCTCCGCAAACGGAAATGGCCGTTCGCCCGCGGGAGCCTTGGCCTTCGCGCTGTTCAACAATTCCTCCAGCGCCGCACGATCCGGCACGTTCCCCGCGAACGCCGCCAGCGCCTCCTTCACCAGCGCCGGCTTCTTGGTCGCCGCGCAGGTGAGGTGGTGCCAGAAGTAGCTCACCTCGCCCTCATTGAACTGATTGGGCGTCTCTTCCCCGAACCGCAGCACGCCCTTGTCGATCTTCTGCCGGCAGGTGCGGCAGGTGGCGCGAGCTGACTTCGATTCCTCGATGACGTTGGCCATGCGCGGAATCTGCCCCTAAGCCCGAGCGGAGCCAATCCAGAACCTCAGGGTCTGATATCTGCGAACACTGATGACGGCGTGGGCTGCAGTGCATCTGTTGGCAGCAGCCTCGGGCCTGGTGGTCATCGCGTTGGCGCTCTCGAAGGGTGAACGCAGCCCGCTGCGCCGGCCTCTGGCCTTGTTGGCCGCCAGCCAGTTCACCTGGAACGCCGCGTCGGTGGGCTCCGAGGTGACGCAGGTGCACACCTACGCGTTGCTCGGCGCGCTGGCGGCCCCGCTCTTCACCCCGCTCGCGCTGCACTTCGTGCTCACGTTCCTGGGGCGCAGGCGTCAGCTCCGGTTCTCGTTGCTGGCGGCCTACGTGGTCTTCCTCTCGCAATCGGTCGCGGTGCTCTTCGAGCTCCTCTTGCCCGGCCAGCAGTTCCCCGGCGGCGTGGGCACCTTCGCCCTCGTGCTGCTCACCACCAGCCTGCCCGTCGCGGTGTACGGCATCGTGTTGGTGGCCCGGCATCTGCGGCAGGCGGCCTCCGAATTGGAGCGGCTGCGCACCCGCATTCTCCTGCTCGCGTTGGTGGTGGTGCCGCTGCTGCTGACCACCGATCTGCTGGCAGACCTCGGCTGGCCGGTGCCGCGCATGGCCACCCTCGGCGCCTTCAGCTTCAACCTGATGTTGGCGCGGCTGACCCTGGGCCTGGGGTTGTTCACCGGAGCCACCCGCCCGTCCGTCGCGCTCGGTCAGGCCGTGGTGCTCGGGCTGTTCTTCGCGGTGAGTTACCTCGCCATCTTCAATGCCTTCAGCGGACAACAAGGCGCGTTGATCATCGCCTTCACCGCCTTGTCACTGGTGCTCTCGGTGGTGGGCTGGCTCTTGCTGACCAACAGCAGCGCCGCGCGTGCGGGGCTCGAACGGTTCGCCACCATGGGCCGCTTCTCCGCGCAGATGGCGCACGACCTGAAGAACCCGCTGGCCGCCGCGAAAGGCGCAGCCGAGTACCTCACCGAAGAGCTGCGACGCAGTGGCGACGCGCCCAACGAAGACTTCGCGAAGCTGGTGGTCGCGCAGCTCGATCGCCTCAACACGGTCATCGATCGCTATCAGCGGCTCTCCAAGCTCGAGCCGCAGTTCAGCTCGCTCGACGCGAACATGTTGGTGAGCAACGTGCTCTCGCTGCAACAGTTCGCGGCCGAAAACCCGGTGAGCATCGAGCGCAAGTTCGCCACGCCGCCGCCTCGTTTCCTGGGCGAGGTCCGCTGTCCCCAGGTGCAATGGCAATTGAAGTTGCCGTCTGCCTTGTATGCCTTCCCATTTCCTTCCGCGCTCAAGCAACGTTATCGCTGGGGCGTGCAAGGCTGGCTGCTGGCGCCCGTCGCTC
>JANODF010000011.1:0-13885 GCA_031412555.1 Archangium sp. | reverse complement strand
CCACGCTCGGCTTCATCTTCCCCGAGCGCGGCATCTACCGACCCGCGGAGCCCGTGTTCATCAAGGCCTTCGTGCGCACCAAGGTCAGCGGCGAGCTGCGCGTGCCGGCCGATCTGAAACGTTTCGGTATTCAGGTGATCGGCCCCGACGGCACCGCGTATCCGGTCACCACCAAGACCTCTCCGCTCGGTGGTCTGGAAGCGACCTTCAAAGAAGCCGATGTGCCGACGGGCGACTACACGCTCTCGCTCTTCGACAAGAACCCCGAGTCGTTCCTCGCCCGCCGCACCTTCAAGATCGAGGCGTACCGCGTGCCCACCTTCGAGGTGCAGCTCACCGGTGCGCTGCGCGTGCGCAACGATCAGTCGTTCAAGGTGAAGGCGCTGGCCCGCTACTACGCAGGCGGCAACGTGGCCAACCAGCCCATCGCGTGGACGGTCACCCAGCGGGCGTACGACTGGGTTCCCAGGGGGCTGCCTGGCTTTCTCTTCGCCAACTCCACGCAGTTCGCGCGGCCCGCGTCGCAGCAGGCGCCCGGTGTCACCTCGCAACAAGGCGAGCTCGACGACAACGGAGCGGCCGACATCACCATGAACCCGCAGCTCGATCTCGACGGCAGCCCGCGCGTGTACCGCTTCGAGGCGACCGTGACCGGGCCCGATGAGCAGCCCGTGACCACCGCGACTGAAGTGAAGGCGCTGCCTTCGTTCGTGCTCGGCCTCAAGATCCCCCGCTACCTCGAGAAGGCGACCGAGCTGAAGCCCGAGGTGCTCGCGGTCGGAGTCGACGACAAGCCCATCAAGGGCCAGGAGATCCGCGTTCGGCTCTTTCGCCGCGTGTGGCACTCCACCTTGCGCGAGACGAGCTTCGCGACGGGCGCGGCGAAGTACCAGACGGAGCAGGAAGACGTGCAGGTCTCCGAGAAGATCCTCACCAGCGCTGCTGAAGCTGCTTCTCATTCGTTCGCGATCACCGATTCCGGTGTGTACGTGGTCGAGTTGTTTGCGCGCGACAAGCTGGGCCGGGTGCAGACGCTGTCGGCCGACCTCTACATCGGAGGCTCCACGCCGCAGTCCTGGCAGAAGTCGCGCGATGGGGTGTTCGAGCTCAAGCCTGACAAGAAGAGCTACGTGCCCGGCGAGGTCGCGCACGTGCTGGTGCAGAGCCCCTTCGCCACGGCGCGCGCGTTGGTGGTGATCGAAGAACCGGGCGGCAACCGCTACCTCTGGAAGGACATCGGCGGCAGCAAGGCGGTCATCGACGTGCCCGTGACGGATCGTTTCGTGCCCAACCTGCCGATGCACGTGGTGCTGATGCGCGGCCGGCTCGGCGAAGGGAAGACTGACGACGCGCGCTACAAGCCGGCCACCGTCGCGTCATCGATCGATCTGCAGGTCGAGCCGACGAAGAACCTGGTGATCGTCAACGTGCAGCACCCCGAGATGGCGCGCCCCGGCACGAAGCACGACTTCGTGGTGACGCTCACAGATGATCAGAAGAAACCCGTCGGCGGTGAGGTGACGCTGTGGCTGGTCGACGAGGCGGTGCTCTCGCTCGCGAAAGAAGGCCCGCTCGATCCGCTCAGCGAACTCATCCGCCGCAATCAGCGCGCGGTGAGCATTCGCGACTCGCGCAACCTGGTGGTCGGCCGCGTCTCCGAGCTCGAAGAAGAGCCCGGTGGTGACGGTGGCGATGACGAGACCAACGGCAGCAAGCGAATGGTGCGGAAGGACTTCAAGACCGTGCCCTACTACGCGGCGACGTTGACGGTTCCCCCGAGCGGCAAGTTGGTGGTGCCGGTGACGTTGTCGGACGACCTCACTACTTTCCGTGTGCGTGCAGTCGCGGTGTCAGGCGGCATGCGCTTCGGGCTCAAGCAGTCCTCGTTGAAGGTACGGCTGCCGGTGTTGGTGCAGCCGCAGCTTCCGCGCTTCGTGCGCATGGGTGACTCGTTCTGGCCGGGTGCGGTGGCGCGTTTGGTGGAAGGCGCTGAAGGCCCGGGCACGGTCGACATCAAGATCACCGGCGCGATCGAAGGCAAGGCTGTGAGCCAGTCGAAGGTCGACCTCAAGGCGAACAAGGCGCTCTCGGTGCTTACGCCTGCGACCGTGAAGAGCGTCACCACGGCCAAAGACACGGCGCTCACGGTGCGAGTCGACGTGACTCGATTGTCCGACAAGGCGGGCGATGCGTTCGAAGTGAAGCTGCCGCTGCTGCCGGATCGCGCGATCGAGAAGCGTGCGCTCTTCACCACGCTCGAGGCCGGCAAGAGCTCTGGCCCTGACTTCCCCGAGAAGCCGCGTCCCGGCACGGGCAGTCAGACGGTGGTGTTCACCAACCAGATTGGTCTGCTCGAGTTGGCCAGCGGTCTGGAATACCTCTCCGCGTATCCGCACGGCTGCCTCGAGCAGCGCATGAGCCAGGTCTCGCCCGATCTCGCGCTGGGTGGGTTCCTCAAGAAGCTCGAGCTCGACACGCGCTTCACGCCGCAAGTTCAGGCCTCGAGCAAGCGGATCCTCGACGAGCTCAAGCAGCACCAGGATGAGCAGGGCTTCTTCAGCTACTGGCCGGGTGGGCGTGGCGACGTGGCGCTCACTGCGCAAGGCGTGGAGTTCATGGTGGCGGCGCGCAAGGCCGGCATCACGCTCGACGACACGGTGCTGCGGCGCGCGACCGATGCGCTCAAGCGCGTACTCCGCACCGACTTCAACGGGCTGTGGAGCGAGTACCGCTACAACCAGCAGACCTCCGCGTTGCGTGCGCTCGGCCGCACGGGTGAGCTCGATGAGAACTACCTCGTGGAGCTCTTCGCCAAGCGCAAGTCGATGGACGCGGTCTCGCTGGCGGACCTCACCTGGGCAATGTCGGAGCGACCGAACACCTTCCAGACCAACCTCACCGCGCTGAAGGGCGAGCTGTGGGACAGCGTGGTGTTCAAGCTGGTGAAGGGTCAGCAGCAGTTCGACGGCATTCGGGGTGATCGCGGGAGCTGGAACGGCCTGTACCTGGGCTCTTCGGCGGCCACGACGGGCGCGGTGTGGGAATCGTTGCTGCGGGTCGACCCGTCGAACGCGAAGCACACGACGATTCGGGACGCCCTGCTCTCTCGTGCCAACGCGCAGTACGGCTTCGGCAGCACGCACGCCAATCGCCGCGCGCTGGCAGCGTTGGGCACGTACCTCGAGAAGAACACCACGCCGCAGCCGAAGACCACGGTGGCGATCACCGGTGCGGCCGAGTCCGTTCTCGACGAGACCAAGCGAGCAGGCCGGCGCACGCTCGAGAGCGATGCAGCGATGGCCTTCACAGTGACGGGCGGCAAGTTGAGCGCGCGGCTTCAGCAGCGCTATTTGCCGGGGGGTGCGGGCCAGTTGGTGGAGCCGAAGAAGGATGGCTTCATCGTGTCGCGCAGCCTGTCGTGGTTGCACTCGGACGGTTCGGCGATCACGCACCACGATGACAAGACGGGCTCATCACTGGCGATTCCGCTGGGTGAAATCCTGGAAATCCACGCGCAACTGGTGACCGATGAAGTGCGTCACCACGTGGCGTTGGTCATTCCGATCGCGGCGGGGCTCGAGCCGCTCAATCCGAACCTGGAGACGTCAGGCAGTGATGCGAAGCCGTCGCAGGCCGACTCGATCAACCCGACCTACGTGCAGCGAATGGACTCGGAGGTCCGCTACTACTTCACCGAGTTGCCGCGGGGCACGTACACGTTCCACTTCCGCGTGCGAGCGAGCAGCGAAGGCAAGTTCGTTCACCCGCCGCCGTATGCCGAGCTCATGTACCGCGAAGAAGTGCGGGGTCGTGGTGCAGGCATGAAGATCGTGGTCACGGGCACACACGAAAAATGAGCTCCCTCTCCCTGCAAGGCGGGGAGAGGGTCGGGGTGAGGGGCCGTCGAAGGCTCCTTTCCCTCGTCATCCTCCTCGCCGTGACGAGCTGGTTCGCGAGCACCCTCAACCCCACGCTCCAACACCGTCAACCCTCGCACCTGCTCCTCGATCGCACGGGCAAGTTCCTGGGCGAAGTGCCCGGCAGTCACGAAGCCTGGGGCTTCTGGCCCGTCCCCGAAGTCCTCCCGAACAAGGTCGTCATCACCACCCTCGAGACCGAAGACCGAAACTTCAACGAGCACGCCGGAGTCCACTTCCCCTCCATCGCGCGAGCGGCCTGGCAAAACCTCCGCAACCGCCGAGTCATCTCAGGCGCGTCAACCATCCCGATGCAGCTCGCGAGGCTGCAGCACCCGAAATCACGCACGCTCTTCGCGAAGGCGCAGGAAGCCACCGAAGCAATCGTGCTGATCCACCGCTTCGGCCACGACGACGTACTCCGGCACTACCTCACCATCGCGCCCTACGGAAACCGCTGCCACGGAGTGGTGCGCGCCTCTCGCCTGTACTTCGAAAAGCCAATCGAAGATCTCTCCTGGCTGCAGGCCGCCTACCTCGCGGCGCTCCCGCAACAACCGGGCCGCATGTCGCCGTGGACCACCGACGGCCACGGCCTCGCCCTCAATCGAGCGCGCCGAATCCTCCGGCAACTCCACACGAGAGGAGTGATCAACGACGAAGACCTCCGCATCGCGCTCAACTCAGATCTTCAAGTCGTTCCCCGCCCGAAGCGTCACGTCGAAGCGATGCACTTCCTGCTCGCGGCCGCGCGCGAAGTGAGAGGGAGCGCCGAAGTGGTGCACCACACCACGCTCGACCTCGACGTGCAGGACACGGCCTTCAAAGCGCTCAACGAGAACCTCTCGCGCATTCGCGGGCTCGGAGCGACGAACACCGCCGGCATGGTGGTCGACCTGGCCACCGGCGACGTGCTCGCGTCAGTCGGCAGCGCGAACTACTTCGACAAAGACGCGCGCGGCGCGATCGACTTCCTCGAGACGCGTCGTTCACCCGGCTCGGCGCTCAAGCCGTTCATCTACGGGCTGGCGATCGAGAAGGGTACGCACACGGCGGCAACCTCCATCGCGGATACCCCGGTCGAGTTCGAAGTGCCGGGCGGCGGCCTCTACGTGCCTGAGAACATCACGCACACGTTCTTAGGACCCATGCTGCTGCGTGAAGCACTGGGCAACTCGCGCAACATCCCCGCGCTGCGAGTACTCGCGCAGGTCGGCGTCGACGAAGCCCTCGGCCGCTTCGAGCGAGGCGGAGTGAAAGGCGTGCGCTTCGCACCGGAAGCCTACGGACTGGGCTTGGCCATCGGCGCGCTGCCGGTGACGCCCAACGAACTGGCCACGCTGTACACGGGCCTCGCGAACCGGGGTCAGACGATCCCGCTGCGGCGCTTCATCGACGGCCCTCGAACCGAAGGCGCCCGCATCCTGTCGGTGGACGCCGCGATGCTGACCGCGCACATCCTCGCGGACCCGGGTGCACGTCGGCCCGGCTTCCCCGTCGGTGGTCCGCTCGACTTCGATCACGCCGTGTCGGTGAAGACGGGCACGAGCCAGGGCTATCGCGACGCGTGGGCCGTGGCGTTCGACGATCGCGTGCTGGTGCTCACGTGGATCGGAAATCACGACTGGCGCCGCATGAACCTGGCCTCTGGCGCCACCGCTGCCGCACCGGCCGCGCATCGAATTCTCGACGAGGTCTCCCCCACCCGGTCACCGCACATCGCGCCGATGATGGATCGCCCGCTCCCCGACTCGCTGCTGCAACGCGAGGTCTGCGCGATCTCGGGACACATGCCGGGGCCGGGCTGCACCAACACCCGCTCAGAGTGGTTCATCGCCGGCACTGAACCGCACGAGGCATGTCCCTTTCACGTCGAGGTGGCGATCGATCTTCGCAATCACCTGAGAGCCGGCCCTTCGTGCCCGGCGCAGTTCGTCATCAAGCAGCAGCTGCTCGATCTGCCCGAGACCTACGAGCCCTGGGCGCGCAAGCAGCGCCTCGCCATCGCACCCGCTGCCTTCTCGCCGCTGTGCCCCGTGGGAGAAGCCGTCGCGCCGAAGATCGCCATCCGCGAGCCGAGACCCAAGAGCCGCTACCTCTTCGATCCCGACACCCCGCGCGAACTCTCCACGGTGCGTTTCGCCGCGGCCGTCACGCCCGCCAACGAAGAAATCGTCTGGCTGGTCGACGGAGCCCCGGTCGGCAAGGTGGGCTACCCCCACGAACTGCGCTGGCACCTCTCACCCGGCACGCACGTGATCCGAGCCCGCCTCGCTCAATCTGGTGAAACCACCGCAGCAGTAACCGTCGTCGTCGACGACTGAGCCCCAGAGCCGAGTTGGTGGGTGTGGAACGGCGCCTCAGGCGAGCGTGGGTTCTCTATGTTCGGAGCGGTGCGCATGACGAGCAGGCCTCTCTCCTCGCACGCTGCTGCACAGGGACGCCTGTTACGGATACTGCATCGAGAACTCTTTTGAGCCCTACGCGCAACCGCACCCGAGCGACCGGCGATGAACGACGAGTCTCGATGCAGTATCCGTAACACGCCGAAGCTTGAGTCAATCGAAGACAGCTGGCCACGTGCCGAGAGGCCTGCTCGTGCAGGGCAAACCGCGTGCATCCACCAACAACCGCGCTCCTTCAATGCGCTGTTCGCCAATCTCGGCGCGGGCAATGCCGTTCTCCGGCGAGCACCTTGCCCTGGGAACGGTGCTACGCGAGCGCGTCATGACGCTCGCCGAACGCATCAAGACCTCGACCGCGACCGCCACGGACCTCGCCTCGTTCCTCGACGACTTGCCGGAGGCTGAGCGGGTCGCGCAGACCATGGCCCTCGGGAGTGACGAGCAGGCGCGCCTCTTCGAACTCGTCTCCGGCGCACGGCGCTTCACCCTGGAAGACCTCGCACCGCAGACTTCGACTCCGCTGGCCGGCGTGCGCCACGAGGGGAAGAACTCGATGCTGCTCTTCACCCGCTTCGCCAAGGTCTTCGCGATGCCCGACGAGACCACCGCGCAGCCCGAGCGCTGGGGCTACAACGAAGGCTCTTCACTCGTGAAAACGGCAGTCGGCCCCGGCTACTTCGTCGCGGTGCAACAGGGCGACGAGGTCCTGGTCGACTACACGCTGACCCCGAAGAAGCCGCTCCACAACGCCCCCGCGATCCTCCCCAACGACGCGCGCCTTTCCCGTTTCGTCTTCAACCAGACCAAAGACCTGGTGCGCGGCGTCTCGAAGCACGTCTCCATCGGCCGCGCCTCGAGGGGAACCCGCCAACTCGACAACTGGTTCGTGCTCTGCCGCGTCTCGTAGTACTGCCGCACCAGATGCCCCACTTTCCCTTCGGTCGACCGCTCGAGGCGCGCAAGCCCTCCGCCACTTCTGCTCGCCGCCTCTTCATCCTCGGGGCCCATCCCGGCGCCCTCCACGTCGAGTGGAAGCCGCCCTCCCCCTTTCAACGCGTCGCCGCGCTCGCCGTCGAAACAGAGCCCGAGTTCTTCTGGACCGGCAAAGACGAAGCGGCGCGCATCGAAGCGTGGACGGCGGCGGTGGGCTGGAAGTCCGAGTGGGGCACGGTCGGCCCGGTCGGGGTGATCAACGGATCCTCAGGTCAGTGGCTCGATGAGCGCCTGCTCAAGCCGCTGCGCAGCTCGCGCGCCGACGCCTGGATGACGGACTGCCTCGACCTGCACCGGTACACCTTCGGCCAGCAAGAAGTCGTGACCACCAAGTTCGAGCCGTTCGCCAAGAAGCTCGGCCTGCCGTGGGACGGCGTGCCCGAAGAATTGCGTCACCTCGATGAAGACGAGATCGCGCAGCTGACCTACGACAAACATCAGAAGCGCATCTTGGGTGAACTGCGCACGGCCGCTCCGAAGCTGGTGGTCACGCTCGGCAACGCGGCACTGCGTGTCTTCGCCCGGCTCGCCCAGATTCCCGAGCCCGAGTTGCTCAAGCCGAACAAAGACTACGGAACTGAGGTCGCCGTCACCGTGGGCGATCAGCAACTCCAGTGGCTGCCGCTGGTTCACCCCGGTCAACGCAGCAAGGAGTGGCTGGCCGCGCACACGAAGTGGATCCGCGCGCGCACCCGCCCCGCTTCGCCGCCGGCATGACGACCAGGAGAGCACCATGAAGGAAAAGCACATTCGCGTTCGCATCGAGCAGTGCCTCTCGCTGGCCAACGCGTCGAACTGCCCCCGTCGCAAATTCGGAGCGCTGCTCCTCGACCCCGAACGCAACGTGGTCTTGATGGACGGCTACAACGGCGGCCCGCGCGGTGGCGGCGAGCTGTGCGGCGACACCGTCTGCCTGCGTGACGAGCTGAAGGTGCCTTCGGGCACGCGCATGGAGATCGGCTGTCACCACGCCGAGATGAACGTCATCTGCAACTGCGCCGCGTCGGGTGTGGCGACCAAGGGCGCGTGGCTGGTGGTGACCGGCGAGCCCTGCATGATGTGCGCGAAGCTGCTGCATCACGCTGGCCTGACCCGGATCATCGTCGTCGGTGGCGGGTACGCGGGTGAGAACGGGCTCGACTATCTGCGCGCGCACGGCATCACAGTGCAGACCGTCGCAGGCCCCCAGGATCCCCGGCTGTCCACCGTCACGAGCTGAACCATGCGAGCGCTGATCGTTCTGTCGATGGGTCTGGTGGCGTGCGCGCCCACCACGAAGGCCGGCTGGTATGCCGATACCGCGCGCTTCGAGGGCTACTGCTTCTGGAAGGACACGCGCTGGCACGACCGCGGCGTGTTGCTCGCGCCTCACACCGGACTGCCCATGGCGCGCGCGTGGGCCATCACGGGAGAGAAGGACGCCTGGCGGGGATCGTTGATGTCGGGCCGCATCCGCAGAGCGGGTCCCCACTTCATCCTCGAAGGCACCTGGCGCGCGAAGGGCGTGATCATCGACGCTGACGTCGCGTTGAACGACGAGCCGGTGCTCGAGGCGAGCGTCACAGTGCTCGCGGGACCTTCGGTGGTGTTGCCACGCAGCGCGGGGCTCACGGTGGTCGAGGCCATGAAAGGCCGGCTGCTGGTGCGGCCTACCGATGCCGCCCTCGCGCTCTTCACGCCCGTCGCTTCACCGGTCGTCGAGATGGCGTGCGAGGCGGTGACCCTCTACCCGCAGCCCAACGACCTCCTCGCGGCCTCGGGCTTCGACACGTCGGCACCCGTGGTGATGCTCTCCCAGCTCGGAGACTTGCCGTTCCTTTCCGCGCCGGGCGGCGAGGTGGTGGGCACGCTGCACGCGAAGGAACAACCGTCGCTCGCCAGGCTCGAGGTGCGCGCAGACCAGTCGCATGTCGCGGTGCTGCACGAATCAGGGGCGTTGTTTCACGGCTGGGTGCCCTCGTCGGCCCTGCGCGAGCCCACCGAGAGTGACGGTCTCTCCAATGTCTTCGGTCTGGGCGGCTTGATGGGGAACAGGTTCGAGCAGAAGGGCTGGCGCGCATGCGCGACCGAGCGACGTCTCTTCGCTCGCATCGGCGAACGCGTGGTGCACATCGGGCGGGTCGAGGTGGGGACACCGTTTCTGAGCGGCTCCGCGCGCGACGGCATGCTGCCCATCACCTTCCGCAACGACTGGCTGGGCCCCGTCGATGGAGTGCAGCTCGAGCTCGAGGTCGACGCCGCGTTGTGTGGCCCGTGGACTCCGTGAGGCTGCGATGACCACCGAGATGCTTCAGGCGATCAGGAAGAACCCTGACGATCGCACGCTGCTGGCCGTGTACGCGGACTGGCTCGCGTCGACCGGTGAGACCACGCGATCGGAGTACATGCAGCTCAGGCTGCTCGACGCGATGACGCAGGCGCAGCAACAGCGCATGACCTCACTGCGCGTGAGACACCGGGGCTCGTGGCTGGGGGCGGCCCGCCCCTTCGTGTGGACCTGGGAAGAAGACTGGGAGGTGCCGGGCTTCATCGCGCGCGCGCAGTGCTCGATGGGGAAGCTCATCAAGGGCTTCGAATTGGTCCGAGCCCTGGGACCGAGGCTGTTGGTCCACGTGACGCAGCCCAGCGCGAAGCAAGAGGCCGTTGCGTTCGCGAAGCAGCCGATCGGTACGCTGTACGGTCTTGGGTTGCGTGAAAACGACGCGGACTGGGTCACCGATGCACTGCTGACCACCCTCGCGCCGTCGATGCGAGGGCTGCGGGCACTCGAGCTGATCGCCGCTGAAGCACGCGCGACCGAAGCGGGGTGGACGGCGCTGCTCCCGCACCTCGAAGGCCTGGAGCACCTCGTGCTCAACCCCGGCTGGAATCCCGAGGCGTGGTTCGAGGCGCTGTTCGATTCGAGCGTGTTGCGAACACTGCAGACGATCTCGGTGCCCTCGTGGATCGACAAGCCGAGACAGGCGCGGCTCGAGAAGGCGGTGAAGAAGGTCACCTACCGCCCGGAGCGGCGGCTGCAGTTCAACCGCGACACCGGGCAGTACTTCTACTGATCTCGCTCTCCCTGCGCGCAGCGGGGGCAAGGGGCCGTCAGAGCTCCGGAGCCAGGCCCCTCACCCGGCCCTTCGCAGGCTCAGGACCGACCTCTCCCCGCTTCGCAGGGCGAGGTTTCCTACTTCGCAGGCGGCAACAGCACGCCATCCACGATGTGCACGATGCCGTTGCCCGCGCGTGCCGAGCCGACGATCAACGCGTCGTTCACGTAGGTCTTCCCGTCCTTCACGTGGAACACCACGTTGCCGCCGTTGGCCACGCCGAGCTTCATGCCCTCCTTCATGAAGCGGGTCTCATAGACGGACACCGCCACGTGGTACTTGAGGATGTTCTGCAGCGCTTCTTTGCTCTCGGGCCTGGTGAGGCTCTCCAGCGTGCCTTTGGGCAACTTCGCGAACGCAGCGTTGGTGGGCGCGAAGACGGTGAACGGCCCCGCGTTCTGCAACGAGCGCACGTAGTCAGCCGCTTTGAGTGCAGTCACCAGCGTGGAGTGATCCGTCGACGCCGCCGCGATGTCCACCACCGTCGCGGGCTGCGCGGGTTCGGCCGCGGTGACGAAGGAGGCGAGGAGCAACGCTGAAGCGAGGAGTGTTCGAGTCATGATGATTGCCTTTCGGGTTGATGGAGCCACTTCAAAGTCCGATCTGAAAATCGAAGACGCCGCGTTCGACCGAGTTCGACGACGCACGCAGCCGGAGCAGCCAGTCGCCCGACATGCTGAACACCGCGGTGCCCCGGTAGACGCCGTCGTCGCCGCGCGTGGGGTTCACGTTGCCCGCGGCGCCGTGCCCCATGCTCCACATCTCGGTGGTCAGCTCGAACGTCACCGCCTCGGCTGAGTCGATGGTGAACTCCACCGCATTGGCGCCCACGTGCGGCGGCTCGGGGAACCAGAGCGACATCTGCATCGCCTGACTCTCGCCGGTCAGCGGCGTCATCCGGGTGGGTGAGCCTGAAGCATCAGGGCCACACGCGGACAACGCGACGAGGGCACCACACAACGCAAACCATCGATCAAAAGAAGCCATGTCTCACTCCCAGGTTGAACACCACACGATCAGGACGGTTGTGCGAGAGGCCCACGCGCCCGAGCGCATCGGTGCTCAGCGCAGAGGTCAGCACCCAGTGCGGCGTGAGCTTGAAGCTGGCCGACGCGCCCGAGGACAGACCAGTCGAGGCCGAGCCTGCGATCGCTCGCCCCTCGAGCCACAGCGGAAACTCGTGCTCGAGGCGAAGCGCCAACGCGAGCACCAACCGGTCGCCGAAGAACTCGCGCCCCGCGGCGAGGCCGGCCTGCAGCCCGGGCCCGAACGTCTGCACCTGCTGGGTATCGCCCCGAACGAACGGCGCGTTGAACACCCCCACCGTGTCCAGGCGAATGAACCAGGGCAGCTCGAGGATCTCCGCGATCAACCCGAGGCTCACCGAGAAGGCGCCGCGGCCCGTGGCAGAAGCACCGAGTGCATCGGTGGCCTGTTCCGGCCGCCGCCCGGTCGGCCCCACCACCTGCGCCACCACCGCGAGGCCGGGCACCCAGCGGTGTTCGGCCAGAGGCACCGCGTCCCACCGGAGCGCGGCAGAGACGTCACCGAGGCCCGTGCCGATCGCGTTGGTGCCATCGGTCGAGGCGCGCACGCCCGTGACCCAGGGCACCCGCGCCGAGAGCTCCACCCGTTCGTCGAGCCGTACGATCGCCCACGCTTCGACGCGCAGCTCGTCTTCCAGCGTTCCGGTGGCGAAGGGGCGAAAGCGGCCGCCCACGTCGAAGCGCCCGGTGCCGTGACTCCAGGAGCTGGAGAGACCGGCCGCCGCCTTCTCCCAGGGAACGAGTCGGCCGTTGCCGGCCACCGACGCCGACACGCAACACGCTGCGGCCCGCGCCGCATCGGGAACGAGCAGGAGCGGGAGCAGCAACGCCCACCCTTCACGACGGCGGCTCTGCGAAGCCGCGGGCCACGGCATGCTCTTGATCAGCGAGGCCGCCACCAGCGACAGGCCCGCCAGCGCGAGTCCACCCGACGCGCCTGCGAGCGCGAGGCCGAGCCGGTTGCTGAAGAGCTCCGACATGCGCAACGACGCGGCGGCGATCACCGCGAGAATCCCCGCGTCGTACGCACCCCGCCACGCGAGCGGCTTGCCGCCGAAGCCGGGCACCATGCGGCCCGCGAAACCGAGCACCAACAAGGTCAGCCCGCCCAGGGTGAAGGTGTGCCTCGCCGCATCGCGCAGCAGCGGAGGCGCCCACACGTCGAGCGCCGCCAGCCCGCTCCACGCGGAGAGCACGGCGAACACCAGCAAGAAGCTCAGCCCTGCCTGCACCGCGCGAGGCGAAAGATTGCCCTCGCGCTCCAGGCCTTCACCCGAGAAGGGCCGCACGGTCCACCACACGAGGCCAATGGCCGCGGTCGCAGCGAACGACTGCAGCGCGCTGAACCACGCGGTGTCCACCCACGGAGCCACTGCCGCGAACCCGGCCGCCATCTGCCAGGCGACGAAGAGCCGTTGCTGCGCCCGCTCCGAAGGCCGCGCCACGTGCAGCGTGCAGATGCCCGCGCGAAAGAAGATGCCCCACAGCCACGAGCCCGTTCCCCCGAACAAGGCCAGCGCCCAGATGCTCTCCAACGGCACGAAGAGCAGCGGCCCGCCGAAGGACTGACCGAGAGTCCACCCGAGCAACAGCACCGAAGCCAGCCACCACCAGGCCACGCCCGAGAGCAGGAACCGATGCAGGGTGTCGTGCGCAGGGGCGCCCCGCCAGAAGCCCCACAGCAGTGAAGCCCACGCCGTCATCGCGCCCACCACCAGCACCGCTCCGATGATCGAGAGCGCTGCGGCACCGGGCAACAACGCGCCCAACCGCCCCGCCACCAACACGCTCACCCCGCCGATGCCCGTCCACCGCAAGAAGGCGAGGCGCGGCCGGCTGGGCGGCGCCGCTCCGAAGAACCGCGGCGCCAGGTGGAGCGAGATGCCCAGCGTGAACAGCCACAAGAAGCCGAACAGCTGCGCGAAAGCGTGAGCGCGGTGGTGATCGACGGGCACTGCGCGCATCGCCACCCGCAGGTTCCACAGATCGAGGGCGCCGGTCAGCGCGCCCAGGGTGAGCGTGAAGCACAACGAAGCGAGCACGAACGGCTTCCACGGAAACACCGGGGCCTGAGGCATCAGTCTCATGACGCCGCTGCTTTCACCGCCGCGCGCCGGCCGGCGACCAGGTGCCACACCAGCACCACCACGATGCCCACCACGAAGACGAGCAAGAAGAACGAGCCCAGCTGCGGCCAGCTGTGGGTGGTGAAGTTCGCGATCTGCTTGCTGCCCAGCACCGCGGGCATGAAGCCGGGCACCTTCACCGGCGCGTCGGCCTTCAAGTGATGGCCGAACACGTACAGCGTGTAGACGAAGCGCGTGAACGCGAAGCCGCTCACGTAGGTGGTCATCACCAGCAGATCCACCAGCGCGCTCACGTTGCCGATGGCCGCCACGCGCAGCAGGAAGATGAGCAGCGCGCCCAAC
>JANODF010000010.1:0-3743 GCA_031412555.1 Archangium sp. | reverse complement strand
GCCTCCCGGGACAACAGGTGTGGGCGGAGATCTGGCCGCTGATCAGGCCGCAGATCGAGCAGGTGATGGAGGGCCGCGGCGCGACGTGGAATGTCGACCACCTCGTGCCCATCACCCGTCACGGCAAGCTCGAAGACGCCTATTGGACCTACAGCTACAGCCCGATCGACGACCCGAACGCACCCAACGGCATCGGCGGCGTGTTGGTGGTGTGTGCGGAGACCACCGAGCAGGTTCGCCTCGCCGCCCGGCTCAAGGCGGAGCGAGATCAGCTGGGCATGCTGTTCGAGCAGGCGCCTACCTTCATGACGCTGCTGCGCGGCCCTCGCCACGTCTTCGAGATCGCCAACCCCGGCTATCAGCGGCTGGTGGGTCACCGGGAGCTGCTCGGCAAGCCGATCGCGGAGGCGCTGCCGGAGGCCGTGGCGCTGGGCTTCACCAAACTGCTCGACGAGGTCTACTCGACGGGTGTGGCGTTCTCGGCGACCGGTGCGAAGTGGACGATGCAAGCCACGCCGGGGGGCCCGCCCGCCGAGCGCTTCCTCGACTTCGTGTACCAGCCCATTCGGGGGCTCGACGGCCAGGTGACAGGCATCTTCGTGGAGGGCGTCGACGTCACGGCGCGCACCCTCGCCGACGCGGCGCTGCGCGAGAGTGAAGCGCGGTACCGCGTGCTGGCAGAGGAGCTGCGGGAAGCCGGGCTGCGCAAAGATGAGTTCCTCGCCACGCTGGCGCACGAGCTGCGAAATCCCCTCGCGCCGATTCGCATGGGCCTCTCGATGCAGAAGCTGGCGCCCGACGACAAGCAGATCGCCGCGTCGACGCGTGAGGTGATGGAGCGACAGGTCGCGCAGATGGTGCGGCTCATCGACGATCTCTTCGACGTGTCCCGGCTGAGCCGCGGCATGGTCGAGCTGAAGAAGGCGCCGCTGTTGCTCGCGACGGCGCTGCACGATGCGGTGGAGACCAGCCGCCCCCTGCTGGAGCAGTCGGAGCACCAGCTCACCCTCACGCTCCCGGATGAGCCGCTGATCATCGAGGCAGACGCTGCGCGGGTGGTGCAGGTCGTCGCGAACCTGCTGAACAACGCGGCTCGGTTCACCCCGCGCGGGGGGCACGTCGAGCTGGGCCTGAGGCAGGAAGGGTCGAACGCGGTGGTCTTCGTGCGCGACAACGGCCGGGGCATCCCGCCGGAGATGCTCGAGCGCGTGTTCGACATGTTCACCCAGGTCGCCCGCTCTCACGAACAGGTCGGTGGCGGCCTGGGGATCGGCCTGACTTTGGTCAAACGCATGGTGGAGCTGCACGGAGGCTCGGTGCAGGCGCGCAGTGCGGGTCTGGGCCGCGGAAGCGAGTTCCTCGTGACGTTGCCGCTGGTCGCCGGAGCCGCCACCATCCCGGTGGAGGTGCCACCGGCGGTCGAGGCGGTCGCGCGCATGAAGGTGCTGGTCGCCGACGACAACGAAGACGCGTCGGGGAGTTTGTCGATGGCGTTGACCATCTCCGGGCACGAGACCCGGGTGGCCAACGACGGGGAGCAGGCGTTCGCGCTCGCGCAGGAGTTCAGGCCCGACGTGATGCTGCTCGACATCGCCATGCCGCTGCTCGACGGCCACGCACTGGCCCGCAGGATCCGTGAGCAGCCCTGGGGCCGCGGGGTGCTGCTCATTGCCGTCAGCGGTTGGGGCCAGGCCGAAGACGCGCGCAAGTCACGCGAGGCGGGGTTCGATCACCATCTGGTCAAGCCGCTGGAGTTCGAGAAGGTGAACAAGCTCCTCGCGCAGCGGCCTTGAGGAAGCGTGGTGGTTGAGGGATCTCGTTCGTGCTCGCCTGTGCCGGCTCTCGGTACGGGGCGAGGATCCGCAGCTCGAGCCGGTGGACCTTTCCAGCGCGTAACAACCCTGTAGTGACGCGTCACTACAGGGTTGTTACGGCTGGGAAAGTCGGCCGGGCCCGCCTCGTCACCTACGCATCCTCGACTCGAAGAGAGAGGCCTGCTCGGGGCGCGCAACGCAGCAAGCAGGAAATACCCGCGCTCTTCAGGGCCCTGCGACGCAATAGCCCGAGCCGACGTCGCAGCGAGTTCCCTGCCAGCAGGTGAAGCCCGCCGTGTTGCAGCGCGGAATGCAGATGCCCGAGCCGGTCGTCTGCACGTTGACTTCGCACACGTAGCCCGAGCGGCAGGAGGACTGACCGATGCGCGGCTGAGGACAGCTCTGGAAGCAGATGGGGTTGCTGCCGGTACCGCCACCACCACCGCCCACGTCGAGACACGACGAGCCCGAAGGACATGAGGTGGTGCCGCAGTTGGCCGAACACGCGCCGCCGGGCCAGCCCGTGGGCTGACCGAACACCGTCTCAGCGATGCAGAAGCCGTTGGTGGGCGGGCGACACTGGGTGTCGCTGGTGCACGCGTTGCCCACCTGCGAGGTGCCCGCGTCGGCCGAGGTGCACACGCCCGACGAACAGGTCAGCCCGTTGAAGCACGAGGCGCACTGGTTGCCGCGCAGACCGCAGGCGAAGTTGCTCTGCGATTGCAGCGGCACACAGAAGTTGTTGCTGCAGCAGCCCGAGCAGGTCGCCGCCGAGCAGGCGACGGATCCGCCGCCACCACCGGTGGGAATGCCTCCACCGAAGCCGCCTCCAAAGCCACCGCCAAAGCCGCCACCGACCGGGCCGCCATCGAACGCGCCGCCGCCACCGCCGACGGGGCCGTTCACGCAGGTGAAGTTCTGGCAGCTCTGACCGTTGCCGCAGCTCGCACAGGTGACGCCGCCCTGGCCGCAGAAGGTGTCGTTGTTGGAGCTCGTGCGCGGAATGCAGAAGCCGCTGAAGAAGCAGCCGTCGCAGCTTGGGCCGCCGCCGCCCACGCCACCGCCGATGGGAGCGCCGCCGCCCGCTCCACCGCCGAAGCCGCCACCGACTCCACCGCCGAAGCCACCGCCCACTCCGCCTCCGAAGCCACCGCCCACTCCGCCTCCGAAGCCGCCGCCCACTCCACCACCGAAGCCGCCGCCTGATCCGCCGCCCGTTCCACCACCGAAGCCGCCACCGACCGGGGCGCCACCGCCGCCGATGGGTGCTCCGCCACCACCACCCGCGCCGCCACCGATCGGAGGAAGCGGGCTGATCCAACACGCGTTGACGTTGCCAATGCCGTAGCAGGCGTACCCCGGGCTCCGGCACGAATCGGTCGCGCTGCAGTTGTCCCAGCAGATGCTGTCGGATTCGCCGTAGGGCGCGACCACGCTCACGCAGGTCGAGCCGACCGGACACTGGCTGGCGGTGCTCGCGCAGCGCAGCGTGCAGTAGCCGCCCGCGTAGGTGGCGTTGCCGCTGCTGGTGCGCTGCTTACAGAAGGCGGCTCCACCGAGTGACTGCTGGCACTCCCCGTCGAAAGCGCACGCATCGCCGACACGTTTCCTGGTGGGCGGCGTCGCGCAGAGACCACGGTTGCAGACCTGCCCGGCGTTACAGCTGACGCAGGCGGAGCCGTTGAAGCCGCAGTTGATCGCTGTGGTGTTGGCCAGAGGGACACACGTCCCCGCGGCCGTACGGCAGCCGTCGCAGGCCACGCCACCGCCGCCCGCTCCACCACCGAAGCCGCCGCCCGTGCCGCCACCACCGAAGCCGCCGCCCGTGCCGCCACCACCGAAGCCGCCTCCCGTGCCGCCGCCACCGAAGCCGCCGCCCGTGCCGCCGCCACCGAAGCCGCCCGTGCCGCCACCACCGAAGCCGCCCGT
>JANODF010000009.1:0-3079 GCA_031412555.1 Archangium sp. | reverse complement strand
TGGCCCTACGACATTCACAGCTTCGTCGAGGTCGCGCCCCTGCTGGCGGCCAAGGGCTACCGGGTGCTGATGCCGTACCTGCGGGGCTTTGGCACGACGCGCTTTCTGTCGGACCAGACGGCCCGCAATGGGCAGCAGTCGGCGATCGCCGCCGACGCAATCGCGCTCATGGATGCGTTGAAGATCGGCAAGGCGATCGTCGCGGGCTTCGATTGGGGTGCGCGCACCGCCAACATCCTCGCTGCGCTCTGGCCGGAGCGCTGTACGGGAATGGTCTCGGTGAGCGGCTACTTGATTGGCAGTCGCGAGGCGAACAAGGCGCCCCTGCCGCCCAAGGCCGAGCTGGAGTGGTGGTACCAGTACTACTTCGCGACCGAGCGCGGCCGCCTGGGCTACGAAAAGTACCGCTCGGACTTCGCGAAGCTCATCTGGCAGACGGCGTCGCCGAAGTGGGCCTTCGACCAGGCGACCTTCGAGCGCAGCGCCAAGGCGCTCGAAAATCCCGATCAAGTGAGCATCGTCATCCACAACTACCGCTGGCGTCTGGGGCTGGCCGAGGGCGAGGCGAAGTACGACCCGCTGGAAGTGCGGCTCGCGGCCCGGCCGATCATCGCGGTCCCCACCGTGACGCTCGAGGGCGACGCGAACGGCGCGCCGCACCCCGACCCGCGCGGCTACGCCAAACAGTTCTCCGGAAGGTACGAGCACCGGCTCTTGAGGGGCGGCATCGGCCACAACCTTCCCCAGGAAGCGCCTCAGGCGTTTGCCGACGCAGTCATGGAAGTCGATGCGCTCTCCGCGAGCTGAAGGCAGAAGTCGCGTGTCTCTCTTTCAGCGCAGGGTGCGCCCGGCGAATCTGCCGTCTTTGCGCTCCCAGCCGCTGGTGAGATCGGAGTGGGCGCTCCAGAGCTTCGACTGCTTCACGTCGGAGCCGCTCACGTCGACAGGCACCTCGCCGCCGAAGTCGATGCCTTCGAGGCTGGGGATCAATCGGATCGCGCGGGCGGTGAGCCCTGCTTTGACGGCGCGTCGCATCGCTCCCGCAAAGCGTGGATCGTGAAACGCGCTCGGCCGCAGCAGGACCGCGTCATCGCGCAGCAGCGTGAAGATCACCGTCGCGGGAATCCCCTTCTTCACGAGGCGGGTCAGCGCCTCGACATGCCCCGTCGCGCGCTCACTGACCGAGTCGGGGAAGTAGCCGCAGCCGTCGGGGTAGACCAGGTGGCAGTTCTTCACCTCGACGTAGTGATCACCCCGCGCGTGCTCGAGCAGAAAGTCGACGCGATGACCGCGGCCAAAGACGCGCTCTGCGTGCACCGCGGTCGCGTCGTGAAGTCCCGGCAGCAGCCCTTGCCGCAACACCTCGCCCACCAGCTTGTTCGGCAATGACGTGTTCGCGCCGATCAGCCGGCCCTCGAACTCCATCAACTCCCACGTCCACGGCAGGTGACGGCCCGGCGCTTCACTGAGCCACACCCGCGCGCCCGGGATGACCATGCCTTCCATGCGGCCGGGGTTCACGCAGTGCGCGCGCACGAGGGTTCGCCCGAGCTGCACCTCTGCGATGAAGCGCTCGTAGCGGCGCACCAGCCGTCCTTCATGCAGCGGCTTGGGCCACTTCCACAGCATCAGAGTTCGCAGAAGCGCTGCGTGCTGTCGCTCGTCGGACTCGCGAGCGGATTGCAGCTCGGCCTTCGTTCAGGACAGGGGCCGCAGCCGATGGCGATTCGTTCACCACACGCAGCGATCGCGGCGGATCGATCGGCTTCGTAGAGAATCTTGTCGCCCGTCGAGATGGCCGCGTTCGGGCAGGCGCACGGCTCACACTGGTTGCCGAGGAAGATGCCCACGCAGTCTGAGGAAGTCGTGCATTCCTTCGAGTACGTCTTGCCGTCGAGGAGGGTGGGGTTTCCGCACGCAACGAACAACAGGCACAGCACCACGAGTCGCATGCACGAGACTTGTCAGTTTCCCGGTGAGGCTGCCACTGTGCCGGCTCGATGCGCTCGCTCCTCTTGCTGCTCTCGTTGGGTTTGACCGCCTGCTGCATTCAGATGCCCGCGCCGCGGCCTGATCCGCTGAGGGATGAAGATGGGGCGATCTCGGCACGCCGGTGTGGCCCGAGGGCTCCATCGTGTTCGGGACCACCGATGACTCCGGTGAGGTGTTCATTCCGATCGGCTCGGAGCTCGCGCTGCACCGCGGACCGCAAGGCGGCTTCCACACGTATGCGAAGTATCAGGTCAGCGGTGGCCGGCTCGCACGCGACGTGGTCTTCGAACATCGTGTGCGGCGGGTTCGCGACAATCTGCTGGTCAGCCGGGGCAGCCGGAATCTCGATGTCACCGCGACCGATGGCGGCGTTTGGAGCTCGGAGGGCGCGGCCACGGTGTTTCTGTGTCCCACGGCTCCGGGCGTGAGCATCGTCGGTGAGGCACTGAACTTCGAGGTCACGGTGATGGGGAGTGACCGGAAGTTTTATGGGCGGACCAGCGTGACGGCGACGCTGTCTTGCTCTGGGTGCGAAGCGGATTGCGGGGGTTGAGCCGGGCTCCCTCACCCTGCCCCTCTCCCAGAGAGAGAGAGAGGGAATTAGTCGTGCTCGAGCCACGAGGCGAGCAGGGTCCGCGTGCTCTCGTGCACCGGTGACTTGAGCACCGTGTCAGGCGGCCCGCTCTCGATCACCACGCCGTGATCGAGAATGCAGACGTGCTCCACCCCTCGCGCGAGTTGGAGATCGTGCGTCACCACCACCTGCGTCACGCCCGTCGCATCGATGCGCTTCAAACTCTGCAGCACTTCATTCTTCATCGACGGGTCGAGCGCGCTGGTCGGCTCGTCGTACAGCAACACCCGCGGCTCCATCGCCAACGCCCTTGCGATCGCCACGCGCTGCTTCTGCCCGCCCGACAACTGCTCGGGGAACGCCTCGAGGCGCGGCTCGAGCCCCAACTGACACAGGAGCTCCCGCGCGCGTTTCTCCGCCACCGAACGCGTCTCCTTCTTCGCGGTCATCGGAGCGAGCAGACAATTCTCCAGCGCCGTCAGATGAGGGAAGAGCTCGAACGACTGGAACACC
>JANODF010000008.1:0-11928 GCA_031412555.1 Archangium sp. | reverse complement strand
GTCGATGATCTCGTTGTTCGCCGTCAGGTAGCTGGTGGTGGTGATGGCGAGCTGGTTCGCGAGGTAGGTCCACTGCGCGCCGCTGAGCCAGATGATGTTGTTGAACCGATCGTTGCCGTTCTTCGCGGCGACGCCGGTGGGGCTGGCGAACGAATTGACCAACACCGTGTTCCAGCTGGTGCTGCAGCTGACGCGGCTGACCGTCCACGCCGCGAACGCAGCGGGGGTGCGGTTGACGAAGCTCGCGTAGCTGAGGCTCGGGTTGATGGTCATGCCGCCGGTGTTGTCGACGGACGCGGCCAGGCGGAACTGGGGCACACAGCGGTTGCTCACGCACTGAGTGCCCGTCGGGCAGGCCGTACCGCACGGCCCCAGCGCCCATCGGCGGCCGCTGGCATCGGCGAAGGTGGCCGTGGAGAGCAGGGAGATCGCCAGCACCACGATGCGGGCGTTCACTTGCCACCCCCGGCCGCGGCGCGGATTCGTTTGATGAAATCAGCGGGGCTGCCCAGGAACTCCGGCGACGAGACCTTCTCGAATCGCTTTCCACCTGCCGGCTGCACGAACGAGATCCCCCTGGCGTCACGCACCGCCGTGGGGAGCCCGTCGACCTCGGTCATCACAATCTTGCCCGCCGACATGCCGCTGACCATGAACGCAGCGCTCTCCAGCGGAGCAGGCTCGAGGAAGAGCACGCAGTCTTCGCCTTCCTTGAAGGTCGCTGCGCCCGCGACGGCCTGGCCCATTTCTCCGACTTCACCGCCCGGCTGTTTGATCAGCACGAGCCCGCCCGGTTTGCCCTTGAGGGCCTCGGTCACGGTGACTTCGGTCCACGTCCAGATGGTGCGCTTCTCGGCATCCCACGCAGAGACGGAGCGCGCGACGCGGCCGCGAACGATCAACGGAACCCGCTTCGCCATGGCGTCGAGGGTCTCGTGCACGATGACGGAGGCGGAAGCGAAGGTGGCGAACAAGGCAGCGGCGAGCGCGGCCAGACGGAGCTGAGGGGAGTGCATCGACATCTCCAGGAGGTCGACTTCGGGTGGCCTAGCTTCAAACCGAAGTCGACGAGCCATCGTAGCGCAGCGCGGGTTCATCCTCGACCGCCACGTGAGCTACAGTGGCGAACGTGTCCCGACGCGTCGTCTTCTTCGTGAGCAACGCAGGCTATGAAGCCGCCTGGCAGACCGCCTCCACAGGCATCACCGCCGCCGCGATGGGCGACGAGGTGATCTTCGTCTTCTCCTTCGAGGCGCTCCGCGCGCTGGCGAAAGGGACGTTCGGCAAGCCGCTCACCGATCGTGAACGCGCCGAAGCGACGCGAGGTGAAGGGCTGGGCGCGCCACTGCCGGGGCGAATGATTCAAGACGCACGCGGTCTCGGAGCGAGAGCGATGGCCTGCGACACCACGGTCAAACTGTGCGGCCTGTCAGCCACCGAACTCAAAGAACTCGGGGTGCTCGACGAAGTGATCGGCCTGCCGCAGATCTGGCGGCTGACCGAAGACGCCAGAGTGCTCAACTTCTAAAGCCGCTCTCCCTCTCCCGAGGGGAAGAGAGGGTCGGGGTGAGGGGCTTCCTTAGAACCGCTCGACGATCCGGAACTCGACGTTGACCGGGTTCTGGGTGGTCGAGGTATTCAGCTGCGTGCAGAGCGGCCCGAGGAAGGTGACCTTGTTCGCGTTCGGGTCGTACGAGTACGTGGTGCTGCTGGCCGCGACGTTGGTGCCGTTGATCACCACCGAAAGGTAGCGCGGGTCAGACGGGCGAGCGGAGAGGGTGAACTCGCAGGGGTCACCCTGGAACGACTCGCTGATCTTCCGGAGCGCAACCGCGAGCTCGGTGCCGTTGGCCGCCTGGAAGAACGCGGTCGAGCACTGCTTGGTGGCCGTGTTGCACGAGCCAGGCGCGCCACCACACTCGCCATCCGTGGAGTTCGGGCACTCACGACCGAACCCACCTTCACGGGCCATCGCGTTGAGGACGACGGGGCCTGCGCCGGAGGCGAGATCCGCGCCGAAACCGACGACGATGGTGCGAACGCCCTTCTGGCGCAGACGCTTGACGGCCTCGACAGCGCCGGCCTGATCGAGACAGCCGTTGGAGCACAGCGTGGCCGGGCCGCAGGTCGAAGTGGTGCAGCTGCACGCCGCGATCGCCGGGGCCGAGCAGGTCATGTTCATGCAGTTGGAAGGGCAAATGGCGTTCGGGTTCGCCGCGTTGCAGTTCGGCAGACCGTCGGTCAACAGCAGCACGAAGTCGTCGCGGAAGTCGGCGCCGTCATTGATGCCGCCGTAGGTGCCGAGAAAGTCGAGCGAGTTGCCGGTGGGCGTACCGCCGACGGGGCTGAGCGCCTGGATGCGCGCGTTGACCTGCTGTGCAGTGGCCTGCAGCGCTGCATCGGTGGCGTCATCGGTCGAGGTGGGGGCGGGCAGCTGAACGTCGATGTTGGCCGAGGCGCCGCACAGCTGATCGATGGGATAAATCGTCGCTCCGAGGCGGGCGATGGTGCCCGAGGTCTGGAGGAAGGTCGCCATCGCACTCTTCAGTTCGGTGATGCGGGTGGGGCACGTGGCGGGGCACAGATTGCCCGCGGTTCCACACGTGCCGCAGTCCGGGTCGCTTGAATCGGTGGGCAGCAACATCGAGCCGGAGTTGTCGACCAGCAGCATCACGTTGGGCTTGAGCCGCTTGCTGGCGACGATGGTCTTGTCGGTGGTCTGCGCGACGGCGAGGGGAATCACCCGCTCGAAGTCGTAGGTCTGGCAGGAACCGGCAACGATCAGCACGGGCAAGAGCGCGACGGAACGCATCATGGCGCGGACCCTACCTGACTCAGTCGGCCCTTAGAAGCGCTCGACGATCCTGAATTCCACCTTCACGGTGCTCTGAGGGGTGGATGCCGTGATCCGGGCGCACATGGCCCCCTGAAAAGTGACCGTGTTCGAGGGGAAATCGTAGGCGAACGTCTCCGGGCCCTGGGTGAGGTTCTGGTCGTCGACGAGCACCGAGACGTAGCGCTCGTCAGACGGCCGCTGCTTCAGAACGAACTCGCAGGCGTTGTCGGGCACGAGAATCTCGAGAATCTTGCGCAGCGTCGCCGCCAGCTCGACGGCGTTGGTCGCCTGGTAGAAAGCGGTGGAGCACTGGTTGGTGGTGGTGTCGCAGCTCCCCATGGTGCCTCCGCATTCCAGGTCGGTACCATCCGGGCACTGCCGCTGAACCCCGCCTTCACGCGCCATGGCGTTGAGCACCTGAGGGCCGGCACCCTGCGTCAAGAAGGATCCGAAACCTACGACGATGGTCCTGATGCCCTTCTGGCGGAGCGCCTTCACGTTCTCCACCGCGCCGCCCTGGTCGAGACAGCCAACGGAGCAGTTCGTCATGTTCGTGCAGCTCGCCGATGTACAACCGCACGCGTTGGTTTGCGCCAGCGAACAGGTATTGCCGCAGCCGCACACCGCGTTCGGGTTCGCGTCGTTGCAGTTGGGCAGTCCGTCGGTCAGCAGCAGCACGTAGTCCTGGCGAAAGTCATCGGGCGTGCCCTCTCCGAGCCCCCCGTAGGTGCCCAGAAAGGCCAGCGACCGGCCGGTGGGCGTTCCTCCACCCGGAGGCACTGCCGCAATCAGCCGGTTGATCTCGCTCGCCGAGGCCGCCAGCGCCGGCTCTGCCCCATCGTCCGTCGCGGTCGGAGGCGGGAGCTGCACGTTGATGTTCGCCGGTACGGAGCAGCCTTCGGAGGCCGGGTACGTCGTCGCTCCCAGCCGGGCCACTGTCCCCGAATTGGCCAGGAAGGTGGACATCGCGAGGCGCAGATCGCTCATGCGCGTGGGGCAGCGCGGGTCGCAGTCAGAAAACCCGGACTTTCCGCAGTCGCGAGTGCACGACCTCGCCATGTCCAGGTCGTCGATCGCCTCTTTCATCGAGCCCGACTTGTCGACCAGCAGCATCACGTTGGGCTTGAGCCGCTTGCTGGCGATCACAATCGTGTCGTTCGTCTGCGCGACGAAGAGCGGCACCACCCGCTCGAAGTCGTACGTCTGGCACGCCACCAACGGGAGGAGGATCACCAGGGCTCGGAGTCGCATCGAAACGGATGAGTGTGAGGACGCACTGGAATCCGTTGCAGGAGTTCGCCATACGCCTGTGCCTGATGAAGATCGTGCTCCTCAGCCGCTCGCGCAGCATCCCTTCGACCAAGCGCATGGTCGAAGCTGCGAAGGCGCGCGGTCATCAGGTGAGGGTGCTCAACCCACTCGAGGTCTCGGTGCGCCTGGGCCGCAAGAAACCGGGCCTCGTGTATCGCACCAAGACCATCCGCGTGCCCGACGTGGTCATTCCGCGCATCGCCTCGTCGATCGCCAGCTACGGGCTGGCCATCGTCGATCACTTCCAGGCGCACGGCGCGGTGGTGCTCAACTCGGCGGCCGCCATCGGCTTGTCCCGAAACCCCGCGCGGTGTCTGCAGCGCCTCGCTTCCGCCGGCCTGGAGATCCCCGTCACGGTCATCTCGCGTGAGGTCCGCGATCTCCAGGCGATGGTCGATGAAGTGGGTGGGGTGCCCGTGCTGGTGAAGTTGATGGCCGGCAGCGAGCGGCGGGGCGTGATGCTCTGCGAGTCGCGCCAGTCTCTGGAGGCCGCGTTGGAAGCGGTGCTGGGCCTGGGCCACAACATCGTGATGCAGGAATACGTGCGCAAAGCGCAGCGTGACGTGCGCGTCTTCGTGGTGGGCGGCGTGGCCCTGGCGGCCGCCTCCCGCGTTCCCCGAGCGGGCAGGCTCAGCCGCACCTTGTCGCGCAACGCCCGCATCGAGCCGACCGAGCTCACCGAATCACTCCGCCTCGCAGCGGAATCCGCCGCCCGACTCACCGAATTGGAAGTCTGCGCCGTCGACCTGCTCGAACTCGGCGGTCAGAAGCCACCCCGGGTCTTCGAGGTCAACGCTTCTCCGTCTTTGCCCGAAATGGAGGCCGCCACCGGCGTCGATCTCGCAACGGCCATCATCCAAAGGGCCGAAGTGATGTACAGGGTCCTGCACCCGGCTTGAAACCAAGGGCCTCCGGGGTCCATACAGAGGACATGATGCGTACGCTGATGGTGGTGATGACGGTGTTGGCTGTTCCCGCGTGGGCCGCGGAGATCGACATTGCCTCGTTCTACGAGGTCAGCACCGAAGGCACGTCGACGAAGCTGAAGGCCGGCGACACCGGCAAGGTCGTCATCTCGATCAAGTCGAAGAACGGCGCGCACGTCTCCGATGAGGCGCCGCTGAAGATCGAGCTGTCGAGCAAGCAGAGCAAGTTGAGCAAAGAGAAGCTGACGCTCGCCGATTCGGTGAGCGCGAAAAAAGAAGATCCGAAGTTCGAAGTTCCCTTCACTCCGACGGCGCATGGCATGAGCAGCGTCGAAGCGAAGATGACCTTCTTCATCTGCACCGAGAAGCAGTGCTCGCGGCAGGTCAAAAACATCACGCTGCCAGTGGAGGTCATGTGAGCAGCCTTATTTACGGAGTGAACCCGGTGATGGAGGCCCTCAAGGGCCGCCCCGATACGGTCGAACGCATCGCGATCGCCGAAGGTGTCGTCAATCAGCGCGTGCAGGGCGAGCTGATGACCCGCGCGAAAGAAGCGAAGGTGAAGGTCGAGATCGTCGATCGCGAACGCCTCGATCGCATGACCGAAGGCGAGTCGCACCAGGGCATCGTCGCCGAGGTGCGCGACTTCGAATACATCGGCCTGACCGAGCTCATCAAGAAGGCCAAGGGCAGTGGCCGGCAGCCGCTCATCGTGCTGCTCGACGGCATTCAGGATCCCCACAACCTCGGCGCCATCATCCGCTCGGCGGCCGCATTCGGTGCGCAGGGTGTGGTGATCATGAAAGATCGCGCCGTGCAGGTGACCGCGGTGGCCGTGAAGGTCTCGGCCGGCGCCACCTCGCACTGCCACGTCGCGCGCGTGACGAACCTCTCCCGCGCCCTGGAGGAGCTCAAAGAAGAGGGCTTCTGGTCGGTCGCCGCTGATCCCGAAGCCAAAGAAATTGCCTGGAACGTCAAGCTCACCGGGCCGCTCGCGGTGATCGTCGGCGCGGAAGGCGGCGGCGTGCGCAAAGGCGTGCTCGGTCACGCCGATTTCAAGGTGCGCATCCCCATGCAGGGTCAGGTCGCGAGCCTCAACGCGTCGGTTTCCACCGGCGTGCTGCTGTACGAAATCGCCCGCCAGCGCGGCTGATCGACGCGTTCGCTTTAGATCTCCTTGACTTGCCTCGGCACGCGTGGATAGAGAGCGCCGCCCCTCGACAGACGGGTGGCAGGTTTCCTCAAGCAGTTCGGAACCTTGCCGGTGTAGCTCAGCTGGTAGAGCACCTGATTTGTAATCAGTAGGTCCCGGGTTCGAATCCCGGCGCCGGCCACGAAGTCGAGTCGAGGCGAAGCACAACTGAATAGAAAATGCCCTTCCGGAGGGGTAGCCAAGTGGCCAACGGCAACAGACTGTAAATCTGTCGGTCCTCGACCTTCGGTGGTTCGAATCCACCCCCCTCCACTTTTTCACATCGAACCGGGCCTCATGCGGGGATAGCTCAGCTGGTAGAGCGTCAGCCTTCCAAGCTGAATGTCGCGGGTTCGAATCCCGTTCCCCGCTCCATCTCGAAGTTGCGAGAAGGTCGTTGGAGCAAGAGCAGGAGCAGTGATAGCAGTCGCAGCAGCAGAGCAGGTGAAGCGCAGTGCAGTGCCCTGATAGCTCAGTTGGCAGAGCGCGTCCTTGGTAAGGACGAGGTCACCAGTTCAATCCTGGTTCAGGGCTCCATTTGAAGTCTGATTCGAAGTCCCTCACGCAACACTCAAGTCCAAAGAAGGAAGACCGACATGTCGAAGGAAAAGTTCGAGAGAAACAAGCCGCACGTCAACATCGGCACGATCGGCCACGTTGACCACGGCAAGACCACGCTGACCGCCGCGATCACCAAGGTGCTCGCCAAGTCGGGCGGCGCCACCTTCCTGGCGTACGACATGATCGACAAGGCGCCCGAAGAGCGCGCCCGCGGCATCACCATCTCGACCGCGCACGTCGAGTACCAGACCAAGAACCGCCACTACGCGCACGTCGACTGTCCCGGCCACGCCGACTACGTGAAGAACATGATCACCGGCGCCGCGCAGATGGACGGCGCGATCCTGGTCGTCAGCGCGCCCGATGGTCCGATGCCCCAGACCCGTGAGCACATCCTCCTGGCCCGCCAGGTCGGTGTTCCGTACATCGTCGTCTTCCTGAACAAGGTCGACATGCTCGATGACGCTGAGCTCCGCCAGCTGGTCGAAGAAGAGATCCGCGACCTCCTCAAGAAGTACGAGTTCCCCGGCGACAAGATCCCCGTGATCCCCGGCTCGGCGCTCAAGGCCCTCGAAGGCGACCAGTCTGAGATCGGCGAGCTCGCCATCCTCAAGCTGATGGAAGCGGTCGACTCGTACATCCCGACCCCCGTTCGCGCGATCGACAAGCCCTTCCTGATGCCCGTCGAAGACGTGTTCTCGATCGAAGGCCGTGGCACCGTCGCCACCGGTCGTGTCGAGCGCGGCGTCATCAAGATCGGTGAAGAAGTCGAAGTCATCGGCCTGCGCCCGACCGTGAAGACCGTCGTCACCGGCGTCGAAATGTTCAAGAAGCTGCTCGACAGCGGCATGGCCGGCGACAACATCGGCGCGCTCGTTCGTGGCCTCAAGCGTGAAGACATCGAGCGTGGCCAGGTGTTCGCAAAGCCCGGCTCAGTCAACCCGCACACCAAGTTCAAGGCGCAGATCTACGTGCTGACCAAGGAAGAGGGTGGTCGTCACACGCCGTTCTTCAAGGGTTACCGCCCCCAGTTCTACTTCCGCACGACGGACGTGACGGGCTCGGTGTTCCTCGCCGAAGGCGTCGAGATGATCATGCCCGGCGACAACACGGGCATCGAAGTCGAGCTCATCACGCCCATCGCGATGGAGAAGGAACTGCGTTTCGCCATCCGTGAAGGTGGCCGTACCGTCGGTTCCGGCGTCGTCGCCGAGATCATCGCCTAAGTCGTCCAACCCATTTCTACGGGGGCGCGCCCTCACCGGCGCGTACCTCTTGACACGAGGGGACAGCTTCTGTCAGGGAGCCGTCCCCTCTGTCGTACATCTTCAAGGAGTCGTGTCATGCCCAAGGGCAACCGCAGCCTCATTTCGCTCGAGTGCACGGTCTGTAAAGACCGGAACTACGTGACGACCAAGAATCGTCGCAAGCAGCAGGACAAGCTCGAGATGTCGAAGTTCTGCCGCAAGTGCCGCAAGCACACCGGCCACAAAGAAGGCAAGGTCGGCTGAGTTCTCTCGGACGCCAGTAGCTCCAACGGTAGAGCAGCGGTCTCCAAAACCGCGTGTTGCAGGTTCAAATCCTGCCTGGCGTGCCAGTTTCTGAAGGAAATCCACTCGAGCGCCGGTCGGAAATACTCCGACTGGCGTTCGAGGTTTCAGTTTGTGGAAATGGAAGGGTCCCGCCATGTCGGAGACTGAAGCGAGCCAGCAAGCGAATCGTGCGGAGATGGATCCGCGCCGCCTCGTCGTCGTGAGTTACCTCGTTTTTGGCCTGATCTTGACCCTGTTCCTGGGTCGACTGGTCGAGCTCCTGATGGGGCAGATCGGCGTGACCAACACCGAGATCATCTCGGGCACCGGCATCAAGCTGGCTGACGTGCTGGGCTTCGTGCTCACCGCCGGTCTGGCTGGGTACGCGTGGACGAACCCGCGAATCAACACCCTGTCGATGGAGGTCGCGACGGAGCTGATGCGCGTGACCTGGCCTTCGTGGGAAGACGTTCGCGTGTCCACCATCGCCGTCGTCGTTGCCTCGCTCGTAGCCGCGATCATCCTCTTCGGGATGGACACGCTCAGCTACAACCTGATGGTCAAGTGGTTGCCGGCTGTCTGGGGGAAGTTGGGATGAGCGAAGAGAACGCAGAGAAGAAGTGGTTCGTCGTCCACACGTATTCGAACTTCGAAGGCAAGGCGAAGAAGAGCCTCGAAGACAAGATCAAGCTCGAGGGGCTCCAGGAGTTCTTCGGCGACATCCTGGTTCCCACTGAACAAGTGGTCGAGATGCGTGACGGCCAGAAGCGCACCACGCGCCGCAAGACCATGCCCGGGTACATCCTGGTGAACATGGCGATGAACAACCGCACCAAGAGCCTGGTGAAGAACACGCCCAAGGTGACCGGCTTTCTCGGCGCCGTGGGCCAGGATGACCCGCCGCCCCTTCGTGACGCCGAAGTGCAGCGCCTCACCACCCAGCTGTCCGAAGGCACCATGCGGCCCAAGCCCAAGGTGCAGTACGACGACGGCGACACCGTGCGCGTCATCGACGGCCCGTTCGCGAACTTCAACGGCACCATCGAAGAGGTCAACCCGGAGAAGGGCCGCGTGAAGGTGCTCGTCAGCATCTTCGGCCGCTCCACCCCGGTGGAACTCGATTTCATGCAGGTCGAGAAGACGACCGGCTGAGCAGGTAGTACCCAACGTCGTCACCAGCGTGGGAGGAGGGTGACCTCCGTTCGAACCACGGGAGAAGTACAAAAATGAAGAAGATCACAGGTCAGGTCAAGCTGCAGATCCCCGCCGGTAAGGCAAACCCGGCTCCTCCGATTGGTCCCGCGCTCGGTCAGATGGGCGTGAACATCATGGAGTTCTGCAAGCAGTTCAACGCCAAGACCCAGCAGGCGATGAAGGACGGGATGATCATTCCCGTGATCATCACCGTGTACCAGGACCGCTCCTTCACCTTCGAGCTCAAGACGCCTCCCGCGTCGGTGCTCCTGAAGAAGGCGGCCGGTCTGCACACGGACAAGAAGAAGGGCTCTGGGGCCAAGAAGAGCGGCAAAGAGATCGTCGGCAAGGTGACCAAGAAGCAGGTCGAAGAGATCGCCAAGCTGAAGATCCAGGACACCACCGCCGGCAGCATCGAGGCGTGCATGCGCACCATCGCGGGCACCGCTCGTTCGATGGGCATCACGGTTTCCTGAACCGTTTCTCTTCCGTTCTCTCCTCCAACTTCTAAAAAGAAAAAGGTTCCACCATGCCTGGTAAGAAATTTCGCGCGGCCGCTGAGAAGGTCGATCGCAACAAGCGCTACACCATCGCCGAGGGTTTTCAGGTCGTCAAAGCGACCTCTGAGCTCGTGAAGGGCAAGTTCGATCAGACGATCGACGTCGCCATCAACCTGGGTGTCGACCCCAAGCACGCCGACCAGATGGTCCGCGGCGCCATCGTGCTCCCGCACGGCACTGGCAAGAGCGCGCGCGTCGCGGTCTTCGCCAAGGGCGAGAAGCAGTCTGAAGCGACCGCCGCCGGCGCCGACTTCGTCGGTGAGGCTGACCTCGCCAAGAAGATCGAAGAAGGCTTCATGGACTTCGATACCGTCATCGCCACCCCCGACATGATGGGTGTCGTCGGCCGTCTCGGTAAGGTCCTCGGCCCCCGCGGCCTGATGCCCAACCCGAAGGTCGGCACCGTCACGATGGATCTGACCCGCGCCATCAAAGAGGCCAAGGGCGGCAAGATCGAGTTCCGCGCTGAGAAGGCGGGCATCGTGCACGCGCCCGTCGGCAAGGCGTCGTTCGAGGCCGTCAAGCTCGCCGAGAACTTCAACACCCTCATCGAGATGGTGATGAAGATGAAGCCGGCCACCGCCAAGGGCGTGTACCTCAAGGGCATCACGGTCAGCTCGACCATGGGGCCGGGCGTGAAGATCGACACCGCTGAGATCACCGCTCGCTTCAAGTGAGCCTGGTGACCCGGCAGTTCAGCTAAGTCGGCATCCTGCCTCGACTTTGCTGCTATTGACACGCCGCGCCTACCTCGTGTAAGCGCGGCGTGCTTTGCAATCGCGACGCCAATTTCAGGGCGTCAACAATCAAGAATAGACCCTGGATGAAGACAGCAGGGGCAGCTGAGCCAAGCGTTGAAGTCTCTTGGCAACTCTCACCGCAGTGGTGAGGGGGAGACCTCAGTTCGAAGCGAAGTTGCTTAAACGGTGGCCTTGTTGGGCTGCCCTGCCGAGACGGGGAGCGGTGAGAGAGATGAGCGAGACGCTCATCTTGTGCCTCACGACGAATTCTCGCTCCTGCATTCGCTTTACCGGGATGTCAAAAACGGAAGGAGGTGTGCAAATGCTCAAGAGCGAGAAAGAAATCCTGATCAAGGAACTCAACGACAAGTTCACCCGTGCAAAGGGTGTCGTTGCTGCTGAGTTCAACAAGTTGGACGTCGACACCGTGAACAAGCTTCGCAAGAAGCTTCGTGACGGCGGAGTCGAATGGAAGGTGCTGAAGAACACGCTGGCCAAACGCGCAGCGAAGGGCACCTCTGTCGAGAAGATCTCTGACGACTTCGTGGGGCCGGTGGCACTCGCCATCAGCTACGACGACGTCGTAGCGCCTGCCAAGATTCTGGCGGCGTTCGTGAAGGGCCTCGAGACGGTGAAGATCCGTTCGGGCGTCATTCAGGGACAGAAGATCGACGCTGCAGGCGTGCAGGCACTGGCGAAGTTGCCGGGTCTGAACGAGCTGCGGTCGACGATCCTCGGCATGATCAACCAGCCTGCTACCAAGCTGCTCCGGACCATCAAGGAACCGGGAGCGTCGTTGGCGCGGGTGATCAAGGCAAAGTCGGAGAAGGCGTAACCAAACCCGTTTTTCAACCATCTACCGTCGTTCAATTTTCTTAAGGAATACAAGTCATGGCAGACATCAACGCAATCATCGACCAGCTCTCCGGCCTCACTGTTCTCGAGGCGGCTGACCTGGTGAAGCAGCTGGAGTCGAAGTGGGGCGTTTCTGCGGCGGCCGCTGTTGCCTCCGCTGGCCCGGCCGTGGGCCCGGCCGCTCCTGTCGAAGCTCAGACCGAGTTCACCGTCATCCTCGC
>JANODF010000007.1:0-12155 GCA_031412555.1 Archangium sp. | reverse complement strand
GTGGAGCGGGCAGACCGTTGGAAAGAAGATGATGGGCCTGCGCGTGATCCAGGACACCGGCGTGCGCGTGGGCGTCTATCAGTCACTGCTGCGCAACCTGGTCAGGCCGCTCGACAAGCTCCCCATTCTCTACCTGGTGGGTGGCGTGGCGGCCCTGTTCTCGGGCACGCAGCAGCGGCTCGGCGATCTGCTCGCCGGAACCATCGTGGTGCGCGAGCGCCGCCTCAAGATCCCCGCGCAGCTCGAGCGGCCCGACGGCGACACCTCGTTGCTGGCCGACCCCGACTTCCGCGCGCGCGTGGCCAAACTCTCTGCCGAAGAAGAGACGGTGTTGTTCTCGGCCGCGCTGCGCCGGGAAGAGCTGGGCATGGAGGCGCGCTTGAACCTCTTCGCCACCCTCGCCCGCCGACTCGAAGAAGATCTCGGCTTCACCAAGCCCGGTCACCTCTCCGACGAGAAGCTGGTGTTGTTGGTGACGGCGGCGCTCGCGGCGAAGAACGCCACCAAGCGCCAGGCCCCCCCGGCCCGCAGGTTCCTGCAGCGGTGATCAGAAGTACGTGGTCACGGCCGCGCCCGCGCCCAGCGCGAAGTTCGGCGGCACGTTGAGCGTCACGTACATGTCGAGGTACCCGCGCACGCCCAGCGAGACGCTCTCGGCCACGAAGAAGTCGACGCCCACGCCGATGCCCGGCCCGATGAAGAAGTTGTTGAGCTGAGCGGCGGTCTGCGCGTCGCGGATGAAATAGAGGCCCGCCAGGTGAATGGTGGCGTACGGGCGAATCGATTCTTCCAGGAACATGTACTTGAGGCCGAACTGCCCGCCGCTGGCCAGCACGATGCCCGCGCCGCCGGTGGGCGGAACGCCGAACTTCTGCAGCGCGAACATGAGCGGAATGCGCAGGAACACCTCGAAACCGCTCTCGATGTAGAACGCACCTTCGAGCGTGATGGGGATGCCCCAGTCGATGCCCACCGACTCGCCCGCGCCCAGAATGCCGAAGCCGGACACACCCAGGCCGAGGCTTCGATTCGCGAAGCTCCCCGCCTGCGCATTCGCTTCGGTGGCAGCGAGGAGACCCAACACCAACACGCACGTCGAGAGCTTCTTGGCCATGGCGGCGCATCGTACCTCTCAACATCAGGAAATCAGCCGCGTTTCGTCGTTCGGCGTCATTGCGACCGATGGGCGGCTTCTCTACACTCGACGCCCGATGAATCGACTCCGTTTGGCTCTCGCCGCGGGCCTGCTGGCTGCGGGTTGTATGTCAGTACCTGCTCCCCACCCCCGCGCCCTCGAGTGCAATGAGCTCTGCGCCCAATACATCGGCATGGGCAACCTGCAGGCCGCAGAAGACCAGTGCGACCTCGGCATCCAGTTCTCGCCGCAGTACGCAGACCTCTGGGCCAACAAGGGCGTGATCGCCTACTCCCGCGGGCAAGACGCCAAGGCCAAGGAGTACCTGATCAAGGCGCTGCGCCTGAACCAGGATCAGGCTCAGGCCTACAACAACCTCGGCAACCTCTACATGAAGGAGCAGGCCTACGGAAAAGCGCACGACAACTTCCAGCGCGCCCTGCGGGTGAACCCCGACTACCTCGAGGCCCGCTACAACCTCGCCCTCGCCTTCAAGGCCCTCAACCAGAGCGACAAGGCCAAGAAAGAGCTGCGCACCCTGCTGCACGTGAGGCCCGACCTCTCTGACGCGTGGGCGCAGCTCGGTCAGATCGCCGTTGAAGAAGGCGAGAACGAAGCGGCCATCGAGTACCTCACCAAGTCCACCCAGCTCGACCCCAAGTTCACCGCCGCCTGGATGGTGCTGGGCAACGCCTTCATGGAGGTCGGCAAACCCTGCGAAGCCAAGGACACCTTCTCGAGCTGCCTCGAGGTCGACGAGAACTTCCCCCAGTGCCGCAACAACATCATCGTGGCCGAGAAGAAGTGCAAACTGCAGGACAAGGCGCTCGACGACGTGAAGGCCCGTGCCGCCGGCGCGAAGACGCCCGAGAGCGAGTACTCGGTGGCCGTGCAGGCGAAGGAGAAGGGGCTCGTGAACGACGAAGAGCGCGCCTACAAACGCTGCCTCAAGTACGACGCGAAGTACGCGTTGTGCCACTACGGCCTGTTCGAGCTCTTCAAGAACCGCAGCGACGAGAAGAACGCGTCGGTGGCGTGCAAGAACTTCCTGAAGTTCGCCAGCGAATCAGACTTCCAGACCCAGGTGGCCATGTGCCGCCAGTACGTCAGCGACTGAAGAGAAGCGCTCGGCACAATGGGAGTTCGACTCACTGTCAAAATGAAGAGCGGGAGCGGTGCCGATCAGACAAAGACGGTACTGCTCGACGAGGAGACCATCACCTTCGGGCGTGATCAGACCTGTCAGGTCGTGCTCGCCCAGCAGGCGGTCTCCCGTAACCACGCGCGCATCTCGCGCGATGGAACCCTCTTCTTTCTGGAAGACCTGGGCTCCAGCTTCGGCACCTCGGTCAACGGGCAGAAGCTGCCCAAGGGCGAGAAGCGGCTGCTGCGCAACGGCGATGTGATCGCCATCGCGCAGTTCGACGTCACCTTCGATCGGGTGGCCGAAGGCAGCAGCGAAGACGTCTCGAACAAGACCAGCTTCCTCTCCCGCAAGGTCGTCAAAGACGTGATGAAGGGCCTCGCCGCGGGCGGGGAGAACGCCTACTTCCGGGTGATGAACGGCGCGACCGAGGGTCAGCGCATCGAGATCGCCGACGCCCAGGAATACATCTTCGGCCGCGACGCCGCCGACGCCGACATCGTGCTCAACGACGACCTGGTCTCGCGCAAACACGTGAAGGTGCGCCGCGACTGGTCGGGCACGCACGTCGAAGACCTCGGCAGCCGCAACGGCATCAAGCTCAACAAGAAGCGCACCCGCAAGGCCACCATCAAGGATCGCGACGAACTCGAGATCGGTGGGGTCAGGCTGCTCTTCATCGATCCTTCGGAGGTCCGCGAAGATCCCGTCGTCATGTCATCGAGCCAGGACGACGAAGAAGGCACGCTCGCGAACAAGCCCGAAGACGATCCGCCGTCGGTCGAGGTGAAGCAGGAAGAAGAGGCGCCGCCCGCTGAAGAAGAGCCGGCGGTCGAAGAGCCCGCGGTCGAAGACGAGCCGCAGAAGACCGAAGACGATCCACCGGCCGAAGAAGAGCCGCCCCAGGACGAAGAGCCCCCTCAAGACGAGGAAGAGCCTGCCGAAGAAGGCTCGGGCAAGCTCATCGACTTCAGCAACAAGCAGCACCTGGTCGCGCTCGGCGTCGGCGGCGCGATGGTGCTGGTCGGGTTGGTGTTGATCATCCTGCTCGTCGCAGGAGCCTGAGCCGAGACGAACACCCTCACCCTGACCCTCTCCCAGAGGGAGAGGGGATCTCTCAACTCACCGGGTGCTGATGCGAGCCACGGGCTGAATGTTCAGCTCAGGCGAAAGCTCCTGGTAACTCACCACCGAGAACGGCGGGTTGAACTCGTACTCGAGCAACTTGCGCACGTACCGTCGAATGTCCATCGAGGTGAGGATCACCGGGCGCTGCGCAGTGGGCGGCAGGTGGCCACACTCGTTCTTCACCGCCTGCACGATCTCCTGCGCGATGTCGGGCTCGAGCGCGAGGTGCGTGCCGGCAGACGTGCGCTTGATCGAGCTGCGAATGGCATCTTCGATCTGCGGGTCGAGCAGGTACACCACCAGGGTGTTCGTGCCGCGCGCGTACTTGTGCGAGACGTACCGTTTGAGCGAGCTGCGCACGTGTTCGGTGAGCATCACGCTGTCGGCTTCCATCTGCCCCTGCTCCGCCAGCGCCTGAAGAATGCCGCGCAGGTCGCGAATGGAGATCTCTTCTTCGACCAGGCGCCCGAGGATGTCGGTGAGCTTGAGCACCGTGACGACCTTCGGCACGACCTCCTTCACGATGGCCGGGAAGGCCTTCTCGAGTTGGTCGAGCATCGTCTGCACTTCCTGCACGCCGACGAACTCGCGCGCGTGACGGCGCAGCACGGAAGCCACGTGGAGGATCATGTAGCCGGGCACGTCCCAGGTGGTGAGGCCGGCGGCCTCGAGCATGTCCTTGTTCGCTTCGGGCACCCAGGCCGCAGGCTGACGGGTGGCCGGGTTGATCGCATCGAAACCTTCGATGTTCATCAGCCGCAGGCGATCGACGGTGTCGTTGACCAGGATGTGGCCCAGCGTCGCCTGGCCGGTGACCACGGGCACTTCGTTGATCTGAATCTGGTACGCGCCCGGGGGCAGGCCGGGGTTTCCGCGCGCGCGCACGCCGGGGAACCGAACGCCCAGCTCGACGAACAGACCGTCGCGCATGAAGGGCACCAGCTCGAAGAGGAACTTGCCGCCGTCTTGCCGCGAGTCGACGAAGGGCACCAACGCGTCGGAGACCTCCAACACGATGGGCGTGACCACGGGGATGAAGAGCTCGGAGTCGGGGTTGATCGGCTCCTTGGGCGCGGGCTCGGTGGCCTTGGCCTTTTCGTCTTCGCCTTCTGCCCCCGGCACCTCGCCGTCAGCGCCCAGCTCGCCGCTGTCGATCTTCTTCTGGCGCTTGAGCATCATGTACGCGCCACCAGCGGCCGCGGAGCCCAGCAGGAGAAACGGAACCTTGGGCAGGCCGGGCACCAGGCCCAGCACGATCAACATGCCGCCGGCGATGCCGATGGCGCGGGGGTAGGCGATCAGCTGCGAGCTGATGTCCTTACCGAGGTGGGCGCCTTCTTCTTCGCCGCCGACGCGCGTGACGATGATGCCTGCCGCCGTGGAGATGAGGATGGCGGGGATCATGCCGACCAGGCCGTCACCGATGGTGAGCAGCGCGTACTTCTTGGCCGCCTCGCCCACCGTCATGCCTTTTTGCGCCACGCCGATAGCGAGGCCGCCGACGATGTTCACCACCGTGATGATGATGCCGGCGATGGCGTCGCCTTTGACGAACTTCATGGCGCCGTCCATCGCGCCGAAGAGCTGTGATTCGCGCTCGAGGTCGCGGCGCTTGCGCTTGCCGTCTTCCATCTCGATCGAGCCTGCGCGCAGGTCGGCGTCGATCGACATCTGCTTGCCGGGCATGGCGTCGAGGGTGAAGCGGGCGGCCACTTCGGCGACACGCTCAGAACCCTTGGCGATCACGATGAAGTTCACGATCACGAGGATCACGAAGACGATGCCGCCGACCACGAAGTTGCCGCGCGCGACGAAGTTACCGAACGCGTAGACGACCTCGCCTGCATCGCCGACCGAGAGGATCAGTCGTGTGGTCGAGACGGTGAGCGCCAACCGGTACATCGTGGTGATCAGCAGCAGCGTGGGGAACACGCTGAACTGGAGGGCGCCCGGAATGTAGAGCGACATCAGCAGGATGATCACCGACAGGCTGATGTTGATGGTGAGGAGGATGTCCAACAGGAACGTCGGGAGCGGGACGATCAACATCCCGATGATCGACATCACGACGATGGCGAGCACGACGTCCGAGTACTTGTTGATGAAACCTTTGCCTGAACCCGCTGGACCGGCTGCCATGAGGGGGCGCAGGTTAGCGCAAACACCTCACGACGTGCGATTCGCGCGTGCCAGCGTCAGCAGTTTCCGCGCTCTGGCGACGAACGGGTCGGCTGCGGGCCCCAGTTTGACGGCGCGCTCCAGATCTTCGATCGCCCGGGCCCCCTTGCGCCGGCTGAGGCGAATCTCACCCCGGTAGACCAGGGCAGCCAGATCGTCGGGGTCGATGGCGAGCGCGGCCTCGAACTGCTCCAGCGCGCCTTCGAGTGCATTTCCGCCCAACAAGATGGTGCCCAGCATGGTGTGGGCAAACGGGTCTCGCCGGCCCAGCGCGACCAGCGACTCGAAGATGACCCGCGCTTCATCAGCGCGGCCCGCCTCGAACGCTTCGTGGCCCAACCGGGTGAGATCGACGAACGCCTGTTCGGCAGGATCGACGGTCTCGTCGGTCAACGTCTTCCGGCCCTTGCGTGAGGGCCGGCGCTCCACGTGTTCAGGCGGCTCCTCGGTGATGAGCGTCTCCACCGTCTGAATGCGCTTGGGTACAGGCCCCCGCGCCTTCTTCGGGTAGTAGACGATCTCGACCGGTTTGGAGCCGCGGGTCATCGACTCCTTCACTTCTTCTTGGGCGCGTCTTTCTTGGGCTCGTCCTTCGTCGCGGCTTCGATCATCTCGAGCGCAGCGGCGGCGAGCACGCGGGCGCGCTGGGTGAGCGGATCTTCGAACTTGGGATCGAGCTCGACGGCCTTGGCGAAGTCTTCGGCGGCCTCGAGGATCTTGCCGTCGCGCAGGTTCACTTCACCGCGGTTGACGTAGGGAGCGACTTCTTTCGGGTTCAGACCGATCGCCACGTCGAAGTAGCCGCGCGCCATCTCCAGGTCTTCTTCGGCCAGGAAAACCGCGCCGAGCGCCGTGTGGTAATACGACTCGGTCGGCTCCAGCGAGATGAGACCCGAGAAGATGGTCTTCGCTTCGCTGTACTTGCCCTGCTCATAGAGACGGAAACCGATGAGCGCCATCTGCAGCATCTCGGGGCCGCTGATCGCGTGGTAGTCGCGAAGGTTCATCTCACCCTTCTGGAACGCAGCCTTGCGCTCGGGGGTGTAGAGGAGCTTCTCCCAGTTGGGGGTTGCTTCTTTGACCACTTCGATGCCCGGGATCGCGCTTGCGACCGTGGACTCATCCTTCTTCTTTTCGCTCATCGTGCTGTCTCCCCTGAGTGATTTCGAATTCGAAGCGCGCGGACTGCACCACAGCTGTCCGCGTGAGGCATCAAAAAAAAAGGCCGGGAACCCGAAGGTTCCCAGCCTTGAAAATTTCGAACTTTCGCTTTTTAGCGGAGGTTCTGGATCATCGAACCGCGGGTCTGGTCGTGCGACTTCTGCACGGTCGACATCATTTCCCAGAACTTGTTCATGTTCGACATCGCCTGCTGGTAGTCGAACATCTTCTGGTTGTACTCGTTCTGCTTGCCAACGTCCTTCGCCTCTTCGCCGGTCAGCGGCTTGGGAGGAAGGTTGCTGCTGGACGAGGCGCCCGAGGGGTTCGAGCTGCCGGTGCTGCCCGTGGCGGCGCTCGACGACGAGCCGGTGGCGGCGCTGGACGACGAGGAGGGAGCGGCCGGGTTGTTGTTCGCGATGGCCGTCTGGCGCTCGGCGGTGTTCGTGCCGGGCAGCGCGACGTTGCCGGCGCCGGGAGCGAAGCGCTTGGTGACCATGTCACCGAGCGACTGGATCAGCTTGTCGATGCCGCCCTGGGCAAACTGGGTCAGCTTGTCGAGGCCGGTGCCGAGGAGCTTCTCGCCAATCGCCTTGAGGGGACCGGGCAGGGGCAGAGCGGAGAGCGCGTTCTTGATGAAGCCAGCGCCCTTCTGGAAGATGTCGCCAGCGATACCGCCGAGGAGCTTGCTCGCAGCGGGGGCAATCGCCTTGATGGCCGCGGGGACAACCGACTTGATGACGCCACCGAGAGCACCAGTAATCGACTTCATTGCACCACTCATTGTGAGCCTCTTTCGTGTGTTGTCGGAGAGTTATTCCCCGGCAGTTGCAGAGTTATCGCATGGCCTGCTCGCGCAGTTTCCGATGCATTTTCTATTTCTTTGAGAGAACCGCCATCATCGCGGAAACCTTCATGTTTTCGGCCGATTCGGGCTTGGAGAACTGGAGCGCACGCTTCAAATCATCCATCGCCTGCGCCTTCTGGCCCTGCAGGAGCTTCACTTCGGCCCGGCCCAGATAGGCCGTGGCGTCTTGCGGAGCGATCTTGAGGGCCACGTCGTAGGCGGCCACCGCGCCAGTCGGGTTGCCCGCGGCCATCTCCACCACACCCAGCGCCTTGGCGAAGTACGGATCCATCGGGTTGATGGCGTAGAGGCCCTGAAAGACCGTGCGGGCCTCGTTCACCTTGCCCTGGTAGTAGAAGTAGTAACCCGTGCGCGCGATTGAGTAGAGCTCCTCATCGGTGTAGCCGCGCACGTCTTTGAGGGTCGCCTTGCCGTCGGCCCACTTCTGGAGCCGTTGGGCCAGGGCCGCGTCGTCAGACATCAGTAGCCCTCTTCCATCGTCTCTTCGCGGCGGCGGCGTTCGATCTCCGCCATGTCGTTGCTCACGGTGCCGACCAGCTCGAGCATCGACGACTCGCGGGCCAGCAACGACTTGAGGCGCTCCACGCGATCGGGCGGCGCACGCAAGGTGCCCAGGCCGCGTTGCATCGCTTCCTGGTTCGCTTCGGCGAGGCGCTCGGCGACCGAGAAGAGCGGCCCGCGATCGGTGTAGCCCTCGAGATCGGAGTCGTGACCCGCGGGGCCAGGCGGCATCGGCAGACGGATTTCTTCAGCCGAGCGCGCGGGGCCAATCGAGTCGAGCAGCGCGGCCGAAGCGAGCGCAGGGTTCTTGGGGTCGCCCTTCTTGCGAACGTTCTTGCGGTCGAGCTGCGCCTTGTTGACGAGCTTCTCGCGTACGCCGGTGGGGCCACCCCACGGCCAGGCTGGAGCGCGCGTCTGCGGTTGTCCGATCTTCGCCATGGTCAATCTCCTACTTCTTGTTGGCCTGCTGCTGCAGCGCGTTCACGAAGTTCAGCACTTCGGCCACCGCGTCATAGAGCTCTTCGGGCACTTCCTGGCCGACGTCCACCCGGTACAGCGCGCCGGCGAGGGTGGTGTTCTTCATGAACGGCACGCCGTACTGCTTGGCGATCTCCCGAATCTTTTCTGCCTTGAGCCGCATGCCCTTGGCAATGACCCGCGGCGCGTTGTCTTTCTCGCGATCGTATTTGAGCGCAATGGCGATGTCGGCATCTTCAGGCATGGGGCCTTGAGTGTCCCCCGAGTCGGGCCGGGCGGAAAGGGGGCTACTTTCCCCGCACCCACAGCCGGGTAGGAAAGGTCTCGGTCTTGACGATCTCCTCCGGGGTGAAGAGCCGGTGCACCGGCGCATTGAGATCGGTGGTGAGGAACAACATCTTCGCAAACCCGGCGGCGTGCAGCGCCCGCTGCGCTCTTCGCACCAACACCCGCGAAAGGCCCTGGCCCCGCTGTGCAGGGTCGACCGCGAGCCCCAGCAGCGTGGCGGTGTCTTTTTCTTCGGCGGCCGCGCAGCAGATCACCCCCACCACCCTGCCCTCGCTGCGGATCACCACGCAGGCCGACGGCACCGGCGCCCCGAGCGCGCCGTTCAAGTAGCCGTCGAAGGCCAGCCCACATTGTTCGGCGGTCGGCGCGCGCGGCAAGGTGGCGTTGAGCCCCTGCACGCTCATGGCGTGGGTGCGGGTGAACAGCTCTCGCGCGTCTGCCAGCACCGTGTCACCCAGAGGCGACACTTCCAGCCCCGGAGGTTCGGGTTGTTCGAGCGGAACGCGGGAAAGGTCCTGGGTGAACACCTGGCGCAGCAGCACGCGAAAGCCCAGTTCGTCGAGTTTGGCAGCCGCGACCTTCACGCAGCCGTCGTCCCACACCAGGGCCTCGGAGCTGCCTCGCAGTGCGTCGAGCCCGGCCAACAACGCCGATTCAGGGCCGCCCGCCGCCAGCACCTGGCACCACGGCCCGCGCTCGTCGACCACCATCACGGCCTGGCCTTCGTCCGAGCGGGAAAACGCAGCGCGCAGCTCGCCCGACTCGATCCGCTCGTAGAGCGAGAGCACCGCGAGCATCGGCACGCCGCCCTCAGACAACACGGCGCACGCCTGGTCCAGCAGGGCGGGGTCGACCTTTCCAGTCATCGAATCATCTGAGTCGACGACTCATGCACGGTCAACTCAAGCGGACTTCTTCAACTGGTAGACGAAGTTGAGCACCTCGGCGACCGCGTCGTAGAGCGCTTCGGGCACTTCCTGATTCACGTCGATGCGCAGCAGCGCGTGCGCGAGCGGCACGTTGCGCAGCATGGGCACGTCGTACTTGCGCGCGAGTTCACGAATGCCTTCGGCGCGCAGCTCGATGCCCTTGGCGATGATGCGTGGGGCGCCGTCGTTGGCCTTGTCGTACTTGAGCGCGATGGCCACGTGATCGGGGTTGGTGACGATCACGTCGGCGCCCTTCACCGAGTCCATCTGCGCGCTCTCCAGCAGCTCGTGCGCGAGCTCCTTGCGCTTGGCTTTGTGGTGCGGGTCGCCTTCCGACTCCTTGTATTCCTTCTTGACGTCGTCCTTCGACATCATCTGGTCCTTCATGTAGCTCTTGTGCTGCCACCAGACGTCGAAGATGGCGAAGCCCACGAACATCAAGATGACCTTCTTGCAGATGCGGGTGACCAGCTCGCCCATCACCATCATGGTGATCGCCGCGTCGCCGTGAATGGTGGCCACCACCAGGCCCATCGCGTCGTGCACCACGCCCCACACCACGTAGCCAGTCACGCTCAGCTTGAACATCGACTTGATGAGCTCGACCAGCTGCTTCTTGCCGACGAGGTTCTTGAGGCCCTCGATGGGGTTGAGCTTCTCCAGCTTGGGCATCACCGCGTCGAGCGCGAGCAGCGCACCGACCTGGAGAAACTCCATCAGGCCGCCGGCGATCGCCGCGGAGAACGCGATGGGAATGCAGGTGAGCAGGAGCGCTTGCAGCGACAGATAGATCAGCTGGGTGGTGGCCAGCGCGAGATCGTCGGGGTGCGCGATGTGATCGACGCCGAAGAGGAAGAGCTCCTTGATGCGGGTCTCGAACGCGCCCCAGGTGCCACCCACCACGCTCATCGCCACCGCGAGCGCGAAGACGCCCGACAGATCCTTGCTCTTCCAGACGTTGCCCTTCTTGCGGGCATCGTCGATCTTCTTTTGAGACGGTTCCTCTGTCTTGTCGCCACCTTCAGACACGAGGCCTCCTCACGAGAGCAGCTCGAAGGCGCGTCGCAGCCAGCGGAACATCACCCCGTACTCGCCGATGAGCCGATCGGTGATCAGGTGAATGGCGGTGACCATGATCAACACGCTGACCACCGGCTTGATCTGCATGGCCACGAAGAAGACCTGCACCTGCGGCGCCACGCGGTTGATCATGCCCAGCGCGAGATCGACCATGAAGGTCGCCAGCAACACCGGTGAAGCGAGCGCCAGCGCGATGCGGATCATGTCGCCGAAGATGCGCAGGATCGTCTCGAAGAAGCCCCAGGTGCCGTGGCTGAAGCGCGGGTACTGATCGAGGGGAATCTGGTTCAGGCTCTCGCCGAACACCTGAAAGACGATGTGGTGACCGCCCAGGGTGAGGAAGAGCACGGTGGTCATCTGCAGTTGCAGGTTCGAGAAGAGCGACGCGTTCTGGCCCATCTGCGGCACCATCAACTGCGCCTGGTTGGTGCCCGACATCGAGTCGATCAGCGTGCCTGCCGAGTTGGCGGCGTCGAACACCAGCCCCACGATGAACGAGAGCGTCAGCCCCAGGAAGAGCTCCTTGAGCATCAGGGCGATGAACAACACCGCGCTGATCGGTATCTCGCGCACCTGCGCGATGAGCACCGGGTAGAGCACCATGCCGATCATCACGCCCAGGCCCAGCTTCACTTCTTGCGGCACGGTCTCGCCGCCGAGGAACGGCGTGAGAATGACCACCGGCAGCACGCGCGCCATCAACAACGCGAACGCGAGGAGGATCTGCGTGAAGTCGAGCTGAATGCCCAGCTCGTGCCGGAGCGCGGCGACCAGTTCTTGAGCTTCAGCAGCGCCCATGGCTCGTCAGTGCCCGATCAACACGGGGAAACGGTCGAAGATGTTGAAGGTGTAGCGGAGGATCATCGAGCCCATCCACGGGCCGGCCAGCGCGAGCACGCCGAAGATCACCACCAGCTTGGGGGCGAAGGAGAGCGTCTGCTCCTGGATCTGCGTAGCGGCCTGAAAGACCGACACGGCGAAGCCGATGATCAACGAGAGGATGATGGGGGGCCCCGAGACGACCAGCACGAGGATCAGGGCCTGCTGAATGACGTTGGTGAGTTGATGCATGCGCCCGCCTTAGAGATAGCCGATGACCAGGCCCTTCGCGATCAGGTACCAACCGTCGACGAGCACGAAGAGTAATAACTTGAAGGGCATCGAGATGGTCGTCGGCGAGAGCATCTGCATGCCTAAGGCGAGCAAGATGTTCGCGACCACCATGTCGATCACCAGAAACGGGAGGAACAACATGAACCCGATCTGGAA
>JANODF010000006.1:0-5010 GCA_031412555.1 Archangium sp. | reverse complement strand
ATTTCTTCGAGTAGCCCTGCATCAGGTGCACATACGATCGCCACGCGGCATCGATCGACATCAGATCCCGCTCATTCACCTCACGTACCCGCCGCGCCGGTGAGCCCATCAAAAAACTCCGCGGCTCGAACTTCTTCCCCGGCGTCACCACCGATCCCGCGGCGACGAAACACTCATCCCCCAGCTCCACCCCATCGAGCACGATGCTGCCCATACCAATCAGGCACCGGTTCCCCACGGTGCACCCGTGCAGAATCACCCGGTGTCCCACCGTGCACTCCGACCCGATGTGCGTCTGACTGAACCCGGTGGTCGCGTGCGCGATCGTCCCGTCTTGAAGGTTCGTGCGCGCCCCGATCTGGATCGTTCCACAATCGCCGCGCAACACAGCCGTGGGCCACACCGAGACCTGCTCTGCGAGCTTCACGTCACCGAGGAGTAACGCAGACGGGTGGACAAACGCCGTGGGGTGAACGATGGGCGACAGACCTTCGAAGGCTTCACTCGACATGGTGGGGAGCTACCTGAAGCACGCTATGTTGCAAGGCACCATGCAGCGGATCATCGTGTTGGGACTGGTGCTTTCAGCGTCGTTGTCCGTCGCGCAAGGCACTCCTGAGATTCCGAATGAGAAGGTCATCATCGTCCCCATGGGGGATCCGTATGATGCGGGCGTCGCGCAGCCGCCTCCCGCGCCGCAGCCTGAGCCCATCCCTCAGCCGCAGCCGCCGCCCCCGCAAGAGACGCCGCCGCCGCCCGACACGCGCACCATCGAAGCGTTGCCGCCGCTGCCCCCGCTGCCGGAGCAGCTCGATCCCACGCCTCCGCAGATCGTGCCCTCGGGCCCGGGCGCGATGATCGACGGCCACCCGCGTGAAGGCGCTTTCCTCTCGGGCCCGGGCAGCCTCACCTTCCTGATGCACCACACCCTGATGACGGGTTTCGGCGTGCTCGCCACCCAGCTGATTCCACGCGCCATCGACGCCGGCCCTTCACGTGAAGCGGTGCTCGACCGCCGTGGGCAGATCGACATTCCCGCGGGCGGCTGTCCCCCCATCGACCCGCGCTATCTGGGGCCGGGCAGCAAGGTCGTCAGCTGCTCCGACATCGTCACCGGCGAAGACGCGCGGTTGGCCTACCTGACCGGCACCCTGGTGGGCGCGGGCATCGGCTTCACCTCCGCGGCCATCTGGCAGTTCAACAATTGGATCAGCCACCGCTCGGCCAACTTCGGAATCTTGAGCTCGCTCATCGGCGGCATGTTCCTCGGCGGGTTCACCGACCTCGTGACCGGCCACGGCGACGCGTACGCCACCAGCTGGATGACCATGATCGGCAGCTCGGCCGGCGCCTGGTTGGCGGCCATCGTGGGCGGCGGCGACATCGCGCTCAACAAGGCGACGCTGATCGTCTCGGGCGCTGCGTGGGCAGCCATCTACACCGCGCTCATCGTGGCCATCGTCGCCACCACCGGCGGCGCAATCACCCCTCGCAGCGGGCTCGACGCGGTGATGCTGATGCCCGCGATCGGCGCCGGAATCATGGCGCTCGCCACACTCAAGTTCAACCCGAGCGTGGGGCAGATCATCAGAGCCAACATCTTCGGGGCGATCGTCGGTGGCGCGGTGCTGGCGCTCTCGGGCTTGTTGCTCGGGCCCACCACCGGCTTCACCCAATCGCCTGTCCCGTACATCCTGGCGGGTGTAGGCGCGATCGGCGCCAAGACGTTGGTGAGCCTGCTCTGGGCCGACGCGGCGGAGAACCCTGGTACTTCGGAGATGGCCGGCAAACAGACGTACCGCGGCGTCTGGTAGTAACTTCGCGCTCCTTCAATGGTGAACAAGCGCACGAAGAGAAAGGCCTCTCCAGTCGAGGAGGCCGCGGAAGCCCCTCAGCGGCGGGCGCTCCATTACAAAGTGGTCGAGCTCTCGAGTGTCGATGAGCACACGCTGGAGCGGACGATCAACGAGTGGGTTCCCATGGGCTGGAAATTCGACGGCCTTCAGTTCGCGATGCGCGAGTCATCGAAGCGGCCTTCGATGGCCTTCGTGTTCTTCACGCGTGAGGGCGCGCCGCTGCCGCAGCCGGAGATCGTGCCGCACCTCGAGGTCGCGCATCGCACGGAAGACGAAGCGATCGCGCACCTGCAGAAGCTGACCGCCGAAGTCGATCCGATGCAGACCGCGTGGGAGCGGCTCCACGGGCTGGCGGAAGACAAGAACGAGCCGGAAGAATGAGAACGTTGCGCGTCGTGAAGGAGGGTGAGCCATCGGGCTACCCCAAGGCCTCGCTGCTGTTGCGAGCCGGCGCGCGGTTGGTCGACACGGCGATCGCCTGGTCGCTCTATTGGTCGTTCGGGCCCGCGGGCGTGGTGATGGCCCTGCTCTACACGTTGTTCGCCGACGGGCTCCTTCAGGGCCAGAGCCCGGGCAAGAAGATCTTCGGCGTGAAGGTGGTCTACGTGCCCACGAGGAGCGGCGCCCGGCATCGCGACAGCGTGCTGCGCAACGCACCGTTCGGCCTCGTGGTGATTCTCTCGATGATGCCCGAGGTCGGGCCGCGCGCGTTCCTGGCGGGGCTGGTGGTGATCGGCAGTATCGAGGCGCTGCAGTGTCTGCGAGATCGCGAAGGCATTCGCCTCGGTGATACGTGGGCCCAGACGCAAGTGATCGACGGCAAGGTTCAAGCAGATCAACCGCAGCGAATTCCGGCGCAGCAAGAGAACAGCGCCGGGGCCCGTTTGCGGCAACAGACGACGACTGAGCTGCGGCGTGAGTGACGCCCGGCGGGAGAGGGCTTGACCCAATGCGCATCGCGTTGACGCACAACTTGAGGTTGTCGGACTCCGAAGAAGAAGCGGAGTTCGACACGGAAGAGACTGTCAACGCCCTGGCCGCGGCGATCGAACGCCTGGGCCACCGGGTCGAGAAGATGGAGGTCTCCGGCCCTGCCTCCCGCACCGTCGCGCGGCTCGAGGCCTTCTCGCCCGATCTCATCTTCAACACGGCTGAAGGCCGCCGGGGCCGCTTCCGTGAAGCGTTCTTCCCCGCGCTCTTCGAGGAGCTCGGTTTTCCGTACACGGGCAGCGATGCCTACGCGCTGGCGGTGACGCTCGACAAGCAGCTCTCCAAGCTGGTGCTCCGCGAGCTGGGCGTGCGTACGCCCGGCTGGCAGTTCGTGGAGAAGGTCTCAGAGCTCAAGGCCGACGAGCTTCACTTTCCCGTCATCGTGAAGCCCAACTTCGAAGGCAGCAGCAAGGGCATCACGCAAGACTCCGTGGCCGAGACCGTCGACGAGCTCAGGCGCAAGGTGATCCAGGCGCTCGAGAAGTATCCCGCGGGCGTGCTGGTCGAGGAGTTCATCGTCGGCCGCGATCTGACGGTGCCGTTCCTCGAGGCGGTCGACAACGACTTCGATGGAGTGCTCAGCCCCGTCGAGTACGTGATCGACCCCGCCATCGCGAAGGGGCGTCGGTACTCGATCTACGACTACGAGCTGAAGACCACGCGCGACAAGGCGGTCAGCGTGCGCGCGCCCGCGGTGCTCGACGAAGACATGAGTGAGCGCATCCGCAAGATGGCGCGCACGGTGATCAAGAAGCTCGACTGCAAGGATCTCGGCCGGGTCGACTTCCGCCTGTCGGATGCGGGCGTGCCGTACTTCCTGGAGATCAACGCGCTGCCCTCGCTGGAGCAGGGCGCCGGCATCTACGCGGCCGCCGCGCTCGAAGGGCTGCACTTCGATGGCGTCATCGACGCGGTGATTCAGAACGCGGCCAAGCGCTACAAGATCAAAGACAAGCCGCGCGGGCTCTCACGCGCCACGCGCCGTGGTCCGCTCAAGGTGGGCTTCACCTTCAACGTCAAGCGCATCAAGCCGACGGCCGAGGGTGAAGATCGGGAGGCCGAATACGACTCGCCCACCACGCTCCAGGCGATTCGAGAAGCGATCGCCAGCCATGGTCACGAGGTGGTCGACCTCGAGGCCACCGCTGAGCTGCCGATGGTGCTCGCGAGCACTCCGGTCGACGTGGTGTTCAACATCGCAGAGGGTTTCCGCGGCCGAAACCGCGAGAGCCAGGTGCCTGCGCTGCTCGAGCTGCTCGACATTCCGTACACGGGCTCCGACCCGGCGACGTTGTCTCTGGCGCTCGATAAAGCGTTGGCCAAACGTGTGGTGCGTGCCGCGGGCCTCGACACGCCGAACTTCCAGCTGATGAGCACTGGCCGTGAACGGCTCGACAAACAGTTCGTTCGCTGGCCGTTGATGGTCAAGCCGGTGGCCGAGGGCTCGAGCAAGGGCGTGATCAGCAAGAGCGTGTGCCACAACGAGACCGAGCTCCGTGAGGTGGTGAAGGAGTTGGTGGAGCGCTACCAGCAGCCTGCGCTCGTCGAGGAGTACATCGGCGGCCGCGAGTTCACCGTGGGTCTGCTGGGTGAACGGCGCCCCGAAGTGTTGCCCCCGATGGAGATCGTCTTCACGGACAAGTCCGACAAGACGCCGATCTACAAGTTCGAGGACAAGCTCGAGGAGAACGATCGCATTCGGTACGAGGTGCCGGCGAAGGTGGAGCCTGCGCAGCTCGAGCGGCTGCGTGCTTCGGCCCGCACTGCGTTCATGTCGCTGGGGTGCCGCGACGTGGCGCGCATCGACTTCCGCATGGATGAGACGGGGCGGATCTACTTCATCGAGTGCAACCCGCTGCCGGGGCTGACCCCGGGCTGGAGCGATCTCGTGCTGATCGCGCAGGGCGACGGCATGGATTACCACACGCTCATCGGTGAGATTCTTTCGGGCGCGATTCGCCGGTACAAAGAACGCGGTTCACGCCGCCGCGATCGAGCCGACGCCGACGCCGCATAACAAGGTTCCCTCTCCCTTCGGGAGAGACTCAACCAGCTAGCCGCTGACCACGAGTGACGAAACTCGTGGATTGGGGGCGCGCGAGTCAGCCAGTCTTCCGTCCCGTAGTAACCGGGAGAGGTCGACCCACCCTATGGTGTTTGCGCG
>JANODF010000005.1:0-9701 GCA_031412555.1 Archangium sp. | reverse complement strand
CCGTGAAGCTCGAGGTGCGCGAGGCGCCCGTCGACGAGGCCACCCTCGCGACGCGGCCGCTCCCCCTGCTGACCTGCGCGGGCGGGGGCGCAGTGGTGACAGACCGGCGAGGCGCTCAGCTCCTGGTCGCGCGACCGGGGCAGGAGCCCTCGTGGTTGAGCGCCGCCGAGCTCCTCGCGCTGGTGGGCGAGGCACCCGTCTGGTTGAGCGCCGCCCCCGCCGCGCCCCTTCAGGACATCGCCGGCCATGGCGCACATCACCCCTCGCCCGTTCAGCGCCTCTGGGCGCTGATGCACCTCGAGCGCGATGACCTCCAGGTCATCTTCATCTACGCGGTGGCCGCGGGCCTGCTGACGCTCGCCACCCCCGTCGCGGTGCAGACCCTGGTGGGCACCGTCGCGTTCGGCACTCTGCTGCAGCCCATCGTGGTGCTCTCGCTGATGCTGATGGCGGCGCTGAGCTTTCAGGCGATCCTCCGGGCGCTGCAAGCACGGGTGGTGGAGTCGGTGCAGGAGCGCATCTTCGTGCGCACCGCAGCCGACCTGGCGTGGCGGCTCCCGCGGGTGCTGCGGCACGACGCTCCGGCCTTCGGGCCCACGGAGGTCAACCAGTTCTTCGAGGTCATCACCCTGCAGAAGACGGCCAGCACGCTGCTGACCGACGGCATCGCCGCGGCGCTGCAGATCGGCATCGGGCTGATGGTGCTCGCGTTCTATCACCCGGCGCTGCTCGCCTTCGATCTGGTGATGATCGCCCTGTTGGTGGTGCTCTGGTTCGTGCCGTTCCGCCGGGGGCTGCGAACGAGCATCGACGAGAGCTACGCCAAGTACCACGTCGCTGGCTGGCTGGAGCAGCTGGCAAGGCCTGGCAATGCGCTGCGCGCCAGCAGCGGCGCCGTGTTCGCAGCGGACCGCGCAGACGTGTTGATCGGGCGCTACCTCGACGCGCGACGGAAACACTTTTCGGTGCTCTTCGGGCAGACCGTCGGAGCGCTGGGGCTCCAGGTGGTGGCCAGTGCTGCCCTGCTGGGTCTGGGTGGCTGGCTGGTGGTGCGCCAGTCGTTGACCCTGGGCCAGCTCGTCGCCGCCGAGTTGATCGTCGCCGCCGTCAGCAGCTCCATCGCGAAGCTGGGGAAGCTGCTCGACGCCACGTACGACCTGCTCACCGCGGTCGACAAGTTGGGTCACCTGGTCGATCTCCCCACCGAGAACCCCGAACCCGGTGAGCCCATCTCGGGCCAGGGTGGCGTGCGGGTCGAGGTGCGCGGGGCGGCCGAAGACCAGGGGGCCCCGCTCGACCTGGAGGTCGCCGCCGGAGCCCGGCTGGCCGTGGTGGGCACCGAAGGCCACCCGCTGGGTGAGTGGCTTGCTGGGCTCCAGGTGCCCGCGCAGGGCGTGGTGTCCTTCAACGGGGTGGAGACCTCGCGCGCCCGGACGCACGCCTTGCGCGAGCACACCGCTTTCGTTCAAGCCGGCGACTTCTTCGAGGGCACCGTGCTGGAGAACCTCACCCTGGGCCGGGCCGCGGTGACGGCCAGCGATGCCCGCGGGGCGCTCGAGAAGGTGGGCCTGCTCGACACGCTGCGCGGGCTGCCCGAGGGACTCGACACCCGCCTCGCCCACGACGGGGCGCCGCTCACGCCCGCCCAGCTCACCCGCCTGCTGGTGGCGCGGGCGCTGGCCAGCTCACCCCGGCTCATCGTGCTCAAGGCCTCGCTCGACAGCCTTGACGTCGACGCCCGCGCCCAGTGCATCACCGCGCTCACCCGAACTACCGCACCGTGGACGCTGGTGGCGCTCGTCAGTGACCCTCACTCGGCGGTCGCCCGCGGCTGCGCCCAGGTCGTGTCGCTGACCGAGCTGTCGAGCGCACCACCCAGGAAGACCGCCTCATGAGCACCCCTCTGAAACAGACTGAGCTTTCACCTCTCGCCGGGGAACGCGGTGTTCGCGCCGCCGCGTTGTTGGTGCGCACCCCTCGATCCTTACGCACTCTGGGCCGCCTGCTGGCACTCACGGTGGTGCTCACGGCCGGGGGCCTGGTGTTGATCCCCTGGCAGCAGAGCGTCAGCGGCACCGGGCGGGTGGTGGCCTTTGCTCCGCTCGAGCGTCAACAAGAAATCGACGCACCCATCGAGGGGCGCGTGACGAAGTGGAACGTGCGCGAAGGCTCTCGCGTGAAGCCAGGCGACCTGCTCCTCGAGCTGACCGACAACGACCCCTCGATTCTCATGCGCCTGGGCGAAGAGCGCGCCGCGGTGGTCGCCCGCAGGGCAGCCACCCTTGCGCGGGTCAGCTCCATCGTCGCCCGCCAGCGCTCTCTCGAGTCGAGCCGGGTCGCAGGCATTCGAGGCGCGGCGAACCGGGTGAACATGGCGCAGGAGCGCGTCAAGGCAGCCCGGCAGGCGCTCGAAGGGTCGCAGGCCGCCCAGCTCGCGGCGAAGCTGAACCTCGAGCGTCAGAGCAAGCTGCTCGAGCAGGGGCTCGCTTCTCAGCGCACCCTGGAGCTCGCCCAGCTCGAGGCCGTGCGTACGGCCACCGACGTCGAGCGGGCGCTGGCCACGCTCCAGGCCGCGATGGGCGAAGCGAGCGCGCTGGAGGACGATCGTCAGCGCGTCGAGCACGACCTCACCGCGGGCCTCGACGACGCCCGCGCTTCGGAGGCCACCGCGCTGGCCGAAGAGGCCAACGCCGCCGCCGAGCTGGCCCGTCTCGAGGTGCGCCTGGCCCGACAGAGCACCATGGAGGTCAAGGCGCCCATTGAAGGCACCGTGCTCCGCGTGCAAGCCGGGCAGGGCAATGCCTTCGTGAAGGCAGGCGAGCCATTGCTCACCATCGTGCCCGACACCAACGAGCGCGCGGTCGAGCTGTGGGTCGAAGGCAACGACATGCCTCTGCTCTCCGATGGGCGGCACGTTCGGCTCCAGTTCGAGGGCTGGCCCGCGGTGCAGTTCACGGGCTGGCCTTCGGTGGCGGTCGGCACCTTCGGCGGTCAGGTGGCGCTCATCGACGCGACCGACGACGGCACCGGCCGCTTTCGCATTCTGGTCAGGCCTGAAGGTGATGAGGCCTGGCCCGCGCGGCTGTACCTGCGTCAGGGCGTTCGAGTGAACGGCTGGGTGCTGCTCGAGCAGGTCAAGCTCGGCTACGAGCTGTGGCGCCGCTTCAACGGCTTTCCTCCGACGGTCGCCATGAAGGAGCCCAGCGCCGCCGGGAAGGAGGGAAAGAAATGATCAGCGCAGCCGTGCTGACGTTGGTGGTGGCTGCAGGCGATGCGCCGGTGCTCCCAGAAGGCGTGTTGCAGTTGAGCGAGGTGCTCACGGTGGCCGAGCAGGCCTTTCCTTCTCTGGTGGCGGCGCGGGCCGACGTGGAGGGCGCCGCGGGCGAACAGCTCACTGCTGCGGGCGTCTTCGACCCGGTGTGGCGCACCCGCGCGTGGACTGCGCCCATCAGCGGCTACCCGCAAAGCCGCCTCGACAGCGTCATCGAAGTGCCTACGCCGCTGTGGGGCGCCAACTTCTTTGCAGGCTACCGCCTGGGGCTCGGGAAGATCCCCGACTACTACCGCGAGCGCGAGACGCTCTCCGGCGGCGAGGTGCGCGCGGGCGTCAACGTGCCAGTGCTGCGTAATGGGCCCATCGACCGCCGCAGGGCCAACCTCGCGCGGGCCGAGCTGAGCCAGCAGCTGGCGGGGCTCTCCTTCGACCAGCAGCGCATCGAGGTGACCCGGCTGGCCGCGTTCCGCTACTGGGACTGGGTGGCCGCGGGGCATCGGCGGGAGATCGCGCGCGCGCTGCTACAGACCGCCCAGGATCGCGACACCCAGCTCGCCGGCCGCGCGAAGGCGGGCGACCTGCCCGTCTTCGATCGAGAAGACAACCAACGCGCGTTGGCTCAACGACAAGCCTTGCTCGTGCAGGCCCAGCGCGCGCTCGAACAGAGCTCGTTCGAGCTGTCGCTCTTTCTGCGAGACGCGCAAGGAAACCCGGTGATGCCCCAGGAAGCACGCCTCCCGAGCACCTTTCCTCAACCCGACCTGAGCGTGCGCGAGGCGCCCGACCTCGAGGCGGCGTTGGTGCGGCGGCCCGACCTGCAACGCCTGCTCACCCAGAAGAAGCAGCAAGAAATCGAGCTGCGCTTTCAGCAGAACCAGGTGCTCCCTTTGTTGGATCTGGGGGTCGCCTTCACGCAGGACTTCGGCACCACCACGGAGGAGGCGCTGCGGCCGCTGGCACAGCCGGAACTCGAGTTCAGCGCGGTGCTCGAGGTGCCGCTGCTGTATCGCGCTCCGCTGGGCCGGGTGCAGTCAGCCCGGGCCGGTCTGAGCAGACTCGAGGCCCAGGCGCAGCTGGCGCGCGATCGCGTGGCGGTCGACGTGCGTGACGCGCTCTCGGCGCTGTCAGCGGCCAGCGAGCGCATCACTTTCACGCGCCAGGAGGTGGCAGTGTCTTTGCGGCTGGAGCAGGGCGAACGCACCCGCTTCGAGCTGGGTGACTCGACGCTGTTGTTCGTGAACCTGCGTGAGCAGGCCACCGCCGAAGCGCGGCTTCGGGAGATCGACTCGCTGACCGACCATCACAAGGCCAACGCAGCCCTGCGCGCGGCGCTCGCTGCCCCTTGATTCAGCGGCCGGTGAGCACCTTGAAGACGGAGTCCTCGGCGAAGTGAGCGCGCGCCACCTCGTCGAACGTCAGCTCGATGCTCTCGGCGCCATCGAAGCGCGTCCCTTTTGGTAGCAGCGAGAAACGAACGCGGGCCCAGAAGCCGTCAGCCAGGCCAGCGCAGCCCTGGGTCACCCCGCGGCACACCCAGCCGAGCAACACGCGCACTTCGACCTGGGCCTCCGTCATCGGGCAGAGCGGATCGTAGATGCGCTCAAAACCTTCTCGACCGAACGGAGCGAAGTCACCGGGGCGCAACCAACCGTCGTGCCACGGCGTCTCACCGATCAACGCGAGTCGGGTCTGCCGTGCCTCCGTCAAGAGACCACAGCTCAGACAGGGAAGCGGCACGTCGAGATTCCACACGCAGGCTGACGATGTGCGCCTCAGCCGGCTCCACGCAAGCACCAACTCGGCGCTTCAGTCGCCGAAGCAGATGCCGATGTCGCGCCCAGTGAGCAGGGTGTCGCTGTCGAGCGGCACTGCCTTCATGCGGCCGGCGACCTCTTCGAGCGGCACGTACTGCACGTTGGGGAACGCCAGCGAGACCATCACGTTGGTGTAGCCCTCATCGAGCGCACGCACGGCCGCCGCGCCGAAGCGCATCGCGGCCAGTCGATCGAACGAAGTCGGAGAACCGCCGCGCACCAGGTGACCGAGCACCACGGTGCGGGTCTCCTTGCCGGTGCGTTCGGCGAGCACGCGCGCCACCTTCTCGCCGATGCCTCCGAGCCGTTCGGCCTGGCCTGCTTGCGCCTTCTCCAGCACCGACCGCTGGGTGTGCACCGCGTTGGCGCCTTCGGCCACCACCACGAGCGAGTACACCCGGCCCACGTTGTCGCGCAGGCGGATCTTCTCGACCACCTTGTCGAGATCGAACGGAATCTCAGGCAGCAAAATCGCGTGCGCGCCGCCGGAGATGCCCGAGTGCAGCGCGATCCACCCCGCGTAGCGGCCCATCATCTCGACCACGAAGATGCGCTGGTGGCTCTCGGCAGTGGTGTGCAGGCGATCGAGACACTCGGTGGCGAAGGCGACCGCGGTGTCGAAGCCGAAGGTGGTGAACGTCTTGTCGAGATCGTTGTCGATGGTCTTCGGCACGCCGACCACCTTGAGGCCCTTCACTGAGAGGGCGTGCGCGATGGTGAGCGAGCCGTCGCCGCCGATGCTGATCAACGCGTCGATCTGCTTCTTGGCGAAGAACTCGAGAATTTCGTCGGTGCGATCGACCTCCCGAATCGACCCGTCTTGCATCTTGATCGGGTACTTCATCGGGTTGCCCTTGTTGGTCGTGCCGAGGATGGTGCCGCCCAGGTGGGCGATTCCGCGCACGCGATCGCGGGTGAGCTGGAAGAGGCCGCCATCGGGAAATCGTTCAGGGAAGAAGATGCCGTTGAAGCCTTCGCGGATGCCGTAGATCTCCCAGCCCCGGTTGACGGCGGCGAGGGTGGCGGCGCGGATGACGGCGTTCAAACCAGGGGCGTCTCCGCCTCCAGTGCTGATGGCAATGCGCTTAATCGAACTCATGAGCCTGAGGTGTACGTCCCAACAGGCGGGAAGGCACGTTTCCTTGCGTGCAGGGTGTGCGTGGAGCCCCCCGGTCTCACCGGCAAGTTTCAACAGGTTCGGGGTGGGCGTTGCCCTTGCATCTCGTGACGGCCGGAGGCGCGTCATGCGGGTCCTCGTGGTCTACGGAACGAAGCGCGGTGGTACGGAGGGGTTGGCTGCAGCGGTCGGGCAGGGTCTGGTCGACGCAGGTCACACCGTCGACGTGTTGCCCGCGGGCAAGCCGCTCGACTCCCTGGTGAAGTGGGAAGCCGTGGTGGTGGGCGGGGCCCTCTACGTGTGGTTCTGGCAACGCGACGCGCGGCGGTTCGTCAAACGCCACCTCGAGGAGCTGCAGCAGCTCCCGGTCTGGTTCTTCTCCAGCGGGCCGCTCGACGACTCCGCCAGCAAGCGCGAGTTGCCGCCGCCGCCTTCGGTCGCGCATCTCGCGCGACTCGCGGGTGCCCAGGCGCACAAGACCTTTGGCGGCCGGCTTGTGCCCGGTGGGAAGACCGCGCTCCCCACCGGCGACTGGCGAGATCTGGAAGCCACCCGCGCGTGGGGCCGGGCGGTGGGAGACCAGCTCGCCACGATGCCGGTGCGTGAACGCGCGCACGTTCCGCAGGCCATGTCGCTGGTGCACCGCCTCGTGTTGGGCCTGTGTCTCTTCACCGGCGTCACCGCGGTGGGCGGTGGTCTCGCGTTGATCACCTCGCCGCCTCGCGTTCAGGGGCCGCCTGCGGAGCTGCTCGAGCACTCGCCGTTCGACAGCTATCTCATCCCCGGGTTGTTGCTCTTCCTGGTCATCGGCCTGGGCAACCTCGCCGCCGCCGCGCTCGAAGCCCGGCGCATTCGAGGCAGTGAAGTGGCCGTGCTCGTCGCGGGCGCCGCGCTCACCACGTGGATCGTCACGCAGTTGGTGATGATCAGAACCGTGAGCTGGTTGCAGCTGGTGTACTTCCTCGTCGGCACGGTGACGTTCGGTGCGGCCCTCTGGTTGTGGCGCGTGCGACACCGCCTCGCGCCGCATCGGCTGCTTCCCCGCACCTGAGCGCATGCTCTGCGCAGGCGAGCGCGGGTCTGCCTTCGATCATCGCGGGCTTCCCCCTTGCACTGAATCGCCGCGGGGGTGGGGCGCATGCGCGTTCTCGTTGCGTACGGAACGAAGAAGGGTGGCAACGAGGCCTTGGCGCGCGCGGTGGCGCAGGGCCTGGTCGAGCACGGTCACGCCGTCGACGTGCTGGCGGCCAACAAGGTCGACGCGCTCGATCGCTGGGACGTGGTGGTGGTCGGAGGCACGCCCTGGGCGTGGTTCTGGCATCGCAACGGCCAGCGCTTCATCAAGCGCAGCGTGGAGGATCTGTTTCAAGCGCAGCCTCCGTTGATCATGCGGTTGATTGAGACGGCGCCTCAACGCGTCGAGGTGTTGCCGGTCGAAAAGCCCGAGTGGCCCACGCCCACCACGCCGATCCCCCTGCAGGTGGTGGCGAGCCCGGCGCCGGTCGATCCCACCCAGTGGGTGCATCGACTGGTGTTGTGGCTGTGCCTCTTCACCGGCGTGACCGCGGTGGCCGGCGGGGTCTCGTTGCTGCTGGCCACCCGAGACCTGGGCTACCTCATCCCCGGGCTGATTCTCTTCGGCGTGGTCGGCGTGGGAAACCTCGCGGCGGCGGCGTTGGAGGCGCGGCGGTTTCCGAAGAGCGAGCTGGTGGCCTCGGTGGCGGGCGCCACGCTCACCGGGTGGATCGTGATGCAGTTGGTGATGATGCGCACGCTGAGCTGGCTGCAGATCGTCTACTTCGTGGTGGGCGTGAGCACGGTCTGCGGGGCGGTGTTCTTGTGGAAGTCGCGCCACCGCCTCACTCAGCGCGGCTCGCAGGAATTGCACGTGGCGCGCTGATGCGGTGTCAGGCCGGGCGTGGAACTCGCGCTCGTCGTGGTGGTCGCCCTGGGGTTGTTCTTCTGGCTGCAACGCGGCTCGGAGTTGTTCTCCCTCTCGTGGCGCAACGGTGAGCTGCGGCTGGTGCGCGGCCGCATTCCCGCGATGTTGAAGGGCGATCTGGCGGAGGCGCTCTCTCAGATGCGCATCGCGCGCTGCCACGTGACGGCGCGAAAGGAAGAGCGGGGCGCACGCTTGTCGGTGAGCGGGATGGATGACTTCGCGGCTCAGCGCTTGAGGAACATCTTTCAGCTGTACCCCATGTCGCAGCTGCGGGCGGCGAACGCACCGCAGCACGGGCGGTTGTTGCGCTGGGTGGGGTTCAGCTCGCTCGTCTGGTTGTTCGGCCGCCGGGAAGATTGAACGCGCGCGACAGGTCAGGAAAGGCCACAGCCTTGGGAAGGTGGTGCTTTCTGGTCTTGGCTCTCGGGCCCTTCGCGAAATGGCATCAAGCGCAACCAGGCTTCGACCTCGGGCACAGGCGTACAGCCCTGTACGCTGGTCGCCCAGGTCGCATGACCACGTCACATGAGCATCCTCGCCACGAAGAGAGAGGCCAGTGCGTGATGAGCACCGTTCAGAGTCCTGAAACCACCACCCTCTTCAGGGGCCGTTTGATTCCCAGCAACAACCCATCCGGCGTGGGAATGCACACCGTGTCGAAGTGCGCCTTCGCCTCTTCATGAAACCGCCGCATCGCCGCCGCACGCGGTGAATCTTCGAGCAGCTGGTTGAACAGAAACACGTTGTCGCCCATCAACAACCCGCCCGGCCTCAGGTGTTTCGCGGCCCAGCGCCCGTACTGGTCGTAGCTCTCCTTGTCGGCGTCGATGAAGATCCCGCAGAACGGACCCTTCGCCTCGAGCGTGGGCAACACGTCGACGCCTGGGCCGACATGCACGGTGATGCGCTTGCTCTCGCCGGCCGTCGCGATGACCTGACGCGCGACCTCCGCGTGATTCGGATCGAACTCGATGGTGTGCACCTCGCCATCCGCCGGCAGCGCGCGCGCGAGCCGCAACGCCGAGTAGCCCGCGAGCGTGCCCACCTCGACCACCCTCCGTGCGCCCGCCAGGCGCAGCAACAACTCGGTCAGCCGCGCCTCCGACGGAGCGAGCTGAATCGCCGGCATGCCGTGTTTCGCGGGCGCATCGAACGCCTGCTGCAACGCCGCATCATGAGGCGCGTGCACCTGCGTGGTCCAATCGAGCAATGCCTGCGTGAAGTAGACGAGCCCCGCGCGCGAGTCGTTGTCGGCCATGCGGCTGTCTTAATCGCCGAAACCCTTTTTCTCGCGCGCTGTCTTGGGCCGCATGGCTGGTGGAATGGATTTGGGTGGCAGCTCCAGGGGCGGCAAGAAGGCGCTCGACGCGATGATCAACCTCGTGCCGTTCATCGACTTGATGGCGGTCACCATCGTGTTTCTGATCATGACCGCCGTGTGGACGCAGCTCGGGCGGCTGCAGGTCTCGCAGTCAGGCACGAGCCAGGGTGAAGAGGTCACGCCCCCGCCGCTGATGCCCATCACGCTGTTGATCACCGACAAGGAGCTCAAGC
>JANODF010000004.1:0-4883 GCA_031412555.1 Archangium sp. | reverse complement strand
GGCTGCCCGACTGGTTCGTCGCGCGTGCCTCAGCTGCTGCTCGGGGAAGGCCCTTGGTAGACACTCAGGGCGCACACCCGGGCCTCAATCAGGAACGCATTGAGTCCATTGAACTGTCCGCGCTCTTGCAGCACCCGCAGTGGCGTCTCGAGCCAGCAGGTTTGCTCGCGGGTTCGAAGTCCCTCAGAGAGGAGCGCGAGCACCCGTTTGGGACTCTTGCTCTCATGGTCCAGGCGATCGACCAGCCGTTCTGATTCGCGTGTTGGGTCAAAAGCCAACTCATCCTTGAGTGAGCTCAACGTCGCCTTTTCACGCGGTGTCTGGGCGTCGAAGCCAGAAAGAATCCAGGACTCCAGCTCGAGCGACGGCACTCCAATGCAGACCTCGAGCTTCGCGTGGAACTTCGTGAGGAAAGCTGTGACGCCCTGCCGAATCGAGTCTGCCCGCTCTGGGTCGCCATCAGCATCTCGAAGAATCAGAACGAACTCGCACCCAGCCCTCGCAAACTGCGCGAGTAACTGCGAGGTGCCGTAGGCGTCACGGCCGCGTGGAAGGCCGTCGAACTGGCCGAATCTGAAGCCCTCGACGGGAGTGCGCGCTGACGTCCACCTTCTTTCCTCAGCCCAAACTCTGAGCAAGTCGAGTTGGCCTGCTGCCCAATCGATCGAGGCTTCGGTCATGCGATCGAAGAGTGCGCGGCCCACGAGATGATCTGCAGGCGCTTCTGCCAGAGATCCGAAGCGAATCACTTCGGGCGTACCCACGACTCACCTGCCCACGACCAGAATTCACCCAGCCCCATGGTGTCCTTCCATTTTTCGAAATCAGGATGGCTGTCGAGACGGCGAGCGACCGAACCATCCGGGGTGTTGTCGACGACGACCACCTCCTCCGGACGAAGGTGTTGAAGAAAAAAGGGCGAATGAGTCGTGCCGATGAACTGCCTGGTCAGTCCCGCCGCCATGAGAGCGCGAATGATCGCGACGAGCTCACCCTGTGCTTTGGGATGGAGCCTCATGTCGATGTCGTCAAGCAGCGCGATCGCGAGCCCGTCAGTCCCCGCCAATGCAGTCAAGAGGCCCAGCGTGAGTATCGTGCCTTCACCGGCTTGATTGGCGGGGATGCCCGACGCGCCTTCCATGTCGAAGAGCAGCTCGTTACCGATGTAGCTACGCGTCTCACGCAGCGTGGTGGCGGTACCGTCGATCACGACTGTTCGACTCTCGTCCATCATCACCTTCGCTCTCGGCGCACGGATCGCCTCGAGACCGGGCACCACACGCTGAAGGTACTTTTCAATCTGCGCGAAGATCCCCGGTGACTCTTGCTTCAACGAAGCAAGTACCGTTGGGAGGTGTGAGCCATCCTCCTGGACGCGCGGGCTCTCTTCTTCGCTGTAGCTGCTGGCTGCCAGGCGGCGGCTTTCGAGGCGAAGCAGTCGCAGGCGAGCGAACTGACCGAGCAGTGTGCTGTCTCCACCTGCGCTGATCAGCTTACCAGTCGTGCTCCACGAGAACTGAACGGGGTCGCTGCCGTTGATGGTGGTCTCCGACCCATTGGAGAAGAGAGACAAACTCACATCGCCTTTGGAGCTCATATCCAGGCGCTGCGTTCCGCTGCGGAGGAACGTCGCCGCCGCACCAGGACGTGGTGCCCACGAGTTATGAGCGACACCTGCCGTGTGGGCCATGAAGCTGAGTGCCTCGAGGATCGTCGTCTTCCCGCTCGCGTTCGGGCCAACGATCACGGTCAAGGGTGAGAGCGGAATCGTTGCCGATTTCCAACTTCGAACGTTGTTCAGCGTGAGCGACGTCAACATGGTCTCGACCTTACTTCAGAGACGAACTCGCGCCTGATTCCGAACGACCGGGCGCTTCTTTGTCACCTTGCACGCGCCGAGAGCACCGCGCGCACATCGTCGAGACCCACCCCCAGCGGCTCGAGCGCGACGAGCAGGTGGTAGATGAGGTCGGCCGCCTCTTCAGCCGCGCGTGGGGCATCACCATCGACGCAGGCCATCACCAGCTCAGCCGATTCTTCCCCGAGTTTCTTGAGCCGGTGGTTGCGATCGCCCAGCAGCTTCGTGGTGTAGCTGCCAACCTGCGGGCTCGCGGCGCGCTGCGCGATGGTCGCCGCCAGCGCAGTGAGCGCCTCTGCTTTGGGCGCCGACGCAAAACACGTCTCATCGCCCGTGTGACACGCAGGCCCCGCGGGCAACACGCGCGCGAGCACCGCGTCACCATCACAATCGGTCGAGAGCGAGACGACGCGCTGCACGTTGCCGCTGGTCGCGCCCTTGTGCCACAGCCCCCGCGTGCGGCTGCGGTAGTGCATCTCGCCCGTCTCGAGCGTGCGCGTCACCGCCTCGGCGTCGGCGTGCGCCACCATCAGCACCTCGCCGCTGTGCGCGTGCTGCGTCACCACCGTCACCAACCCGTTCGACGATTTGGTGAAGTCGAGCGTCGGCGCCGTCAGCGGGGCGCGAGGGGGCGTGCTCAGCAGCGCCTTCACTTCAGCGGCCAGCGCGGCGTTGCACGCGATGAGGCTGCCTGACTCGAGGGGCCCGCGGCCGTCGAAGGTGCTGATGACGCCGCCCGCCTCTTCGATGATGGGAATGAGCGCCGCGGCGTCCCACGCGTTGAGCACGGGATCGATCATCACCTCGGCGCGGCCGGTAGCGACCAGCAGGTAGCCATAGCAGTCACCCCAGGTGCGGCTCACACCCGCGCGCGCCATCACCCGCTGCAGGCCCTCCGGCTGTCGCTTCACCTCGGTGGTGAGCGCGGTGGCGTCGGCCCACTTCGCGACGTTCGAGACCTGCGCGCGCACCCCGTTCCAGAAGCAGCCCTGGCCCCTCGCCGCCACGACGCACTCTCCCAGCGCCGGGTAGAACACCGCGCCCGCGAGCACCACGTCGCCTTCGACCACCGCCACCATCGTTCCCCACAGAGGCACTCCGCGCACGAAGGCTTTGGTGCCGTCGATGGGGTCGAGGAACCAGCGGCGCTTCGCTTCGGGGCGGGTGACGCCCAGCTCTTCGCCCACGATGCCGTCTTCTGGAAAGTGAAGCTCAATCCACTCGCGCGCGAGCCGTTCGGCGGCGCGGTCGGCCTCGGTCACCGGGCTGCCATCCCGTTTGGTCTCGACGGCCAGCTGTGAGCGGAATTGGCTGAGCGCACGTGCGCCCGCGAGTCGCGCCACCTTCTCGACGGCATCGAGCAGGTTCATGACCGCACCTCGAGGCCTGCCTCACGCAGTGCCGCCTTGAGCGCCCCGACCGTCGTGGTGCCATCGTGGAGCATGCCCGCGACGAGCGCCGCCTCAGCCCCTCCGCGGGTGAACGCCTCGACCACGTGCTGCGCCGTGCCCGCGCCCCCTGACGCGATGACCGGCACCGTGACCACATCGGAGATCGCCCGCGTCAGCTCGAGGTCGTAGCCCGTGCGCGCGCCATCTCGATCGATGGAGGTGATCAACAGCTCGCCTGCTCCCCGCGCGGCACACTCCTTTGCCCAGGCGACGGCGTCGAGCCCGGTCGGCGTGCGGCCCCCGTGCGTGAAGACGCGCCAGCCCGTACCTTCCCGCTTCGCGTCGATGCTGGCGACCACGCACTGCGCGCCCACGACCCGCGCCGCTTCGTCGATCAACGCCGGCCGCTTCACGATGGCCGAGTTGAGCGCCACCTTGTCTGCACCCGCACGCAGCGCTGCCGTCACGCCGTCGACCGACGCGATGCCGCCGCCCAGGGTCAGAGGAATGAACAACACCTCGGCCGTGCGCTGGGCGAGCTCCAGCAGCGGCGCGCGTTCTTCGATCGACGCCGACACGTCGAGGAAGACGAGCTCATCGGCGCCCGATGCCTCAGCGCGCGCGGCGAGCTCCACCGGATCGCCCATGTCGCGCAGCCCCTCGAACTGCACGCCCTTCACCACCCGGCCCCCTTTCACGTCGAGACACACCACCACGCGTCGTGAAGTCATGGCGTCGCCTTCCATTCGATCGAGCCCTTGGTGCTGAACACCACGCCGTCGTCTCGCAGCGCCTGTCGCAGCGCGAGGCCCAGCGCCTTGAACGACGCCTCGATGATGTGGTGGCGATCGCTGCCTCGCAGCACGCGCAGGTGCACGGTGCTCTCCGAGGCCGTCGCGAAGCTGCGCAGCCAGTGCGTGTAGAGCTTGCTGGCGAGTTTGCCCTCGAAGTACGCGCGGCCCCCGACGTCGATGACCACCTGCACCAGCGCGTCATCCATGGGAATGGTGCGCTCGCCGTAGCGCGCGGCGGTGGCGGGCGTGAGGCGGCGAACGAAGGCGCCGACGGTGAGCGCGACGTCTTCCATCAGGTGGTGCCGCAGATCGCCCCGGGCCTTCAACACCAGCGGCAGGCCCGCGTACTTCGCGAAGGTGGCGAGCATGTGGTCGAAGAACGGCAGGCCCGTGTCGATGGCCACCGCTTCTCCCAGCGACACCGTGATCGTCGTCTCTTTGGTCTTGCGCTCGAGTGAAGCCGTCATGGGGGGAACTCCTGGGAGAGGGCGCGCGCTTCGAGCCGCCCGGTGTAGAGCGCCATGCCGACGACCGCGGCAAAAGCGCCGAGGCCGCTCAACGTGCGCAGATCTTCCATCGTGGTGATGCCACCGCTCGCGATGACCTTCGTCGTGGTGCCGTCGCAGACCGACTTCATCAACGTCGCGTCGATGCCTTGAAGCTGACCCTCGACGTGCACCGCCGTCACCAACACGCCGGCCAGCGGAGGGGGAGACAGACGCGCGAGGAGCGCCTCGATGCTCGACGCAGACGTCTGGGTCCACCCGCGGGTGACCACCTGGGTGCCCCGCACGTCGGCGGCCACCACCAGCCGCTGAGGGAAGCGCGCCGCCACCGTTT
>JANODF010000003.1:0-37945 GCA_031412555.1 Archangium sp. | reverse complement strand
TTTCATCACGAAATTCTGAGGCGCTCAGTCCTTCGCGTAGCGATCAGCCAGCCACCCCGACGCCATCAAGAAGGTGCTCTTTTGCAAGTCGGCGAAGCGCGCCAGGCGGTGTTTGCCGTCGCTCCGGCCCGGGTTGCACATCATCTTGGTGCGGCTCCCCCGTTGCTGAACGAGCGTGAGCGCGCGCGTGCTCAGGTAGTAGCCGAGGTTCATGTCCCGGTAGAGGGTCTCGGTCAGCTTCGACCACCCGGTCTGCTCGAAGAACATGGCGCGCAGCTCATCGCCCTGGGGTGACTCCATGTCTTCGGCCACCGCCTTCTTCCCCCAGCCGAAGGCCTCGCGAGGCACGCCGCGCTCTTCGAGAATGCGGCGGCAGATGGGCCGGTCGTAGCCGTTGCTCAAGCGCCAGGGCGCCATCTCGTCAGACAGCGTGACCCGGTGCACCGCGGCCACGCTGCGGCTGAAGAGGTAGCCGGGGCTGCACTCGATGACGCCGAAGCGGGCGCGGGCCTCGTTGAGCGAGAAGCCGCTGGGTGCGCCCCGCCAGAGCTGACCGGTGAGATTCATCGGCGAGAGGTCGACGGCCCAGATGCCGTCACCCATGTGACCGCCGAACCACACGGTGGGCACGTCGTGCACGTCGGCCTCGCGCAGCAGCGAATGAAACACCAGCTCCGGCGAGGTCTGCGAGCTGGCCCAGAACCAGGCCTCTGTCTCCGCGGGCAACTTGCTCTCGTCGAGGTCGAGGTGTTTGGGGTGCGCGCCGAGCGACCGCGCGATGTCCGAGCCGTCGTCGTTCGACAGCTCGGTCTTCATGAGCTTCTGCACCAGCAAGGGAATGCGGGTGTTCGAGTGCGCGGAGCTCCAGGTGAGCAGCGGCGTGCCCACGATGGGCTGCATCAACGCCACGATGGTCGGGCTGTCGTAGCCGCGGCTGGCGGTGGAGACCGCGCGCATCGGGCGCACCCGGCGCGGGTCGGTCGCGTTGTTCCACAGCTGGCGCAGCGCGCTGGAGAGTTGCGAGATGTAATCGGAGAAGCCCGTGAACGTGTGCGGGACGTCGTGCGTGCGGTAGGCCGCTTCACCCTTCGCGTCGAGGTGCATCGCCTCGAACATGAGCTGGTTGGCCACCTCCAGGCGCGGGTGCGCGATGTTGAACTGGCGCATGTAGTTGTGCACGCCCAGGCAGCTCGACTCGCTCCAGCGTCGATGGTCCACCTCGGGGTGCAACCGCGCGCCCGTGCGGCCCAGCAGCACCGAGAGCGAGTTCGACACGTGCCACAGGTGCCCATCGCGCAGGTACACGCAGCGCTCGATGCTGGTGTGCGCGGTGGCCACCACGACTTCATCATCATCGATGCGAATGCCGCTGCCGTAGAGGTGCTCGGCGGTGTGGAAGTTTCCGGCGACGAAGTCACCGCTCCACATGCCCGAGACGAACCATCGGGGCGATGGTGCGGGGTCGACCTCGACGAAGCGGCCCACCTCGGCGTCGCAGGTGTCTGCGCGGCGATCGATGACGGCGTACCACGCGAGTTTCGGCAGCGTTTCGTCACGGCGCACCGTCATCCTCGGAAGGGCATCCATGGAAGGGCAGGTGTGCATTCACCATGCCTCCACGCACGTCGACGGCAAGTCGCGAAGACAGGGGAAGGATCACCCCGAAGTACGCACCGGCTGCGTTCAGAACCGGCCCGGTTTGCGCCAGCGTTACCGGTCTTTCTCACCTGTCACCCGGGGGCGACAGTCGAGATCCGAATGCCTTCAAACCAGTGCGCGGCTGGCCTACGCAGGCGCAGCGGTAACCGCAGGCCACTTGGGGCCTCGGCATGGAACAAGAAAGCCCCCATGACGGCGAGACTCCTTCTGGCGTTGATGCTGGCCGGTTGTGGCGGCGAGCTCGAGACGGTTTCCCCGGTTGTCGAGCAGCGCAGCTCTCCGTTGGAGGCCACCTTTCAAGCGGCGGCGCGCGAGTATCAGGTGCCCGCCGGCGTGCTGAAGGCCATCGGCTACGTGGAGACCCGGCTCTCGTTCACGCCCAATCTCGAGTCGGGTTCGGGCGGCATCGGCGTAATGCAGCTGGCGCGCCGTGGTGATCAGGATCGCCTGGGTGAAGCGATGCGGTTGACCGGCGCGACCGAAGGAAAGCTGCGCGTCGACCCGAATGCCAACGTGCGCGGGGCGGCGGCGGTGCTGCGCCAGCTGTTCGAGCGTTCGCAGCAGTCAGACGCTGCACTCGACGCGAACGAAGCGGGCGATTGGTACCTCGCGGTCTCGAACTATCCGGGCTTCGACTCGGCGACCTTCTCGGCGGACTACGCGGCCGACGTCTTCCTCGCGCTGGAGACCGGCTTCTCGGTGCAGGGCGCCGAGGGTGTGATCACCCAGGGGCCCGCGGCTTCCCGTTGGCGCAACCACGCGCCGGTGGCCAGCGCGCGGCGTGACGCGGTGCTCGAGTACCCGGGCGGGGCCGCGTGGGTGCGTTCGCCGCACTACTCGGCGGGCCGCTCCAGCTACGAGTTCGTGCTCATTCACACCATGCAGGGCAGCTACGCGGGCACCAAGTCGTGGTTCCAGAACCCGAGCTCGAACGTGTCGTCGCACTACATCCTGCGTTCGTCGGATGGCGAGGTCACCCAGATGGTCGAGCACAAGAACACCGCGTGGCACGCGCAGTGTTACAACGGCCGATCGATCGGCCTCGAGCACGAGGGGTTCGTTCAGGATCCCGCGCGTTGGTACACCGACGCGATGTACCGGGAGTCGGCGAAGCTCACGAAGTGGATCTGTGATCGCCACGGCATTCCCAAGACGCGCGCTCGCATCATCGGTCACGCCGAAGTGCCGCGCGCCTGCAACACCGGCGGTCACACGGACCCCGGCAGCGGCTGGAACTGGTCGAAGTACATGACGTACGTGAACGGCTCGGCGCCGACCACGGGCACCGGCGTGTTGATCGGCGCCATCTACACCGGCGGCAACGCGGCCAACCGCGTCTCGGGCGCGACGGTGACCGTGGGCAGCCAGAGCGTCACCACTGGCGCCGACGGCCTGTACCAGTTCACCTTGAACCCCGGTAGCTACACGGCGACGGTCGCCAAGTCGGGCTTCACCTCGAACAGCGTGACGCGCACGGTGACGGCAGGCGCGCAGACCTGGGGCTCGATGGAGCTCAACGCCTCGGCGGCCACCGGCACCCTGCGCGGGAAGATCTACGTGTTCAACCCGGCGAACGCGGGCGACACCACCGTCGCTGTGGAGGGCGCAGTGGTCACCGCCGGCGGCCGCACCGTCACCACCACGGGCGATGGCATGTATCTCTTCACCGTGCCGCCCGGCACGTACACGGTGGCGGTGAGCAAGAGCGGCTTCATCAACAACCAGGTGAGCCGCGCGGTGACTGCCTCGACCACCACCTGGGGCTCGGTGGGGTTGTCGTCGACCAGCATGGCCGACACCCAGCTGCCCGAGGTGGCGATCACCTTTCCCACCAACGAAGCCGCGCTCGATCTCGGGCGCATCGACCTGAGCGGCACGGCCTCGGATGATCGCGGTGCCATCGCGACGGTGAAGGTCGCGCTCAACGGCGGTGCCGAGAGCGACGTCGCGGTGACCAACGGCGGCTTCTCGGTCGAGGTGCAGCTGCGGCCCGGGGTGAACTCCCTCACGGTGTCGGCGGTCGACGCCGCGGGCAACCGGGGCAGCGTCACCACCACGGCGACCTACAACGCCGGAGTCGCGGGCTTCGTGCACCTGGCGGGTGACGAGGCCACCCGCATCGACGCGGCGACGGTCGAGCTGCGTGAGCCTGCGAGTGGCACGGTGGTCTCCACGGTCACCACCGATGCGAGTGGGGCGTACTACGCGCCGGTGATGACGGTGCCGGCCGACTACCTCGTGGTGGTGAAGAAGGCCGGGTACATGACGGCGAGCGAGACGGTGTCGGTGACGGCCGAGTCGCGCGCGTCGCTGAACGTCGCGCTCACCGCGGGCATGGATGAAGCCGCCGAGGCCACGGTGGCGTTCGTCGAGCCGGCCGATGGGGCGACCATCAACACCGACACGGTCACCGTGTACGGCGTGGTGACGGGGTTCGATGTGGCGACCGTGAAGGTAAACGAGGTCGCAGCTGAGCTGATCGGTGCCGGCGGGTTCTCGGTGACGGTGCCGCTGGTCGAGGGCGACAACGTGCTCGAGGCGACGGCGATCGGCGTGACGGGTCAGAGCGCGGTCGCGCGCATCACCCTCATCCGGAAGATGTCTGCGATGGAGCCCGGCATGGCCAAGGGTGGGTGTGGCGGGTGTTCCACGGGCATGGGCTTCGAGGCGTTGGGCTTGCTCGCGCTCGCGTTGCTTCGCCGCCGTCGCGCCTGAAACGTAAAACTGATCAGAATAGAAGACGCGACGAGATCCCCTCTCCCTTTGGGAGAGGGTCAGGGTGAGGGCGCTCGGTGTGCCCAACAGTCCCTTTGATGAATCCGCACGACCCTCACCCCAACCCTCTCCCAAAGGGAGAGGGAGACACGTCAGCTCCACTCGAGCTGATACGCCGCCGCGGCCTTCTCGAACCGCAACACCTTCGCCCGCGCCGCTTTCGCACCGAGCGCCGTAGCGAGCCCCGTGAGCGTGCCCAGCGCAAACTCCGGTACGGTGCCCACGAAGCTCATCACCACCTCGAGTGACTGCGACGTCTCGGCCCCGAAGCTCACCTCGTTGAAGTTCTCGTTCGAGCCCTTGCTGAGCGCGCGTTTGATGGCCCGGCCCAGGCCCATCATCCTGAGCAACGGCAACAACGTCTTCCCCACCGGGTTCGCGTCGATGTTCGCGGTCACCATGCGCCGGCCGAGTTCCTCCAACGCCCCGGCGCGCGCGAGCTCGGGAAACAAGCTCACCGCCTCGACGATGCCTGCCTCCCAGACGGCGTACTCGTAACCCGGCAGCAGCTTCTCCAGGTTGATGCCCAGCTTCATCAAGCGCGCGCGGAACGCGGGCGTACTGCGATCACTCAGCCCGGCGATGAAGAGCGCCTCGATGACGGGCTTGAAGATGAGCTTCTGCTCGGCGGCCATGGCGAAGCATAGATCCACGGACGTGGGTCGCGCGTTGAAGGCCGATGCGAAAAATCCTCCTCGCCGCACTCCTCTCATTTCCGGCCTTTGCGCAATACAACGCGAGCGCCGGAACCAGTGCCCCCACCGTTGCCACCGAACGCGTGGTGCGCGACGCCGATGGCCGGGAGCGGAAAGAAGTGGTCCGCGTTCCGGTGAAGAAGGATGCCTTCGGAAACGCCGCGGGCTCGCAGAACGATCTCGCGATCGACGGCGCCTTCGATGGCCAGACCGTGGTGGTGATGCACTTCTACACGGGCGGTGGTTTCGACTTCGCCCTGCCCAAAGCGGCGCTCGCCGAGAAGGGCTTCTCGGTCTACCGCTTCGTCGATCGCGCGCCCTCACCGGAGCAACTGGAGAAGGCCCTCGCCAAAGCAAACCAGCTCTGGCTCATCTCGGGCGAAACCATTCAGCTGACCTCTGCGCACGTGAAGATCATCAAGAAGTTCTTCGACGCGGGCCACGGGGTCTACCTGTGGGGCGACAACGCGCCGTACGCAGGTGACGCCGATCTCGTGGCGCGCGCGTTGTTCGACGTCGAGCTCAAGGGCGACCCCTACGACGCAGGCGAACAGGTCGTCGGCCGCCAGCTCGAGCCGGGCGCCACCGGGCTGCTGGCCGATCACCTGCTCACCACGGGCATCGAGCAGCTCTACGAAGGTCACAGCATCGCGTTCATGCCGAAGGTCGGGCCGCTCAAGCCGCTGCTCGTCGGCACGCAGAAGCACGTGGTCGCCGCGTATTTCGACCAGGGCGGCAAACGGGCGATCGTCGATGGTGGTTTCACCCGCCTCTACGTTCAGTGGGACACCGCGGGCACCGGCCGGTACGTGAAGAACTCGGCTGCGTGGCTGGCGAACTATGAGCGCTTCGGGAAGGACGTGTTGTCGGCGAAGAAATAGCCCACCGTTCGCATCGGGCGCCGTCGAGATGCCACAGGTGACCTCGACTGCGCTCGGGGCGAACGGTGGTAGGAACCGGGGACGATGTCCGGCGACTTCTTCCCCTATCACCCGTTGCGCCTGCGCCTGTGGCTGCTCGGTTCCTGCGTGGTGGCGCTGGCCCTGACCATCTGGGCCGCCATCGGTTTCGCGCAGAGCCAGTCACCGCGCGAGATTCTACGAGCCGGCCTCTCTCTCGGGCTCGCTGCTGCGATGGGGGTTGGCTTCTTCCGCTTTCGTCCGCGCAAGGAGTGGGGCGTCCGCGTGACCCCGCTCGCGGTGTTGGTCTCGCGCCCACGCGCAGGGCTCATCGAGGTGCCGTGGGCCTCGGTGAAGGAAGTGCGAAGGCTCGGTGAGAAGCGCGACACCCTCGCGTTGTGGCTGGTGGAGGAGCAGCGCGTGCTGGTCCCTGCACACCTCTTCGCCAAACGTGCCGACTTCGAGGCGCTCGCCAAAGCCATCGAAGAGCGCATGCCCCCGTCGCGTTACGACGCCTGAGCCGTAGAAAAAGGAAACGAACGTGTCCTTTTGACACGCAAGCCCCGCGGCTTCTCGCTCGAAGCGGGGTGGCTCCAGTCTTGAACAGCGACGGGGCGTGAACCGAATCTCGATGTGGGGCGCCCTGCTGAGCGCGCTCTGTTGCTGCAGCTGTCATTCAGAGCACCACGAGGCCGAAGAGAAGGGGAAGCTCCAGGTCACCACGCCGCTGCGCAGGTCGACCGAGCTCACCCGGCAGTACGTCGCGCAGATTCGCGCGATTCAGCACATCGAAGTGCGCGCGCTCGAGCGCGGCTACCTGCAGGGCATCTTCGTCGACGAAGGCCAGGCGGTGCCCGTCGGCCACAAGATGTTCCAGCTCATGCCGCTGCTCGCGCAGGCCGAGGTGCTCAAGTCACAGGCCGAAGCAGAGCGGTCGCAGATCGAGCTCGACAACACCCGGGCGCTGGCCGACAAAAACATCGTCTCGCCCAACGAGCTGGCGCTGGCGAAGGCCAACATGAACCGGGCCGTGGCGCAGCTCTCGATGGCCACCACGCACAAGGGGCTCACCGAAATCAGGGCCCCGTTCAACGGCATCATGGGCCGCTTTCAAGCCCGGCTGGGCAGCCTCATCTCGGAAGGCGACCTGCTCACCACGCTCTCCGACAACAGCACGATGTGGGTCTACTTCAACGTCACCGAATCGGAGTACCTCACCTACCAACAAGCCGTTCACGGCACCGCGCCGCAGCGGGTGAAGCTGCTGATGGCCAACGGGGCGATCTTCGATCAGCCCGGTGAAGTGCGCGCCATCGAGGCCGACTTCAACAACGAGACCGGCACCATCGCCTTCCGCGCGACGTTCGCGAACCCCCACGGACTGCTTCGCCACGGGGAGACCGGCAAGGTGTTGATGAGCGAGCTGCTGCCCGACGCGTTGCTCATTCCCCAGAAGGCCACCTTCGACGTGCTCGACAAGAAGTTCGTCTTCGTCGTCGACGAGAAGAACGTGGTGCACTCGCGGCCCATCACCATCGCCGCCGAGCTCCCGCAGCTCTACGCGGTGAAGAGTGGCCTCGTTGAGACGGATCGCATCCTCCTCGATGGGCTGCGCAAGGTCCGCGATGGCGATGAGATCGCGCCCGACCTTCTCAAGCCTGACGAAGTGTTGGCGCACCTCGAGGTGCACTCCGAATGAACCGGTTCATTCACCGGCCGGTGCTGGCGATCGTCCTCGCGATCCTGACGGTCTTCCTCGGCGTGTTGTCGATGCGCTCGCGGCCGGTCTCGCAGTTTCCCGAGATCTCGCCCCCACGCGTGATCGTCTCGCTCGCTTTCCCCGGAGCCAGCGCTGACGTGCTGGTGCAGTCGACGCTGATCAGCCTCGAGCGCTCGATCAATGGCGTGCCGGGCATGAGCTACATCATCTCGGACGCCACCAGCGCGGGTGAGGCGACCATTCAGGTCGTCTTCTCGCTGGGCACCGACCCCAATCAGGCCCTGGTCAACGTGAAGAACCGCGTCGACCAGGTGATGAACAAGCTGCCGCCGTTGGTGCAGCTCGAGGGCGTCATCGTCAACCGCGTGATGCCCAGCATGTTGATGTACGTGAACCTGTACAGCACAGAGAAGTCGACGGATCAGAAGTTCCTGTACAACTTCGCGAGCGTCAATCTGCTGCCCGAGCTGCAGCGCGTGAACGGCATCGCGCAGAGCCAGATTCTCGGTTCACGCACCTTCGCGATGCGGCTGTGGCTTGATCCCGATCGCATGCGTGCGTACAACGTCAGCACCGAAGAGGTGATGAACGCGGTGGCTGATCAGAGCGTGATCGGCCGCCCGGGCCGGCTCGGTCAGGCGTCGGGCAAGACGTCGCAGGCCCTGGAGTACGTGCTCGTCTACAAGGGCCGCTTCAACACCCAGGAGGACTACGAGAACATCATCATCCGCGCGAAGCCGGAGGGCGGCAGCCTGCACCTCAAGGACATCGCCACCGTCGAGCTGGGCAGCGAGTTCTTCGACATCTACTCGAACCTCGATGGCCACCCCTCGGCCGCGATCATGCTCAAGCAGACGTACGGCAGCAACGCGAGTGAGGTGATCAAGAACGTCAAAGAGAAGCTCGACGAGATCAAGAAGACCTCGTTCCCCGAGGGCATGGACTACGAGATCAGCTACGACGTCTCGAGCTTCCTCGATGCGTCGATCGAGAAGGTCATTCACACGCTCGTCGAAGCCTTCATCCTCGTTGCGCTGGTGGTCTTCGTCTTCCTGGGCGACTGGCGCTCCACGCTCATTCCCACCATCGCCGTTCCCGTCTCGTTGATCGGCGCCTTCGTCGCCATGCAGGCCTTCGACTTGAGCATCAACCTCATCACGCTCTTCGCGCTGGTGATGGCGATCGGCGTGGTGGTCGACGACGCGATCGTGGTGGTCGAGGCGGTGCACGCCAAGATGGCCGAAGAGAACCTCTCGCCCTACGCGGCCGTGCAGAAGGTGATGGGGGAGATCAGCGGCGCGGTCATCGCCATCACCCTGCTGATGACCGCGGTGTTCGTGCCCGTGGCGTTCATGGGTGGCCCGGTCGGTGTCTTCTACCGGCAGTTCGCCATCACCATGGCCTCGTCGATCGTGTTGTCGGGCGTGGTCGCGTTGACCCTGACGCCGGTGTTGTGCGCGATGATTCTCAAGAACACCCACGGCAAGCCGAAGCGGCGAACGCCGGTGAGCCTCTTTCTGGGCGCCTTCAACAAGGTCTTCGACAAGAGCACCGCCTGGTACGTGAAGTTGCTGCGGTTGATCGTCAACCGGCGCCTGGTGACCTTCGGCATCCTGGCTGCGTTTTCGGCCGGCACGCTGCTGGTGAACGAGGTGCTCCCCGCCGGGTTCGTGCCCAACGAAGACCAGGGCATGATCTACGCGATCGTTCAGACCCCGCCCGGCACCACGCTCGAGCGCACCAACGACGTCTCGCGTGAGCTGCAGCACGTGGCCCAGCAGGTCGACGGCGTGGCCTCGGTCTCGTCACTCGCAGGCTACGAGGTGCTCACCGAAGGCCGCGGCTCGAACGCCGGCACCTGCCTCATCAACTTGAAGCCCTGGGGTGAGCGCGAACACGACGTCACGCAGATCATCGAAGAGCTCGAAGAGAAGGCCAAAGACATCGGCGCGGTGGTCGAGTTCTTCCAGCCTCCCGCGGTGCCCGGCTACGGCGCGGCCGGCGGCTTCTCGTTGCGCATGTTGGATAAGCAGAACAGCACCGACTACCAGGAGTTCGATCGCGTCAACCGCGAGTTCATGGATGCGTTGCGTAAACGCAAGGAACTCACCGGCCTCTTCACCTTCTTCGCCGCGAACTACCCGCAGTACGAGTTGATCGTCGACCCGTCATTGGCGATGCAGAAGGGCGTGTCGATCAAGAAGGCGATGGCGAACCTCGACATCCTGATCGGCTCTACCTACGAGCAGGGCTTCATTCGCTTCGGCAACTTCTTCAAGGTCTACGTGCAGGCCTCTCCGGAATACCGCCGCCTGCCGTCGGACGTCTTGAACATGTACATCAAGAACGAGCGTGACGAGATGGTGCCGTACTCGGCGTTCATGACGATGAAGAAGACGCAGGGCCCCAACGAGATCACCCGGTACAACCTGTACAACTCGTCGGCGATTCGGGGCGAGCCGGCGAAAGGCTACACCTCGGGCGCCGCGATTGAGGCCGTGAAGGAAGTGGCCGCCGCGACCCTGCCGCATGGCTACGACATCGCGTGGGAGGGGCTGTCCTTCGACGAAGCCAAACGGGGCAACGAAGCGATCTCCATCTTCATGGTGGTGATCGCCTTCGTCTATCTGGTGCTCGCCGCGCAGTACGAGAGCTTCATTCTGCCGTTCGCGGTGTTGCTCTCGTTGCCCCCCGGCATCTTCGGTTCGTTCCTGATGCTCGAGGGCATGGGCCTGGCGAACGACATCTACGCTCAGCTCGGGCTGGTGATGCTGGTCGGGTTGCTCGGCAAGAACGCGGTGTTGATCGTCGAGTTCGCGGTGCAGAAGCACCACCTCGGCACTTCGGTGCTCGAGGCCGCGATCGAAGGCGCGAGGGTGCGCTTCCGGCCGATTCTGATGACCTCGTTCGCCTTCATCGCCGGTTTGATTCCCCTCGCGGTGGCGACTGGCCCCGGCGCCATCGGCAACCGCACCATCGGCGCCTCGGCGCTCGGCGGCATGCTCTTCGGCGCCCTCTTCGGGGTCATCATCGTGCCGGGCCTTTACTTCGTCTTCGGCACCCTGGCGGCGGGCAGGTCGCTCATCAGGGATGAAGAAGATCAGTCGCTCGCAGAAGAGGTCTCGCATCATGTGTGAGCGATTTCGCGGGGCGGTGGTGGCGATGCTGGTACTCACCGGTTGTATTCCCACGTTGATCGAGAACCCCTCGCGTGAGGTCAGCAAGGCGGTGCCCCGGAGCTTTCGAGAGGGCGCAGAGAGCACGCCGGAGCTGAACGTCGGCCGCAAGAATTGGAAGGACTTCTTTGCCGCGCCCGAGCTGCAAGAGCTGATCAACCTCGCGTTGCACAACAACCAGGAGCTCAATCTCCGCATTCAGGAAGTGATCATCGCGCAGGCGGAAGTCTCGGCCCGCCGCGGTGAATACTGGCCCCGCGTCGGTGCGGGAATCGGCTCGGGCATCGAGAAGGTCGGCGGCTTCACCAGCCAGGGCGTCTCCGATCGCGTCAACGGCGTGCCCGAACACCTCGGCAACTTCGGCTTCGGGCTCACGGCGTCCTGGGAGATCGACCTCTGGGGCAAGCTGCGGAACGCCGCCAACGCGGCCGACTTCCGCTTTCAGGGCACCCGCGAAGGGCAGAACTTCGTGGTCACCCAGTTGGTCGCCGAGATCGCGCGCTCGTACTTCGAGCTGGTCGCGCTCGATACCGAGCTGGAGGTGCTCAATCGGAACATCAAGATTCAAGGCGACGCCCTCGAGGTGGTGCGCGCGGAGAAGCAGGCGGCCCGGGTGACGCAGCTCGCGGTGCAGCGGTTCGAAGCCGAGGTGCTCAAGAACCGCAGCCGCCTCTACGACCTCGAGCAGGAGCGGGTGATGGCGGAGAATCGCATCAACTTCCTCGTGGGCAGGTATCCGCAGAAGGTCGCGCGGACGGCCAACGTGTTGACCGCTCCGTTGCCCACGATGATCGAAGCAGGTGTGCCTTCGGAGCTGCTCAGCAACCGCCCCGATGTCCGCCAGGCGGAGCTGGAGCTGGAGGCCTCGAAGTTGGATGTCTCCGTCGCGCGGGCGCGTTTCTACCCGTCGCTGAGCATCGACGCGTCGCTCGGGTACCAGTCGTTCAACATCACCCACCTGGTGAACACGCCGGAGTCGATGCTCTACAACCTCGCTGGCAACCTCACCGCGCCCTTGCTCAATCGCGCGGGCATCGAGGCGCAGTATCGAACGGCCAATGCGCGGCAGATTCAGTCGGTGTTCATGTACGAGCGCACGCTGCTTCAGGCGTTCACCGACGTGGCCAATCAGCTCATTCGGTATGAGAACCTGCAGAAGAGCTACGACCTTCAGCTACAGCAGGTCGACACGTTAAGCCAGTCAGTGGAGATATCGTCGACCCTCTTTCAGTCGGCGCGCGCCGATTACATGGAGGTGCTGCTCACCCGCCGCGACTCACTCGATGCGCAGCTGGAGTTGATCGACACGAAGAAGCGGTTGGCGCTCTCGATGGTCAACATCTACCAGGCGCTCGGTGGTGGTTGGCGCTGAACTCCCACCGCTCGATGCGAACGGTGTGCGTCTGTTCCTTCGGAGGACCGGTTCGGTCCGCTCGCAGGGAGAGGTTCAACGCAAAGCGAACTGGCTGAACCACGACGCGCTCGTGGGCGCGACCTTCGGCGCGATGTGCGCGGCGATCACCGCCTGCGACTCGGATGAAATCCGCACGAAGCGGATGCCGAGTTCTGCGCGCCCGTCTTTCTCCACCACCCAGCGCACTTCACCCACCGCTTCCACGCGGCCGGTCGGCAAGTCGAAGTCGAGGTGCAGCTCGCGGCCCCGCTCCAATGCGGCGTCGAGCGCCAAGCACAGGCCGGTGGGAGACACGTCGATGATGTCCCCGCGCAGCACGCTCGAAGTGGCGCCAAGGAAACGGGCCTGGCACAGCACGCGGCGGTTGTTGCGGTTGTCCTGAGGGTACATGCGGCCGCCCTACTCCAATTCGTGGGCCATGCTGCAAGTGGTTGAAAGGGCTGGGTTTTGACGCGGCTACAACCGGAGAAGTGGCGTGGGGTGGAGCCCACAGTGATGGCGCTTCGACAGTCCACTGTACGCCCTCTCCCCGACCCTCTCCCCCGAGGGGAGGCTCTTGGTGGAGTTGGTTGAGTTGGTGGAGTTGGTTGAGTCAGTCGCCGAACTGTTCGTGCACGCCCTGACAGAACGCGACGAACGCTTGCTCGTGCAACCCCGCCAGGTGCGCGGCGCGGTCCATCAACACGCGCCGGTGCGCTGCGTTCCACTTGCCCATCGTCTTCGCACCGCGCCGATGCACCTCGCCCGCCATCACGCCGATCGCGCGCAACGTCTGGGGCAACGCCTCGCGATCGAAGTCCTCCACGGCGAGCTTGTCGTCGCACGCGAACAACGGCCGCACGATGATGGGAATCGCACCGAGCGCCGCCGCCGCGACTTCCAACGGCGGCCGGGGCAGACACTTGCCCCACGCCGCGAGCAGTGAGGTCGCATTGGCCTGGAGATCCGCAAAGCTGCTCCCTCGCACTTCTTTCAACTCGAGCAGCCGCGATTCGGAGCCCACCTTCACCAACGCCATCAGCCGCTCCACGCCGAGGCTCCCCGTGCCTGCGACTCGTCGCGTGAGGTCGACCAACGAGACCGGCTCTGACTGCCCGGTCGCTGCACTCCACGCGGTCAACGCCTGCTTCACCAACGGCACACACCACGCCGGTGCGGGCGGATTCTTCTCGTCGCGCAGCAGCCGAACCGGCGTCTCCAAGCGCTTGGCGAGCAGCTTCTCATCGAGCTTGCCCGCGGCCGCCTGCACCGTGCGCGTGAGCGTGGTGGGCAACTTGCCCGTGGCGCCCGCGACGCCGGCCGCGTGACCTTCGAGCAGTTGTTCGGCGAGGGCGATCACCTCGAGCCCGGTGCACTGCAGCTCGGGCCGCGCCAACAACGTCGAAGTGAGCAGCCGCGCCACGTCGAAGCTCCACGGCCCCTCGAACGTCTCGTCGAAGTCGTTCACGTGCAGCGCCACACCACGCGCCGTGCGGAAGGTGCCGATGTTCTCCAGGTGCAGATCGCCCACCAGCGTTCCGGTTCCCGGCAGGCCGCGCAGCAACGCGGGCTCCAGCCTGAGCGCTTCGGCCCACAACGCCGAAGCCCCTCGCAAGAACGCGAACGGTGAAGCCGCCATGCGCTGCCACTTGCGGCGCAGCAACGAAGGAGAACGCCCGAGCCTCTTTCGATCGGCCTCCAGCTGAACGGCAGCGAGCGTCATGCGCGCACCATGTCACGAACGCGGCGCGCTCAAAGCCACTGCGCCAACGCCCGCTCCAGCTCCTCCAGCCGCACCGGCTTCTTGAGGAACTCATCCATGCCAGCGGCCAGGCACCGTTCGCGATCGCCATCCATCACGCCGGCGGTCAACGCGATGATGGGCAAGCGCGCCAGTTGCCGCGCGCGGATGCGTCGCGTGGCGCCGAAGCCGTCGAGCTCGGGCATCTGGCAGTCCATCAACACCAGGTCGAAGCCGCCTCGTGCCACCGACTCCACCGCCTGCAGGCCGTTGTCGGCGATGGTCACCACGCAGCCGAGCTTCTCCAGCAGCCCGCGCACCACCCGCTGATTGACGCGGTTGTCTTCGGCCACCAACACGTTGGCCTTGAACTGCCGGTGTTCTCGCACCACCGCGCCGGGAGCCACCGCGGGCCGCCTCAAGAGCGTGCGCTCGAGCTGAAGATGGAGCCGGTACTCGCGCACCGGCGTGGGCATCACGAACGCGAGCCCTTCCTCCTCCACGTGCGAACCATCGAGCCTTCGCAGCAAGCCGACCTGTTTCCCCTGGGCCGTCAGCCGCGCGGCGATCTCCGCGCCCTTGTCGCCGCCGAAGCCTTGATCGATCAACACCACCTCGGCGTCACCCAGGTCGTGTTCGTTCTCAGGCGTGGAGACCACCAGCCCGGTGCACATCAACTGCGCCACGAGCGCGGTGCGGCTGCAGGCCCGGTGCTCCAGCACCGCCACCTTGCGGCCGGTGAGCTTCGGCCTGGCCAGCGCCGCGGTGTGCACGCGCAGCGGGAGCTTCACCTGGAAAGTGCTGCCTTCGGGGCAAGACTCCACCTCGAGCACGCCCTGCATCAACGCGGTGAGGCCTTTGCAGATCACCAGCCCCAGCCCCGAGCCACCGAAGCGGCGCGTGGTGCTGCCGTCTTCCTGGCTGAAGGCAGTGAACAAACGCGGGAGCGCCTCGGGCGCGATGCCGATGCCCGAATCCTTCACCGAGAGCACCAGCTGCACGCTGCCGTCCATCTCGTGGGACAGGCAGGTCACTTGCACCTCCACCACGCCGGTGGCGGTGAACTTCACAGCGTTCGACAGCAGGTTGAGCAACACCTGCCGCAGCCGGGTGGGATCGCCCCAGGCCACCGCGGGCACGTCGCCTGCGATGCGGCAGGTCAGCTCGAGTTGTTTGCGATGGGCCTGCGGCGCGACCACCGAGGCCGCGTCTTCGGCGAGCTCGCGCACCGAGAAGGGGATCGACTCCAGCTGCACCTTGCCCGCCTCGAGCTTGGAGAAGTCGAGGATGTCGTTGATCAACGCGAGCAGGCCTTCACCACACGCGCGCACGGTGTCCACGTACTCGCGCTGTTGCTCCGAGAGCACGGTCTCGGTGAGCAGCTGGGTCATGCCGATGACGCCGTTCATCGGCGTGCGGATCTCGTGCGACATGGTGGCGAGGAAATCGCTGCGGGCCCGGGCGTATGCGAGCGCCGCGTCACGCGCGGCCTCCAGCCCTTCTTCGTAGCGAAGGCGTTCACTGATGTCGTGCCACTCGGCCAGCAAGACGCGGCGGGTTCCCAGGGTCAGCGGCGTGAGCGTCACTTCGACCTGCGCGTCGGGGCCCGCCACCGTGCGGTAGGCCCAGTCGAAACGATGGCTGCCCTGGGTGAGCGCGATGTTCTCCATGCGCGCGAGCTTGCCGGCCGAAGCGTGACCATCGGGCTGGGTCACCGGAGAAAGAGTCGCGGGCTGCTTTTGCAGCACCTCGGCTTTGGTGGTGTAGCCGAGCAGCGCGACCGCTGCGGGGTTGCAGTCGATCAACCCCTGCTCGTCGTAGAGGGAGAGCGCGGTGCTGCTCTGCTCGAACAACACGCGAAACCGCTCCTGGCTGGCGACCCGTTCGGTCACGTCGCTCAGCAGCCACATCTCGTGCTCGCCTTCGCGGCGGGCGGCGAACTCGACCAGCCGCTCCGAGCCGTCCTTGCGGCGCAGGGTGGTGACGCGGTTGGTGCCGAAGTGGTGCTGGCGATCGAGCTCGTACATCGCGCGCACGGTGGCCGCGTCGTGTTCGTAGAGCCGCTCGAACCAGACATCGAGCGTGGGCACCTCGTCGGCGCGGTAGCCGGTCAACAGCTCGGCCGCGCGGTTCAAGAAGAGCCGATCGGCCGTCACGTACATCGCCGGGGTGGCCATCATCGCGATGAACCGACGGCAGGAGTGCATGTCGTCCGTGGGGGTGAGCAGCTTGTCGATCAGCTGGCCCCAGCGGGCGAGCTGCTTCTGAGATCGTTCGTCGAAGGCGTTCGGCCGGAGGGTGCCCAGCCAGAGCGTGCCGCCCGAGAGGGGCAGGGCGAGCAGCGAGGTGAGCCCTGCGGTGACCAGCGGGTGACGGGCGTAGTGAAGCGCGTTGCGTGCGTCGTTGATCAGCTCGGGGTGATGAATCACCGGAAGGCGCGCGGCCGGGAGGTCGGTGGACACCCAACGGGTCTGCCCCGAGTCACGCTCGAGGCAGACGAGGTCGACCCAGAATGACTCACCCAGCAGGGCAAGTGTCTGATCCATGGGGGCCGCGCGTTCCTCCTCCTCTGTCAGGGGCAAGTCGGTAGCGAACACGCGTCAGCCTTGAGCAAGCGCCGTTCCTTCTCGCCTCGCGACTCAGCGCCGCTTGAACACGCGCTGCCACATCACGGCCGTGAGCACGATGGCGCCCAGCCCCAACGCAAGGGAGAGCGAGCCGGTGACGAAGAAGAACGACGACCACGCTTCAGCCTCATGGCCCTGCTTTCCCTGGAGCTTGTCGACCACCGTGAGCACCGTGAAGATGCCACCGCAGAGGCTCATGCCCAGACCAGCAAGGCCCAGGCCCACGAGCACGACGCCGGCGATCGTCTTTCCCACTGTGCTCGGCGTCTCTGGTTCCACGCCGACGGAGGATGCCGCTGATTCGTCGCGTTGGGAACTTCAGCGCACGCGGCGTCGCCACAAGGCGAAGTATCCAACACCGCCGAGCAGGGCTGCCCACTGAATGGCGGTGAGGCCCGCGACGCGCGCGACCTCGAGCGTGCCCGGCGCTGCTGGCCCGAAGGGTGGCTTCAGGAACTCGAGGCCGAAGCGCAGCGCGCAGTAGCCACCGATGAAGGCCGCGAAGGTGGCGCCGGGTGAAGCGAGCCAGCGGCGCCGGGTGACGGCCCACAACGCTGCCACCAGCAGCGCCTCGTAGAGCGCGACCGGGTGTCGGCCGATCCCGTCGCCGAAGTCCCACGCCCAGGGCAACGAGGTGACGTTGCCGTAGGTCTGGTCCCAGGTGCCGCTGAGCTGACAGCCCAGCCGCCCGAGCACGAGCCCGAGGGTGAGCGCAGGTACCCACGCGTCGCCCGTCGAGCTGCGCCAGCCGATGGCCTTCTTGCCGAGCTCGACGCAGAGCGTGCCGCCCAGAAATCCGCCGAGCACCGACTTGCCGCTGAACCACAGCGTCGGCTCGTTGCGCTCGAGCAGCGCTGGCAGGTGCTCGAGTACGTGCAGGCCCTTGCTGCCGACGGCGGCGCCGAAGACCGCGCAGCCGAACAACAACCAGCGATCGACCTTCGCCACCGGCGCGAGCTGCGCTCTGGCACCCCGCCAGTAGACGCGCGCACCCAGGCCATACGCCAGCGCCTCGAGCACCAGGTGGGGCAGCGCGCTGTCGGAAGACGAGAGCCAGCTCAGGTTCGGTCCTTTCGGTTCTCCGAGCAGCCGCTACCGGTGCGTGGACCACCACCACCAGACAGCGGCGCCGCCGAGACCGGAGAACGCGAGAGCCAGAATCCACGCCCACCACCTGCGGGGCCGCTGGGGAACCGCGAGCCCGACCACCTTCTGCCGCGACGCTTCACGCCGCGAAGGCAGGGTCAGCTTGTCGCGAGACACCATCGGCCGCTCGGGATCCGTGGGCAGCTCGAGCGCCGGGTGCGCCACCTTCGCGCTCTGCCTGACCTGCTCCGGATCCGTCTTCCGCTCTGCCGAAGGCCGCCGCGCCACGGGCTCGCGATCCGGCTCGGTGGGCACCTCCAGCCGGCGCTCCTGCTGCGTCTGCACCGGCACCCGAACCAACGTGTCGCTCTCGCCCTCTTTCGGAGCGAGCACCGGGGCCCCATCACGCGTCTGCGCGGTGCTGCTCCCCGGGTTGGCCGGAGGCGACTTGGGCTCAGGCCACGAACGCTCATCCACCTGCAGCGCCTGCAGCCCCACCACGAAGTCCGCCATCGACGCGAAACGATCCAATGGATCCTTCGCGCACGCCTTCGCGATGAACGCATCGATCGCCGGGTTCGCCAGCTGCGGATCCACCCAGGCGAGCGGGGCGATCAACGTCTTGAGCTGGTGCATCAGAATCTGCGTGATGTTCTTGCCGCCGATCGCCACCGCGCCGGTCAGCATCTCGAACAGCACCAGCCCCAACGCGTATTGATCGATGCGCCCATCGATGGGCTCGTCTTTCACCTGCTCGGGCGCCATGTACCGGGGCGTGCCGGCGAGCATGCCTTCGCCCGTCAAGCGCACGCCGGTGTCTTTGAGCAGCCGGGCGATTCCGAAGTCGAGCACCTTCACGTGCGTGCCGCCGAGATCGCGGCGCACCCGAAGATTCTCCGGCTTCACGTCGCGATGAACGATGCCGCGTTCGTGCGCGAAGGCGAGCACCTGGGCCACCTGAATGCAGATCGACTTCGCCTCGCCGAAGCGCAGCCGGCCTTCACGTTTGATCACCTCGCGCAGGTCTTCTCCTTCGACCAGCTCGAAGCACATGAACAAGCGCATCGCCTCGTCACGGCCGAGATCGAGGATCTGCGTCGCCCCGGGGTGTTGCACCTGGAGCGCCACCTTCGCCTCACGAAGGAAGCGGGTCGCGCGCGTCTCGTCGGTCGAAGGCTCGGGGTCGAGGAACTTGAGGGCGACCTTGTTCCCCACGCCGAGTTGTTCGGCGAGAAAGACCAGGCCCATGCCGCCGCTGCCCAGGCGCGAGATGATGCGGTACCGGCCCGCGATGATCTGATCGGGCATCGGCATCTTCACGGTGCTGCGCCCGGGATCAGACATGGCTGCTTTTCAGCGCCCTCCGTCGCGGCTGTGGCGCGCGAGCGAGACGAACCCCGTCACGTCACGCCCGGCTGCCGTGAGTCGTTGCGGATTGAAGGAGGCCTTGGTCATCCGGAAACAGGGTTCAACCCTCAGATGGGGTGAAGAACAAGCGTTTCAGCCGGCGGGCCGAAACGCGATGGGGTATCGCACCGGCGTCAGCTTGCCGTCGGGCGGCGGAGGAAAGCGCAGCCCCTGGAACACCTTCACCACGCAGTCAGACACCGCCCTGTCGGGGAAGCCCGTTCCGGCGGCAGACATCACCTTCCCGTCCTTCCCGATGCTGAAGGCGACCGTCAACGTGCCCTGCAGCGTGCGCTGCTTGATCAGCGCCTTTTCGTAGCAGCCGCGCGTTCGGGCACTCGAGGCCCCGACGGTGGAACGAATGGTGTCCGGGGTGAGGGTCATACCCGCTCCCGGCGCACGCTTCGTCTCGGTGGGCTTCTCCACCACCGGCTTCGGCGTCGTCTTCGCAGTCGTCGTCGTCTCCGGTGCGGGGCCCAGGCCGTCACACCGCATCAGCGCACAGAAGGGCCGCATCACCGCAGCGGCGAGGGCCTTGTTCTCGAGGTACGAATCGCCCTTCTCGACAAGACCGATGGGCGCCGTGCCCTCACAAAGCACCTTCCCGCTGGGCAGCTGCACGAGCCGCAGGCTCAATTGGTCGTCACGCCGAACCCCGACGACCGCCCGCCCGTCTTCCGCGACTTTGTCGGAGTGGTAACTCCGCGTGCCCATCAACGCGTTGAGCGTCACGTCCCACCGGTCAGCCCGGTAGACGACGAGTTCGTACGCCCCTTCGAGCCTCAGCTCATTCTGGGGGAGCAGAAAGCCGCTCAATGCGCGGGTCCCGCCCAGACGCACGTCGACGCCGTCGCCGAGTGAGTCGAGTTGGCACGCCGACCAGCGGCCCTCCACTTCAGCGCTGCTCATGGCCTCGACTGCGGTGAGGAGCGCCTTGTTCTTCGCGACCTGAAGGTCGTAGGCGCGGTCGAAGTGGGCCATCTGAGCGTTGACCGAGGGCGTGACGAGCAGCAGCGCCGAGAGCCCACCCAACACGAGTGCTCCCAACATGAGGCCCAGGATCTTCAGCCGGGCCCCGAAGCCATCATCTGGAGCGAACAGCGCATCGCCGCTCGGCCCCGACGCGTGGGGGAAGTGGGCGAGAAAGGGGCCGACCGCTTCCTCGACGCTCTTCGCCCAGGTCGCCAGTCGAAACGAGCGGCCGTCGTCGGTGACGAGCACGACCGGGTAGTGGGTGATGATTCCGCCCTGAATGCGCTGAACGATGGGGACGATCTGCACGACGCGCGACGGGTTCTTCAGGAGCTCGTGCAGCTCTGCCTTCTGCGCGCGCACCCGCCAGATGGCCACCCCACCACCGATGAGGAACGCCATGCCGAGCCCGGCAAAGGCCATGGCTCCCGTCGCGAACCCGGCGCCGAGCAGCACCACGCCCGGCAAGATGATCACGGCCAGCATCACCTGGAGCCGGGCGGCCGTCTTGTCGATGAGGTTCGCGATGGACATGGTGCTGGCAGCGACCCGCGCGCCTCACGCCACGTGCACATTCATTTGGGAGCGGTGGGGCGCGTGTCGAGCTCACGGTTTGAGGCGGGTGCACGACCACGAACTGCTGCCCTGCGACACGGGTACCTCGCCTGATGAGCATGACGGAAGTCCGACGGTCTTCTCGGCGCAGCGCCACCCCGACGAGCCGTCACTTCTCAACGATTCGCCGCTGCTGCACCGCGGAATGATCCGGTCGGCCTCGATGCACCGCCACCGCCCCGAGCCTTCGCTCTGAAGGAAGTGGCCCGAGCTGCAGGTCGGAAGCAGGAGCTCAGCGCCGGAGCCCGACGTGCGTTGCTTCTCGAGCAACGATCCGAGCGACGCGCACTGGTAGCCGCTCCCAGTCGAGACGATCAGGTCACCCGCCCGGCACTCCGGCAGTGGGCTGGGGGAAGCAGTGAGCAACAACGGGAGCAGCGCCGCGCGCGAGAGGATGTTCATGGTCGTCGCTGAACGCGACGCACGGCAAACAATTCAGCCGCACGTCACTTACCGAGGAGTCTTCTCGACTGCGCTCGCAGCGTTGGTCGAAACAACGACCGGTGATGGAGACCGATCCCTCTTTTCAGGGCTCGCCGTCGCGGCGGTTGCGCGCGAGCGTGAGCTGCCGCGCGAGGAACGCCTTCACGTCGCGACCTGCTGCCGCGAGTGGTTGGGGAATGAAGGAGGCCTTCGTCATGCCAGGCAGGGTGTTGATCTCCAGCAGCACCAGACCACTCGGCGTGAGGATCATGTCGGTGCGCGAATAGCCAGCACAGCCCAGCGCACGATGCGTGAGCACCGCGAGCGCCTGCGCGGCTTGCGACTCTTCGGGGGGCAGCTCGGCTGGGGTGATCTCCTCCGTGCCGCGGCCCAGGTACTTGCCGGCGTAGTCGAACGCGCCCCCGGGGATCAGCCGCACCTCGGAGACCGGCAACGCCGCGGTCCCCCCTTCGTCGTCCACCACACCCACCGTCAGCTCGCGGCCTTCGATGAAGACCTCGGCCAGGTAGTGCAGCTTGAAGCCCGCGAGCGCCTCGGCGGAGGCGTCGAGCTGCCCTGCGTTGCGCAGGTGAATGAGGCCGTGACTCGAACCATCGGCTTGCGGCTTGAGCACCCAGCGTGGATTCAAGGCGAGCAGCTCGGTCAACGCGGCCTTCGCCTCTGCCACGTTCATCGGAGGGAGGATGCGCGCCTCGGCCACCTTCGCGCCCTGCGCCGACGCGAGCTTCTTGGTCTTCGCTTTGTCGAACGCGTCTGCGCTCGCTTTGCTGCCAGAGCCCGTGAACGCGAGGCCGCGCTCTTCGAGCAGGAGTTGGGTGACGCCGTTCTCTCCGTCTCCACCGTGCAGCGCCAGGAAGAAGGTGTGCGCCTTCGCAGCGGGTGAGTCGAGCGCAGCTCCCAATGACGGGAACGCCGCGTGGCCACTGGGCGCGAACTGCTTCTCGAACGGGTTCGTGTGGGCGGCGAGCTCGGCGCGCTCGACTGCGAACACTGCACCTTGCGGCGCGATGAACCAGCACGCCGCCTCGGGGAGGTGCGTGCTCACGTTTTGGGCAGAGGCCACGGAGACGTGCCGCTCACTCGAGCTGCCCCCGAAGAGGATGATGACGTCTGAAGACATGTTCCGCACCGTACTGCGTTCTCGGCGCTTCTCCGTGATCCACGTGGGCCCCTCACCCCGACCCTCTCCCCGCTTCGCAGGGCGAGGGGGAACAATTAGCTTCAGGGCATGTCGCTTCGTTGGCTCGTGGTGTGTCTCGTCTTCCTCACCTGCAAGAAAGAACTGAAGCCCCTCGCGGCGCAGCCCCCCGAGAAGTTGGAGAGCGGGGTGGTGGTGCAGAAACTGCGGGCCGGTTTCGACGGCGCTGACGTGGCGAAGAAGGGCGACAAGATCTCCATTCACTTCACCGGCACGCTGCTCGACGGCGGCGTGTTCGACGACTCGCACGGGCGGGGCGCCTTCAACTTCTGGGTGGGGGAGGGCCAGGTGCTCCCCGGTCTCGATGAAGGGCTGCTGGGCATGGCCGAAGGTGAGCTGCGGGTGATCACCGTGCCGGCCGCGCTCGCGTATGGCAACGACGAGAAGCCGAAGATTCCGCGGGGCTCCACCCTGGTCTTCGAGGTCGAGATGCTCGACGTGCGCTGATCGACGTTACCCATCCGAAAGGCCGGAGCAGCGCCCGTTCAGAACGGTTAGCCCTCCAATCATGGCTCACGACAACACGCAGGTGACGCGCCGGCTGATCGAAGACGTGTGGAACAACGGCAAGCTGCAGGCCCTCGACGAGTTGCTCGACCCCGCCTTCGAAGGCCGCGATCCGCTCCGGGGGCCGCTCAACGTCGAGCAGTATCGCAACGCGGTGAAGGGCTTCCGGCTCGCGTTTCCCGACGTGCGTTTCGAGCTCAACGCGGTGGTGGCCTCCGACAAACACGTGACCACGAGGTGGACGATGCGCTGCACGCACCTCGGTCCCTTTCTGGGTATCGAGTCGAGCGGCAAGAGCGCGCAGGTCACCGGCCTCAACCTCGCCGAGCTTCGCAACGGCAAGCTCGTCTCCGAGTACTCGGAGTGGGACGCGCTGGCTCTCTTCCGTCAGCTCGGTCTCGAAGACGTGACCCTGCCGCTGGCGGTGCGCAAGCCGGTGATGCAGCAGGCCCGGCCTTAAGCTTCGGCACTCACCCGCACCAACGCACGCCTCATCTTCACCGGGGGCGCGACGGGTTCGACCGGTTGTTCACTGGGCGCCACGCGCGCCTTCATGGTGAAGCCCAACGCCACGCCTGCGCCCACGATGACCCAGAAGAGCCAGGGGGAGAACCAGGTCTCCAGGCCGCTGCGCAGCGTCATGCTGAAGATCGACGCGAGCGCGGTGATGGGCAGGAAGACGGCGGCGATGGTGTTGAGCTTGTGACCGTCACGCGCGAGTTGAAGGCTGACCTTCGACTGCGCTTCGGCTTGCTGCGCAGAGGTGTAGTCGAGCCCGTCTCGCGCTTCGGCCACCAGCAACTCACTCGCGCGTTCGATTTCACCCGCGCGGTCACGCAGGTTGATCAGCTCGCGATCATCGATGACTTCTCGCGCTTCTTGCAGCGTGCGCAGCAGGTTGCGGCTGGTGCGGTGCAGCGGCGTGGCCGCCTTGAGCACGTCGAAGTAGTCGGCTGCCGTCGAGGCGGTGCGCAGGCGATCTTCGTGGCGGTCGACCGCTTCTTCGAACTCGGTCAGGTGCGCACGCAGCGGGCCGACCCCGGTGCCTTGACCTGCCGACTTCCACGCGCCCGTCTTGTCGCGCCAGAAGAGCCGCGCCGCGCGTTCGGGATTGCCCGGTTGCGGCAGGCCATGGAGCACCAGCAGCAGGTGCCCGTCTTCGGACATCTGGCGCTGGCGGCCGGCGCGCTCGCCCACCCGCTCACGGAATCGCTTCGGTACCGTCCACTGGCTCGGAATGAGTGTCTTCATGGGCGGGAAGACTCTGAGGCGAACGTGACGGGCAGGTGACGCGCCCGCGGCGGATCGGAAGCTTTCTGGAGTCACTGCGAAGACTGGCCCTCACCCCGACCCTCTCCCGAAGGGAGAGGGAGATAAAGGTACTCACCTGACCCACGGCTCAGATGTTCTCTCACTGCTTTCAACGAGTCCAGCGCAGGCCTTCGATCACCTCGAGCGGGCCGCCACAGGAGACCTCGTGGCAAGCCTTGCACCCGTCGAGCACCCCTTCGTACGTCTCACGCGAAGGTTTCGCGTCGAAGGCCTTCACCTTCTCGAGGTAGCCGACCGCGAACGAATCGAACACCGGGTTGCGATCGGCCGCGTCGGTCGGCCACGCGCAGCGAAGCTTGCGATGGGTGGGCAGCCGCGCGTTCACCCCCGCGTCGGCCTCCAACGCCACCCGCGCCGCCTTCCAATCGTCGACGAAGGTGCGCATCAAGGTGGCCAGCTCGCTGGCGCCGTTGGGGTTGCGCTCCGAGGCGATCAGGTGACCGGGGCTTCCCGGCACACCGGGCACGAGCACCGTGGCCGAGGTGCATTCTGCAGGCGGCGCGCCCGCGTCGATCACCACGGCCGGGGCGCGCGTGCAGCAAAGCAACGACACCGAAGACAAGAAGAGCGCTCTCACAAATCCTTCAGGTGATGAATCGGAGTGCCGCGCGGTGCCCCCGCACGATCCGCGGTGGAGATCGTCCACACGTCGACGTCGGGATCCTCGTCGAGGTTGCCCACGCAGGCGATGGTCACCTCGCACGAAGGGCAGGTGCCCGAGAGGCCCACGGTCGAACGCACCTCGGCGGGCAACTTCGCCAGCAGGTCTTCGAGCAGCACCGGGCGCCGTTTCGAGTCGGGCCCATAACCCACCGACTCTCCGTGCGGCGGCGACGCGAGCTCGTCACGCCGGGTCAGCGGCCCTTCGCTGGAGAACAGGTACAGGTAGCGATTGCCCTGGCTGGGCGCGTAGCCGATCTCCACCGGGTGAATCGCGTAGCGCTGGTGCTCCGAGAAGAAGGCGAACTGCTTGCCGGCGATCTGCCGCAGGTTGGAGCGACACTCGTGATCCTTCGGCAGCCCCTTGACGAGGTTGCAGCCGGAAAACACGAGAAGCCAGAACAGGTGTCGCACGACCGCTCTCCTACCCGAGCGCTCGCCTCACCGCCGTAGCCATCGACGTGCGATCGATCGGCTTGGCAAGCACACCTGATACCCCCCACTTCATCGCATTCTCTTCGTCGAGGGCCTCGCTGAAGCCGCTGCACAGGATGATGGGCATGCGCGAGCCGTCGGCCCTCAACGCCCGCGCCAACTCGAGCCCGGAGAGCCGGGGCATCATTTGATCCGAGATGACCAGGTCGAAGTCCTGCGGCGCCGCGCGCAGGCGCTCGAGCGCGTCTTGCCCGTCGCTCGCTTCGGTCACCCGGTAGCCCATCGATTGCAAGAGCCGGCACAGGCCCGCGCGCACCAGCGGCTGATCATCGACCAGCAGCAGCCGCTCCTGGGCGCTCACGTTCGACAGGCTGGCGGCCGGGGTCACCTGCGTCTCCACCAGCGGGAGGAACACGTCGAAGCAGGTGCCGTGACCGGGCGTGCTCTCCACGTGAATGGTGCCTCCGAGCCCCGCCACGATGCCGTGCACCACCGCCAGGCCCAGCCCGTGACCGTTGGGTTTGGTGGTCAGGTACGGCTCGAACAAGCGCGCGCGGATCGCCTCGTCCATGCCGGCGCCGTCGTCTTTCACCCGCAGCCGCGCCTTCGCCGCCAGCCGCTCGAGGGTGATGGTGATGTGGCCGCCCGGCTGCACCGCGTCGCGCGCGTTCGAGCAGAGGTTGAGCAACACCTGATGCACCTGCGTGCGATCCGCCAGCACCGTGCCCACGTCGTCGATCTTCGCCTCGAGCTGAATGTTCGAAGACAGCGCAGCGCGGGTCAGGGTGAGCGCACCGGTCACCACCTCGGCGAGGTCCAGCGGTACCAGCTTCGGCTTGTCCTTGCGGCCGAAGGTGAGGATCTGCTGCACCAGATCCTTCGCGCGCAACGAAGCTTCCCGAATGAGGGTGAGGCTCTCTCTGACGGGCGGCCCGGCCGTGGGGTCGTCGAGCGAGACTTCGACGCTGCTCAAGATGGCCGCCAGCAGGTTGTTGAAGTCGTGCGCCACGCCGCCTGCCAGCCGGCCGATGGCCTCCAGCTTCTCCTTGTGACGCAGCTGTTCCTGCAGGTGGTCCTTTTCTTCGCGCGCCTTCTTGCGCTCGGTCAGGTCGGTGGTGGTCACCAACACCCGCGCCCAGTCCTGCTCGTGCCCGGAGATGGCGGTGGCACGCATCGAGACCCAGCGTCGTTCCCCGCTGCGCGTGCGGGCCCAGGTCTCGGTGGTCACCACTTTCACTCCCGCGGCGAACTCCGCGAAGATTTGCGTCACGTCAGCCACCGACTCGGGCGGAATGAAGCGGTACATGCTGCCGAGCAGCTCGGCTTCGTCTTTCACGCCAGCCTGTTCGCAGGCGGCCTGGTTGGCGGAGAGGATTGCGATCGCCCCCAGGCAGCGCAGCGTGTCTTCATGGTGATCTCGAAAATGGGCCCCGCAGTCGGTCACGCCCCGGGCCCTCAACGCGTCGACCGTGCGCCGGGTCTCGGAGAGATCGACCTCCCACACGCCCACCGGCATCTGATGGCACAGCTGCCGCAGCCGGTGTTCGCTGGCCGCCAGCCGATTCTCGAACTCGTGTTGCGCGGTGACGTCACGCATCACCACCACCGAGGTGTGGGCATCGGCCTCGCGGTACGACGAGGCCTGCACTTCGATCAACAGCTTCGAGCCGTCCCTCCGGCGCGCTTTGGCCAGATAGTTCGAGGGCGTCGCTTCACCCCTCTCCCGGCGCTGCATCAACCAGGTGATCCGGGAGTGCTCCGAAGGCTCGACCAGATCCACCACGGGCACGCCCACCAGCTCGGCAGGCGAGTCGTACCCGAACAGGCGCGCGAAGGCGGCGTTGACCTCGACGTGGTTGCCTTCGCGGCAGACGCCCATCGCCTCGCTGCTCACCTCGAAGACCGCCCGCGCCCGTGCTTCGACCCGTTGCCGTTCCCGCAGGTCACGCACCGAAGTCACCATCAGCCCGCCGCCCGCAGCCGACGTGGAGACCTCGGTCAGCACCCGTTCGCCCCGGGCGCTGATCAAAAAGAACTCGTCGCGCGGCTCCGGTTGCCCGGTGTCGAGCAGCCGGGCGAGGCGTTGGTGGGCGCGCTCCAGGCTCTCGGGGGCGATGAAGCTGAGCACCGTGCGGCCTTCGATGTGCGTTGCAGAGTCGAAGCCCAGCAGCCGCGCCGTGGCCTCGTTGGCCCAGATGATCAACCCGTCACGATGCGCGATCAGCGAGTCGGGTGAAAACGACGCGAGTCTGCGAAACGCGCTGTCGTCGAATGGTGCTGCTTCCTCCATGGTGGCCGCCCCCCGCCAGGATGAGAGCACCCGCGAGGGGCGCCCGTCATCGCTGAGACTGGGGAGGCGTCACAACCAGCTGGGAGAAACCCGCTGCAGCCCCGCCAGCACCGCTTCGGCCGCGCGCACCCCGTGCCAGTTGGCTTCTTCGAAGACCGCCAACCCGCCCAAATCGGAGTGCGCGAAGTGCAGGCTGCCGCTGAGTGGAACCTGCGCCTCCTGCCGGGCCGGGCCCCAGATGAAGCCCGGCACCGGCCGCACCATCGCGTGGCCCCAGCGCATCACCTCGATGCGCTGCAACTGCTTCTCCAGGCCGAAGTGAGCGGGCACCAGGTCGGCCAGGATGATGGCGCGCCAGTCTTCGTAGGTGGTGGCCAGCAGTCTCTTTCGCTCGGCCAGCACGTCGCCCTCGGCCAGCGGGTAGTACCAGGTGGCCACCGCGGGCCCCACGTCACTGGCGCGCGCGGCCTGGTGGTTGGCCATCACGTAGCCCAGCGACTTCGAGTCGTAGAGCACGTTGTCCCAGGCGAGCGGAAAGCCGCGGCCGCGGGGGCGTTCGTTCAGGGTCAGGTTGGCCACCACCCAGGGGCCACTAACGAAGGCCTCGAGGAACTTCGGGCGCGCGGTTCTCCACGCGCTGAGCACCCGGCCGGCCACGTGACGGGGGGTGGCCAGCACCACCTGGCGCGCGAAGTAGCGGACCGGCGTGCGCGTCTTTGCCTCGAGACCGTGCGCATGCCAGCCGCCTTCGGTTTCTTCGAGGGAGTGGATCAGCACGTTCTTCTGGAGCTGATCAGTGTGCAGACTCTTCGCCAGCTGGCTCACCAACCGGCCGTTGCCTTCGGGCCAGGAGAGGTAGCCGTCATTCTTCTCCTCGCCGGTCTGCCGCGCGCAGAAGTACCAGAGCCCGGCCCACGCGCTGATGTGCTGCGCGGTCGCGCCGTAGTCATCGCGGCAGGCGTAGTCGACCAACCAGGTGAGCCGCGGCGAGGTGAAGCCTTCGCGGGTGAGCCACTCGGCCATGCTGAGGCGATCGAGCTGCGTCCACTCCGCGTCGTCGCTGCCCGTCTCGATGGGCACTGCGAAGGCCTTGCGGCCCTTGGCATCACGCGCTGCGGCCAGCGCCGCGGTCACCTGCTCGAAGCGGTGCAATTGGGCCAGGTCTTCGGGCGAAGCGCCGGCGCGCAGGTAGAGGCCTTCGTACCAATGGCCTTTGTAGAAGAGCCGCTCTTCGGGTTCTCGAATGAGCGCTTCTTCGGCGAACGTGGGCGCCCCGGTCTCGTCGACGCCCGTCACCACGCCCAGCTCGCGCAGCAGACGCGGCACCGGGCCCGAGTTCGTCAGCGGCGCAGGTAAGTAGTGCGCGCCCCAGGGGAACGCGGAGATGTCGTTCTTCCCGCTCTGCGCGGTGCCTCCGAAGACGTCTTCCACTTCGACCACGCGCAGTGACTCGAGGCCCGCGCCGCGCAGTCGCCACGCAGCCGAGAGCCCTGCCGCGCCACCGCCCACCACCAGGCAGTCGAGCCGGGCGGTGTCTTCCTGGGCGCGCGGGAGCTCGCCTTGCCGCAGCAGGTGACCGACCTGGTGAATGCGATCGACGAGCGAGCCTGGGACTTCAGGAGCCCGGCGGCGGCACCCCTGCAGCGCAGCGGCGCCGAGGAACGAAACGATGACCTCCCGCCGCGAAATCATGAGCGCCCTTTAGCTCTTTCGACGGCGGGGCGCGGCTTTCAGGGCAGGCAGCACCAGGCCGCGCAGTCACCATCGAGGTAGGTCTGCGCGGTGCACCTGAAGCCCGCCATGTACCTGCCGACGGGACAGAACATCTGGTGCACCTGATTGTCAGCGGTGACGCCGGGCCCGGTGGGGCCCCAGGCGCAGCTCGTCTGGCGGAGCGACCCGCCGGCAAGCTGACCTGCGACCCTCAAGTTGCCTGAGCCATCGAGGGTCATCTGGGTCGTTCCGCCCGCGCCCGGATCGAAGGCGGTCTGCGAGAACACGCCGTTCTTGAACCAGGCGAAGTTCCCGCCCGTGCGAAACCACGCGGTCGAGTCCTGGATGCCGATGCCGTAATCGGGAGTGTAGAGATTGATGAGCGCTCCGGTGCGCGAGCCGAAGTCGAGCGGCCCGGAGGTCACCGTCACTGCCGAGGTGGTGATGGCGTTGGGCGCTGACAGCGGCCCCGTCTTGTTGGTGAGCATGTTCACCACGCCCTGGAAGTTGCCGTTCACGTCGGTCGCGAGCGCCGGCGCGTTGGGACAGAAGGTCATCAACGGCGAGGGCAACGTCTGCGCACACGCGACCTGGGCGAGTGCGGGCGCGCTGAACCACAGCAGGCCGGAGACGACGGCCACCGTGCCTGCGACGGCCACGCGCCGGAGCTGGGCGCGGCGGGCCCGGGTGAACTCGCGCTGCGCGAGGTCGCGAGAGAGCGACAAGACGCGCAGCGACGACCGGACCTCATCGGCGCTCGTCCCGAGGTGAAGCGCGGCCTCGTCTGCTGAGAGAGAACCGCGTTCAACTGCTTCCAGTGTCTCGAGCTGACCGTGCATGGGAGCGGGCGACGTTAGCAGGCTCAGTCCATGGTGCTGGTTCGCACTACCCACGTTTGGCTGCTCGAACGACCAAGTGGAACTGGCCATCTCGGCCGGCAAGTCGCCTGGAGTCATCAATGTCGAAGTCGCTGGTCATCCTCTCTTTCGTCGCCCTTGCCACCCTCGCCGGCTGCGGAGGCAACGTCTGTGATCGCATCAACGCCGCCTCCGACACCTTTTATGCAGGCAAGTCGGAGTGCAAGCACACCTCGGGCGGGAGCAGCGTCACGCTCACCAGGGGCGCGTCGTGCCAGGACAGCTCCAAGTGCTCGGCCGACGACCTCAAGGTGCTCGACACCTACGCCACCTGCCTGGGCCGGGCGCAGGCCTGCAGCACGGGCAACGAAGAAAAGGCGGTCTCGGAGGGGACAGCCTGTGCCTTCGGCGCCTTCGGTGGCCTGTCAGACGCGTGCAAAGACCTCTTGAAGTAACGACCGGCGACCTCAGGCCATGGCGGCCTGCAGGTCGACGAGCAGGTCCTTCATGCGCGCTGACTCCTGAGCCAGCGCGTCGGCTGACAGGGTGAAGCTCTCCGAGGTGTGGGCGGTACTCTGGGCGGCCGAGTCGAGGGAGGAGACGCCCCGCATCATGTTCTGAATGCCCGAGGCCTGCTCGCGGCTGGCGCTGGCGATCTCCTGGTTGAGCTGGGCCACCTTCTTCACCGAGTGGACGATCTTCTGCAGCGCGTCGCCGCTGCGCCGGGTGGCACCCACTCCGCTCTCCACCAACTGCCGGCTCTGCGTGATGAGGGCCGAGATGTCTTTTGCAGCGACCCCGCTGCGCTGCGCGAGTTCGCGTACCGCTTCGGCCACCACGGCAAAGCCATTGCCCTGGTCACCTGCGCGCGCCGCTTCGACCGCTGCGTTCAAGGCGAGCAGGTTGGTCTGAAACGCGAGGTCGTCGATGATGTCGGTGACCTCCTCGATGCGCCGCGAGAACTCAGACATGCCTTGCATGGCGCCCACCAGGTTGGAGACCTCGGCCTCGCCCTTCAGGGCGAACTCGCTCGAGGTACGCGAGAGATCAGCCACCTGCTGCGCGTTGGAAGAGCTGAGCTGCACCATCGAGTTGATTTGCTCGAGCGCTGCGCCCGTCTCCTGCAGCGAGGCGGCGGTGCCAGAGCTGCTCGACGCCAGGGTCTGCCCCGCCTCGTGCAACTCGGAGACCGACTGGTTGACCCGCTCGGTGATGGAGCTCAACTCACCCATCGTCGAGTCCTGGCTGTCGATGAGCTTCTTGAAGCGGTGGGCGATGAAGAGCGCGGGCACCGTCTCGATGATGACGAAGCCCGCGTGCAGCAGCACGATCCAGATGGAGGCCTCGTAGTTGAAGACGCTGCGCGGCAGCAGGAAGAAGAAGGCCAGGTGGTGCACCGCGGTGGTCGCCAGCCCCACCACGATCGGGCTGCCGAGCCCGAAGGCGATGAAGGCCGCGGTCATCACGAAGATGTGGAAGTGCATCTCGATCATCCCCCCGCTCAGGTGAATCAGCAGCCCCGAGAACGCGATGCCGGTGAAGCTCACCACGCAAGGCAGCAACGACGAGGTGACGCCCGACAGGTACAGCGCCACCGGCCCTGCGAGGAACAAGGCGCTGAGCAGCAGCGTGACCCAGGCGGGTTTGCCCGTGGCCGCGCCGACCACCAGGAAGACGGGCACGTGCAGGCCCAGCGCGATGAGGAAGACGAGGCTGGTACGACGGTTGTGTTGCTCACGGTAGGTCATCATTCAGCTCCGATGCGCTTGATGCCGAAGGGGTCGAGGCGGGCCTGGTCTTGCGCGCTCACCGCGCAGCCGATGACGGGCAGCGCGGCCGAGTCGGCGTGTGCGCGCAGTTGTTCGAGCAAGGCCACGTCCTGGAGCGCGGTGGTCACCGAGACGCGGTGGTCGGAGTAGCCCCCGGCGTACACCACCACCCCCGCGGGGTTGGAGATCATCAAGAAGGGGACGGCGGTGATTTCGCTGCGGTCGCGCGTCGCCGGGTCGCGCACCTCGACCTCGAAGCCCCGGGCCCGCAGCTCGGCTTCCAGGGCGAGCTGACGGCCGAAGAACAGCACCTTCTCGTGCGCGTCGACGGGCCCGCGCTTCAACAGGTAGGGCACCACCGTCTGCGAACACGCGCACGCCTGCGCCAGCACGTGCGTCATCGACCACGAGCCGGGGACGATGGCCGCTGACGCCGTGCCACCCGGCTTGAAGACCACCAGGTGGCTCGCGAACAACGGCAAGACCGCCGCGGTGACGGCGAGCGCCCACGCCGCGAGCGCGAGCCCCGCGAGGATCCGACGAGGTGGCAGAGGGCCGCGGGTGTTCACCGGGCAGATGACTGCAGGCGGCGTTCCGGTGCCTGGTGCGCAACGGTTGTGGCTGGTTACGAGCGAGACCGGTGGGTCATTCGGCCGTCAGGGTGGTGGCGCCACACCGAGCCCACTCGTGAGTTCCTCCGGACTTCGAACGCTCCCAACCTGATAGGGGGCGCGCGTGAATTTGCGGTCGAAGGCTTCCGAACGGTTCAGGGGCGCAGCGCGTTGGTTTGGGCTGCCGGGTCACTGGTTGCCCGCGACGCTTTCAGAGCAGACGGTGCGTGAACTCTGCGCCTTTCGGGTGTCGGTGATGGGGCTCAAGCCCGAGACCGACCCCGAGCAGGACTTCGTCGCCTTTCGAGAGTGTCTGCGCCGCTGCGAGTTCGTCTGGGTCGACGAACACGAGGGTGAGCTCGTCGGCATGTACGCATTCGTGCTGCGCACCCTCGAGCACGAAGGTGAGAAGGTCGTCATCTGGGAAGGCGAGTACGCGTGCGTCGCGCCGAACCATCGAAGCGGCTGGAAGATCATCGCGTCAGGCACGGCGAGCTTCGTGTCCATGTGGCTGCGGTTTCGCGGCCATCGCGCGTACGTCTTCGGGGCGGCCTACCTGCCGTCGTACCTGATGCTCCAGCATGCGGGGCCGGTGTACCTGCACGACGATCCCGCGATGAGCGCGTGGGAGCGGCGCCTGTTGAATCGGCTGGCGGCTGAACACTGCGGATGGGATCCAGCGACCGGGTGGATCTCGTTGCCGACCCTCCCGGTCGAGCCAAGGCACACGCCGCCCCGGTCGGCCGCGCTGCGCGAGCCGTGGGAGCGGTACCTCGCTCACAACCCGAACTGGCATCGTGGGTTTGCCAGCGCGGTGCTCAAGCCGCTCGACGGAATGAGCGCGCGGATCGCCACAGAGGCTGCGCGCGTGGCCTGGGCTCGCCTTGTTCGTCGACGCCGGTCACTACTCTCAGAAGGAGATGACGACGCCACGCCGCCAAAGCATTCTTGAACCCATGCGTGGAGCCGTCGTCCTGTTCGTGTTGTTGCTGGCCTGTGCGACCCCGAAGCCTCTGCACGAGCTGAGGCAGAGCGACGTGCAGGACGCGATCGTCAGTCACAAGTCCGAACTGGGTCACTGCGTCGCGGAGCAGCGGCAGCGCGATCCGGCCAGCCGAGGGAAGATCCTCCTGCGGTTCCGGATTCTGCCCAGTGGTGTGCCGAGTGGATTTGAGAGCCCATCGGGCGGACCGCCCGAGTTGGTGAGGTGCCTGACCCGAGTGCTGTCAGAGGTGCGGTTCCCTACGAGCGAAGTACCGGGCGACCCGATCACCTATCCCCTCCAGTACTGAGCCGAAATTCATCGCGAAATGCGCTCGATCTGTCGCGAGCTTTGACAGTGGCTCCCAGAATCCGAGCCCTCGGCTGCGCCGATTATCCGACATCACCCGCCACACTGGGGAGTCGCCATCGTGCCCATCCGAATTCCTGCTCCGGTTCGCCCTGTCGTCCCGCCCACCACGCTGGCGCTGCCTTCCAGGGCGCAGCTCAAGCAGGCCGAGTCGATGCTCACGCGCGCTGGTTTCAAGCCCGGCGCCGTCGACGGCAAGGTGACCCCCGCCTTCACCAAGGCGCTCAAGGAATTCCAGGCCTCACTCGGCCTTTCCGCCACCGGCACGCTCGATTCGAAGACGAGCACGAAGCTCGCCGCCGTCAACCAGCGCATCAAGACCCAGAAAGACGACCTCTTCGTCTCCGTGGGCCAGAAGTCCGATTCGATTCAGGTGCTCGAGCGCCGCCTCAACAAGCTCGGCTACACCGCCGGCAAGGCCGACGGCATCTTCAGCCGGCAGACCGGCGAAGCGGTGAAGGCCTTCCGCAAGGATCAGAAGGAGCTGACCGACGGCGCGCAGTGGCTGGGCAAGAGTTCCCGCCAGGTCCTCAAGTCGGAAGTCAGCAAGCTCGCCCACGCCCCGGAGCGCCGCCGCATCGCGCCCACCAGGGCGCAGGCCCGCCTCGATCGCGCCACTGCGCTCGCCTGCGGCCGCCTGCAAGAAGGCTCCACAGGCGCTGCCGTGAAGAACGTGCAGCTGCACCTCAAGGCGGCCGGCTTCGATCCCAAACACACCAGCGGCACCTTCGACGAGCGCACCCGCGGCGCCCTCGAGGTGTTCCAGGCCAAATCGAAGCTGCCCGTCACCGGCACCGTCGACACCCGAACCTGGAAGGAGCTCAAGAAGAGCTACATCCTCTCCAGGAAGCCGGCGGACCCCGCGCAGAAGCTCAACGAGCGCAGCGGCGCGGTGAAGGCCTCGGAGAAGCTGCTCAAGAAGCTCGGCTTCAACCCCGGCCGCATCGATGGCCTGTTCGACGCCCGCACCCAGAAGGCGGTCAAGGCGTACGAGAAGAAGGCGAAGCTCGAGCAAGACGGCGCCATCGGCACCAACCAGCTGGCGAAGATGAAGAAGGACGCGAAGAGCGACTACCGCGACAAGGTGCTCGAGACCGCGCGCCGCTTCCTGGGCTTCCACGAGAAGGGCGAGAACGGGAACCCGTTCTCCAGGTTCTTCGGCCGCCCGCCCGAGGCCTGGTGCGCTGACTTCGTGAGCTACTGCTACTCGAAGGCCGGCAAGCCGCTCAACGAGCCGTGGACGCCCGCGCTGCTCGAGAAGATCAAGAGCAACGGCACCTTCAACCGCAACAACCCGAAGCCGGGCGACATCATCATGTTCGACTGGCAACCGGGCAGCGGCCCGACCGCCCAGCACACCGGCATGGTGGAGAAGGTCTTCCGCAAGAACGGCCGCTTGATGGTGCAGACCATCGAAGGCAATTCGGGTGACGCGGTTCGCCGGCTGACCTACGCCGTGGGTGATGCGCGCATCGCCGGCTTCGGCACCATTCGCTGATCAACTCTTTCCCTCTCCTTTGGGAGAGGGTCGGGGCGAGGGCGGTCAGTTCTTCTCGAGCAGGTTCGACTCGAGCTTCTTCGCCTCGGCCACCATCGGATCCGTCGCGGGCGCCTTGCTCTGAATCTCCCGGGCCAGCGCGAGCGCTTCCTGAAGCTCGTCCAGGCGCACGTGAGCCAGCGCGAGGTTGTAGTGCACGCGCCACTCACCCGCGGGGGCCAGGCCCTTCGCTTTGTTCAGCAGCAGCTTGGCGTCCTGGTGTTTGGCCTTCACGTTGGTCTGCACCAGCATGGTGGCGAGGTTCATCAGCACCTTCCACTCGTCGCCCTTGATGGCCAGCGCCTTGCGGTACGCGTCTTCTGACTTCGTCTCGTCGGGCACTGCGTCGTACAGGTTGCCCAGGTGGAACCAGGCTTCCCAGCTCTTCGGGTTGCGCTTGATCAGCTCCTGGGCCGCCGACTCGCTGCGATCGAGGTTCTCGGTCAGCAGCGACAGGTGCGCCAGGTTGAGCCAGCCCTGTTCATGCTGCGGCACCACCTTGAGCTCACGCTCCAGGTACGCGCAGGCGCCCGCGGCGTCGTCGAGCATCATCGCGCAGGCGGTGGCTTTCTCGAGCAGGGCAGGGTGTTCACCGACGGCCTCGAGGCCGTTGTCGAGCGTGGTGCGGGCGGCGGCGAACTCACGCGCTTCGAACAACACGTCGGCCAGGGTGGCCCAGCCGTCCACGTTCTTCGGGTTGAGATCCTTCGCCTTCTCGATCGCCTTGAGGGCCTTCTCGAACTGCTTCACCTTCTTCTGCGCCATGCCGAGGATCATGAAGCCGTCCGCGTTCTTCGGATCGAGCTCCACTGCCTTGAGCAGGAAGGGAATGCCTTCACCCGCGCGCCCTTCGGAAGCGAGCAGCCGGCCGAAGTTGAACTGGCAGAGGAAGACGTGGGCGCCCAGCTGCGCGCCTTTTTCCAGGTGGGTGAGCGCGGCCTTCGGGTCGCCTTCGGCTTCATGGACGAGGCCGAGCAGCGTCCACGAGAGGCCCAGCTGCGGGCCGACCTTCACCGCCGCCATCGCGTGCGTGCGCGCATCGGCGAGCTGACCGGTGAACAACGCGATGCGCGTCAGCCCCAGATACACCTCGGGCAGGGTGGGGTTGCGCTCGAGCACCGTGTTGAATTGTTGCGCGGCGACGTCGACCTTGCCGGCGAGCAGGTTCTGCTCAGCCTGGCGCAGCAGGTCTTTCGTCGACGCGGTGGTGCCGGCCTTCTCTTCGTTTTCGGCGAAGCGTTTTCTGGCTTCAGCGAAGCGGCCCGCTTTGAGCTCAGCGAGCCCCTGCGTGAACAATGGGGTGTGTGCCATGAGCGCGAAACTCTCGCCCAACTGCCGTCAGAAGACGAGCGAGACCGCAGGCCTCACCCGCGGAACGTCCAGTGCCACGGCTCACCGCGCACGTCGTTGACGAAGCCGTAGGCGCGCGCGTTGCGGGCCATCCACTTGTAGGTGCGGCTGCCGTAACCACCGGTCGCCACGTCGGCCGAGAGGCCGCCCTGGTGGTTGCTGTAGCCCGGGCGCGCGGCGAGGTTGCCTCGGCCGGCCTTGTAGGCGGCGTAGAGCGAACGCTGCTGCGCCATGGTGCGGAAAGCCGAGTTCACGTTCAGCGAGATGCCAGCGCGGCGGGCCGCGGCCTTCATCTTGTTGAACTTCGCTGCAGCGTCGGCGCGCATCACCTTGCCGCCACCCACGGACGCCACGCGGATCTTCTTGGCCCTGCCGTTCACGTAGCCGGTGACCAGCGAGCCGCGAGGGGCCGAAGCCACCGGCGCCGCCTTCTTCACGCCCGGGGGGTTCTTCCCGTCGGTCAGCAGCTTGTTCCAGGTCTTCGGGCCCACCACGCCGTCGGCGCCGAGGCGGTAGCGAGTCTGGTACTGCTTGACCGCCTTGAGGGTGTTCTTCCCGAACACACCGTCAGCGCGACCGACTGCCATGCCGGCTGCTTTGAGTTCCTGCTGCAGCCGAACGACCTGACTTCCACGCGAGTTGATTCGGAGGGCCATGCTGCGTTCTCGGCGCCAGCTCGCTTCTCGAATACCGGCATGACTGTAAATTGAATTTATGTTTCTGCGGTCACCGCGTGCGCGCGGGCGTGGCGAGCGAGGCGATCAACACGTCGCGCTGGGCGGGCTTGGCGATGAGCTCGTGCACCACCCCGCTGCTGAGCGCAGCCTGGGCCTCGGGCGGCATCGCACCCGAGTGCAGCACGCGCTTGAGCCGGGGCCAGCGGCGCGCCACTTCTGCGAGCAGCGAGAGCCCGTCGCGACCCGGCATGTCGAAGTCGCTCACCACGGCGTCGAACTCCTGATGCTCGAGGAAGCCGAGCGCCGAGGCCACCGAAGAAGCGACGGTGACGTCGGCCACGTTCGAAAGTGACCGCGCCAGACCGTTGGCCACCAGCACTTCATCGTCCACCAGCAGCACCCGCGGCCGCGCGAGGAACGGCGCCGGGCTCCGCATGGCTGAGGTCCAG
>JANODF010000002.1:0-3273 GCA_031412555.1 Archangium sp. | reverse complement strand
GCGGGCGGCGCTACCGGGACCTCAACTTGTGCAGCAGCGACGACTTCACCTTCGGGAGGTGCGACGGCACCCACACCCCAACCCACTCCCAAAGGGAGAGGGAGTTGAGAGAGATCGAGATCATCCAGCGATGCCGCGAAGAACTCCTGCGGCGGCTCCGTGGCAGCCGCGGACTCTTCCATCAACGTGTAGTGCACCTTCACGCCACCCGAGAGATCCACCGGCGCCGACCGCTCGGCCCGCTCGAAGGAATCGCCCTGCGACGACGCAGGCGTGAAGCTCGACTCATACCGATCCGCGCGTGCCACCTTCGGTGCAGCCGTCACCAGAGCCGGAGCGGGATCGAACCCGTCCACCACCACCGGAGCCACATCTCGCGCCTCACCCTCGACCGGCCTGCCGACGCGCAGACCGTTCAAAATGCCGCGAGCGAGTGATCGAAAGATGTTCACGAAGGGACCCGATGATTGTCGCCCGGGGTGACTGTCAGGTTGCCTGACGTTCAACCCGGTCTACGGACTGAGGATTCTCCGAGCCTCTTCCGAACTGGCGAAAGGCTCTTTGCCCGCCACCCAGGGAAGCGAAGCCAACGCCCGCCGCGCCTGCGACTCGTTGTGCCGAACATCCGAAGGCAGCTCGCGCATCGCCTTGCGAATGGCCTTGTACGCCGGGTCATCCGCCTTGTTCGCATCGCCCAGCCGCTCGGCCAGGGCGTCGGAGAGCACGGCGTCTTTCATCAACAGCGGGTACGCATCGGCCCGGCCGGTCACCGCCTGCTGCACCACGGCCACCGAGTCGTTGCACACGCCGGTGATGCCGTAGCCATCGGCGTACAGGTTCTTCGCCTTCGCGGTGGTGTTGACGACATCGGTGAACGCGCCGGCCACCGAGATCGCCTCGAGCGCCTTGGCGCCGGTGAGCGAGGCCTGCTGCGACTTGCCGCACCACGCCGGGTTCGCGGTCAGGTTGCAGGGGAAGAAACCGGTGCCGCTGACGCCCTGGTAGAACTTCAGATCCGCGTCGAACTTCGGGCCACGCGCGTTCGGCCCCGCCTTGATGGAGATCACCATCTCTGAATGCACCGCGGGCACGATCGCTTCTTTGCCGAGCCCATCCTTGAGGCCGGTCTTGATCATCAAGGGCGCCGGCACATCGAGGAACTTCGGAGGATTCGAACCCGGAACCACGGTCTTCAAGTTCGAGAAGTTCGCCACGCGCTGCTCGAACGCGACGTTCACCTCGTACCCATCGGCCTGGAGCTGCTTGGCGAACTCATCGAGGCCGGTGAACTTCTTCCCGTTGTGCGTGACGGAGAACTTCTCGCCTTCCGGCAACGACGCGTTGTTCGACAGCCGGCCGAAGACCTCGGCCACCACGCGGTTGCGTTTGATCTGCTGATCAGAGGTCGTGCTGGGCAGGTCACCCTGGAACAAACCGGGCGCGAGCTCCTTCATCTCCAGCTTCGGGCGCTCCGCCACCACCTCGTCGATCTTCGACAGATCGAACTGCTGCGGCAGCAGGTTCGGCGCGGGTTCACCCTTCTTGATCTTCCCCGACTGGTACGCGGCGTTGAGACCCACGATGCCGTTGCTCAGCTGGCCGGGAGAAAGCTCCATCGCCTTCGTCAACGCACCGGGGTTCGACAACACGGCAGCGCGCAGCTCGGGCGGCACATCGACGCCGGTCTTCGCCTTCAAGTCATCCAGCACCTTGCCCAGCGCGGCCTGGCCTTGCGGCGACGCACCGATCGCACCGAGCACGGTGGTGAGCGGCACGGCATCGGGGTAGCGACCCGCGATCATCTCGAAGTTCGACGGGCCCGCGTTGCGCAGCGTGTTCGCCACCACGTTGAACGCATCACGCGGCGTCGGGCCCGCGGGGCCGCTCCACGGTGCAGGGCGCGCAGGCGCGACGGGGGCAGTGGGCGTGGTGACAGGCGTGGTCGTGGCCGGCGTGTTGGGAGCAACGACACCGGGAAGATTGGAACGAATGGGCATGAACGACTCCTGCCTGCGGGTCAGAGGGAGACTTCGTACGGGAAGCGTACATGCAACTGCAAGGAGGCGGAGACTGCGGAGAGAGGCGGCCGAGCAGCATTGTCTTCCCCGCGTGAGCGGCACCCTCTACGATTCACAGCTCATGCCGTTGCCGTGTGTTCGCCTTCGAAGCTGCAACCACGCACTCCTGGCGTCCCTCCTTCTCGTCGCGAGCGCTGCGCGCGCGCAGGAAAGAGGGTTCGCTCTCAACCGCCTCGACGGCACCGCGGCGGGCAGTTCGCAGTTTCTCGTCGAGCGGCCCTGGTACTCGAGCGTTCGCCTGCTCGCGGTGGGCGTGACCGGCGACTACGCGTACAACCCGCTCCAGCCCCGGCTGCAGACCGGGCGCGGGCCGCTCACCCCCATCGTCTCGAACGCGATCGCAGGTCACCTCGATCTGGCCGTCTCCTTCCTCGACCGGGTGCAGCTGAGCGCGAGCTTGCCGCTGACCTTCCTGGAGACCGGCAGGCCCGAACTCGTCAGCCAGGTCGCGCCGCTCCAGACCATCGGCATCGGAGATCCCCGGGTGGGTCTGCTGGTGCGGCTCGCGGGCCAGCCTGACCTCGACGGAATCTCCCTGCACCTCGGCGCCACGGTGTGGATCCCCATCGGAGGCGCCGCCACCCATCAGGGTGACACCGGTCTGCGCGTGATGCCGCGCGCCGTGCTGGCCGGTGCGTTCGGCGTGGGGCGCTGGGCACTCGACGGCGCATTTCTTTATCGCCCCTACGCCTCGTTCGGCCCGCCTGCGCTGGGAATGACCGCCGCGTCGGAGGCCCGGCTTGGGCTCGCGCTCGGCGCGTCGTTGTTGAACGACCGGCTCACGCTCGGGCCCGAGGCGCGGTTCTCCGTGCAGGTCGCGGGAGAGAACGCTTTCGCGCTCAATGGAATGAGCCTCGAGCTGCTCGGAGGCCTGCAGTACCTGATCGCCGATCGCATTCTCTTCGGAGTTGCCGGCGGTGCAGGCTTCTTCGGAGCAGCAGGAACACCCGATGCACGAGGGCTCGTGCGGCTCGCGTGGGCGCCTCGCAGCAGCAGCGAACCCGAACGTCCTCGAGAGGTCGTGGTGATCGCCGATCCGTACGCAGAGGATCCGGATCGCGATGGCGTACCGACCGCGATCGATCGTTGCCCGTACGAGCCCGAGTTGCGCAACGGCATCCGCGATGAAGACGGGTGCCCCGAGTTTCAAATGCCCGCAGGCAGCGCGCTCGCCGCCGTCCTGGCGCCCCGTGCC
>JANODF010000001.1:0-1825 GCA_031412555.1 Archangium sp. | reverse complement strand
GGCTGAACATACGTCAGGAAGGGAATGTCGTGCCTGCCGTCCACATCGGTCAGTCGCTCCCATTGCGACGTCATGACAAACCCTTCACCGCCGCCGTAGGAGTCGTGTGAGGTCGGGAACAACTGGCACTGCTGATCGGCGCTGAACACCAGCGCGAACCCTGCTTCGGCAGCGAAGAAAATTTGCGGAGACAACGGAATCGATGCAAAGGTTGATGCCAGCGCGGTGCCAGAGGCAATGGTCACGCCGTCCGGCGCGCCGCTGGGAAGGTTGCCCTGTATCTCCGCGGAGATCATCGTCCCAGCCGGGCAGATCAGATTGGACGCGCGGGCTGCGACGAGGGAACCGGTGATCCCTGTCCGCACGCGCTGACCCAGCCTCGTGGGCCCACCGAAAACAAGCGGCGCCATGCTGACGTTCCAGCTCGATTGCTGATCGGCCGGCGGCAGTTGCACCGACAGACTGTAGGACTGCTTGGTCCGCTGGCCGGCGGCGTCGGTCGCCTGTAGCGTGAACGACGAGAACGTCTGCGACGTCGGCGTGCCGGTGATTGTGTTGCCGACAAGGCTCAGTCCGGCGGGCAGCGTCCCAGCGTAGACGCTCCAGGTGACCGCGCCGACACCCGTCGCTCCCAACGTGAAACTGTAGGGCTGGTTCTGAGTCGGTTGCGGCAGTACCGTCGTGGTGATGTCGAGCGGGCTGACGCGAAGCGTCAACGGCTCCAGGCGCGAGTGACCGGCCGAGTCCGATACTCGCATGCCCACGGTGAACGACCCGACGGCCGTCGGCGTTTCGCCGACGCCGAGCGAGAAAGTAGCGGCGTTATAGGACAGACCGGGCGGAAGCGCACCGGCTTCAAACCCGATCGTGTAAGGTGCCCCCCTTCCGCCCGGCGCGCCCAGGACGACTACAGCATAGGCGACGTTGACTTGGGCATCAGCCAACGGGACCCCGGTCAGGGCTACGGCTGATGCAGGATCGTAAAACTCAGCTGTCGAGAACGAGAGCGAGGCTCCTCCCGATCCGCCCGTCATCACGACCCTGCCGTCAGAGGTCGAGGTCGCGGTATGGAAAGATCGCTGAGTGACCATCCCGCCTGCTGGTACGAACGTGCCTGATGCTGGCAGATACCGCTCCATCGTGGCAACCGGCCTGACCGCGGTTTGCCGGCTTCGTCCACCCGAGAGGAGCACGCTCCCATCCGGCAGGAGGGCGGCCGCATGGTACAGGCGGGGTACGCTCAGATTTCCTGTGGCCGTGAAGGTGCGCGTCACCGGGTCATAGAATTCAGCCGTGTTGCGCACACCTGGTGACACGCTTGCGGCGCCGCCCGCGAAAAGCACACGGCCGTTGGCCAGCAAGGTCGCCGTGAAACCACTCAGCCGCGCTTCCTGCATGCCCCCTGCGGTAGCTGTGAAGGTTCCAGTAACCGTGTCGTACGTCTCGGCACTGACCTGCGTGCTGTTGCCACCTGCGAGCAAAACGTTGCCGTCGGCGAGCAGGATTGACGTGTGCGAACTTCGCCAAGTCGTCATGGTCCCTGCGGAGCCGAACGTCTGGGTCGCGGGGTCGTAGATCTCGGCAGATTGCGCCGTCGTCGTGGAATTGAAGCCACCCGTGATCAAGACGCGGCCGTCCTGGAGACGGACCGCCGAGTGGGAACTCCGCGGAATACTCATCGAACCGGCCAGTGTGAAGCCTCCCGTTGCGGGATCGAAAATCTCCGCAGATGAGTGATAGATCGACGTGTTATTGGCGAACGTTTGCCCACCCGTGACGAGCACCGTTCCGTTCGCCAGCAGCGTCGCGGTGAAGTTATTTCGCG